>CAKKPH010000193.1 GCA_919901585.1 Thermodesulfovibrionales bacterium | reverse complement strand
TTTTGTTCATCTGCTCCCGCAGTGCATTCCCTTGTGCATTGTCATGATGGGGCTGAAACTCGGCGGGTATATCCTGACTGAGGCATCCCTCAGTTTTCTCGGTCTTGGTGCACAGCCTCCTTCGCCGAGCTGGGGCGCAATGATAAGCTCCAGCAGGGCTTTTATAGTCTCAGCTCCGTGGGTCGTGCTCTTTCCGGGTCTTGCGATAACCATAAGCTCACTCTGCTTCAATATGCTCGGTGACATGCTGAGGGACAGATACGGTATCAGGACAGGATAAGTTGTTCTTCTGTACAGACCTGTCCAAAATAAAAACGACAAAAGGGCTGAACACCTCATAAGCATAATACAATCGACAGGATAATTAGATGTTAGGACTCGTATTGATAAGTATTGTAGTCGACATCTGAGTGAAGATTCTTTTATGGATAGATAGTCGTGGATTAATTTTATAAGGTGTCGGTATTATGTTTCTTCGGCATTCAGCCCTTTTGAGGGATATTTTGGACAGTAGTATCTTTTGTGCTCTATCCGTGATAGTGTGATAAAATAAATACAAATACAGAACCGGAGGCAAGAGAATACCAGCTCTTTACGGAGATACAGCAGGACTTAAGGGCACCGATATACACCTTCTCGAAAGGGTCTATCGCAAAAGGATTCCTTTTGACAAGGTTGTCACTCCTGAATTTGCGAAATACATATCTGATCTGTCGTTCAGGACAGGCCGCCAGATAGGCGCGCTGATAAACAGGTCGGGCAATATCACACATGTAATTATCGGCGACGCAAAGGGTATACTTATTCCTGACCTCTCTGATTATCCGCTCGGTAAAAAGGCTTTAAGAGGACTCAGGCTCATCCATACTCATCTCAAGAACGAGCCCTTGAATAAGGATGACCTCACTGACCTTTCCCTGCTCAGGCTTGATATAGTTGCGGCTATCGGCATAAGAGACAGTCTGCCGGACATGATTTTTACAGCACATCTGATGCCGGAGGGCGCGCTTAACTTAACAGAGATAGCTGCTCCGTCTAACATTTATCAGTTCGATATGGACTTCGCATCCTTCATTAATGCACTCGAGGATGAGATGGAGAGGCGGAGGACCTTTGCGCACGATAAGGACAGGGAGAGGGCTATACTGATAAGTGTTTCTTCAAGGCCGAGGCATGAACAGGAGGACTCAATTGAGGAGCTCAAGGACCTTGCGTTCTCGAGCGGCCTTATAGTGCTCGACACTGCGATCCAGAGGCCCAAGGAGATAAACCCGAGGTTTCTCCTCGGTGAAGGGAAGCTCAAGGAGATAATAATTAATGCCATGAACAAGGGCGTGACTATGCTGATATTCGATCAGGGCCTCACCCCTTCACAGATAAAGGCTATCGGTGAATTGACAGAGCTTAAGGTAATAGACCGTCCTCAGCTTATACTCGATATATTCTCACAGCGTGCCCATAGCAGGGACGGCAAGGTGCAGGTTGAGCTTGCACAGCTTAAGTACAGGCTACCGAGGCTGACAGGGAAAGGCACTGCCATGTCGAGGTTGATGGGAGGCATCGGCGGCAGGGGGCCCGGTGAGATGAAGCTCGAGATCGACAGGAGGCGCGTGCGCGACAGGATAAGTCTTCTTGAGAGAGAGCTAAAAAAACTCTCTGAGGCGCGCAGGCAGAGAAAGCAGCGCCGCATTAATACAGGTATTCCTATTGTTTCAATTATCGGCTACACAAACGCAGGGAAGTCCACATTGCTTAATGCGCTCACAAGGAGCTCGACCTTTGTCGGGGACAAGATGTTTGCGACCCTCGATACTGCGAGCAGGAGGCTCAGGTTCCCGAAAGAGAGGGAGGTCATAATAACAGATACGGTCGGTTTCATAAGGGACCTTCCGGATGACCTTATGGCAGCCTTCAGGTCGACCCTCGAAGAACTCGAGGACGCTGACCTCCTTATCCATCTTGTTGATGCGTCCAACCCGAGGTTCGAGCAGCATATGGCATCTGTCGAAAAGATACTCGCAAACCTGAACCTCAACGCCAAACCGCAGCTGCTTGTATTTAACAAGACGGACAGGCTGCCGGCTGATGAGGCGGAGTTTATAAGGATGAGATTCAATGCAATAGCTGTCTCTGCCCTCGACCCTTCAAGCTTCAGGCCTTTGCTTGATGCAATAGAGACGTTTATCTGGAATAGCAAAATAGCGGAAGTAACCGTATAATAATACTAATTGTAACCAGCAGTCAGCCGTCAGCAAGACCTGGAGCTGGCTGCTGGTTGCGAAAACAAGGAGATTTATGGAGTTTGTGCCTAAATGGATAGCATGGGAGATAACGAGGAGGTGCAACCTCAGGTGTGTCCATTGCCGCTCTTCCTCTGAAATGGAGGCGAAGGGTCATCCTGACTTCCCTACAGAAGAGGCATTCAGGGTGCTGGATGATATAGCATGTTATGCAAAGCCTGTTGTTGTACTCTCCGGCGGAGAGCCTCTCATCAGGAGTGACGTCTTCGATATTGCCCGTTACGGTACAGACAAGGGGATCAGGGTCTGTCTTGCCACAAACGGGACACTTGTGACAGAGGAGATATGCAGCAGTATAAAGGACTCTGGCATACGCATAGTCTCTCTCAGCCTTGACGGCTCAACAGATGATGTGCATGACGATTTCAGGAAACAGAAGGGTGCCTTCTCAGGGACGATAAACGCTGCAAGGCTGTTCAAAAAAAACGGCATTGAATTCATCATTAACTCATCGTTCACGAAGAGGAATCAGGAAGAGATACCGAGGGTCTACAGGCTCGCTAAGGAGCTGGGAGCAACTGCGTGGTACATGTTCATGATTGTGCCTACAGGCAGGGGCGAGGAGATAATGAGCGAACTGATATCTAAGGAGGACTATGAGGATATCCTCGAATGGCACTACCGGATGGAAAAGGACGAGCATGACATGCTCGTGAGGCCCACCTGCGCCCCGCACTACTACAGGGTAGTGCTCCAGAAGTCAAAAGAAGAGGGCGAAAGGTTCGAGAGGAGGACGCTCAAGTTCTCTACAGGAGGCGCAAAGGGCTGCCTTGCCGGACAGCTTATATGCCTCATAGATGTTGATGGTAATGTGCTCCCATGCAGTTACTTACCGGTGTCGGCAGGCAATATCAGGGAGAAGTCCTTTAAGGAAATATGGGAGGATTCAGCCCTCTTTAAAGACATGAGGGATTTCGGCAGCTATAAGGGAAGGTGCGGCGAATGCGAATATATAAACGTATGCGGAGGGTGCAGGGCAAGGGCATACTCTGTTTACGGCGACTATATGGAAGAAGAACCTTTCTGCGGATACGTGCCGAAGAGGATGCTGAATAAAGCCGTGAATCGTGAATCGTAAGTCGGAATAATAATTGGAGGGAAGATGAACGATACATTTCTTAGGGCATGTTTGGGCGAGAAGACAGAATACACTCCTGTATGGATAATGAGGCAGGCAGGGAGGTATCTTCCCGAGTACCAGTCAGTACGTGCAGAGGTCGATTTCCTGACGCTGTGCAAGACGCCCGAACTTGCTGCAAAGGTGACTATACAGCCTGTCTTGAGGCTGGGGGTAGATGCTGCAATACTATTCTCGGACATACTCATACCTATTGAGGCTATGGGCATGGACCTTGAATTCACTGACAAAAAGGGGCCTGTGCTCAAGGACCCTGTAAGGAGCAAGTCCGGCGTTGACAGGCTGATCGTGCCTGATACAGAAGACAGCATGTCTTTTGTGCTTGAGGCTATAAAGATACTGAGGCAGGAACTTAAGGTGCCGCTTATAGGCTTTTCAGGCGCGCCGTTCACCCTCGCTACATATATGATCGAAGGTGGGAGCACAAAAAATTTTATTAACACAAAGAGGATTATGTTCCAGAACCCAGGACTCTTTAACCTCCTTATGGATAAGCTGACAATGACCGTAATATCATACCTTACAGCGCAGATAAGGGCAGGCGCTCAGGCTGTTCAGATCTTTGATACCTGGGCAGGCATACTCAGCGCCGATGACTACAGGGAGTATGCGCTCCCTTATGTGAAACGTGTTGTATCCGGAGTCAAAAAAGAGGGCGTGCCTGTAATCTATTTTGTGAATGATTGTGCCGGCCTCTTAAAAGAGATAAGAAAGTCAGGCGCTGATGTGATCGGCATTGACTGGAGGGTTGACCTGCATGATGCAATAAAGGGGCTTGGCAAGAAATACGCCGTGCAGGGCAACCTTGACCCTTATGCGCTTTTTTTGCCGAAGGAAAAACTCGAAGACAGGGTCAAGGATGTCCTCTGGAAAGGCGAGTTTGCGAAAGGACACATCTTCAACCTCGGGCACGGCATATTCCCTGAGGCGCCGCTCGAAGGCGCAATAGCGATGGTCGAGGCGGTTCACAGGTTTAGCGAGAAGTAGCTGAGGTCGTGAGATCGAGACGATAGGTGTAATACTCCTAAACCTTGGCGGGCCTGATTCACTCCTGGCTGTAAAGCCGTTTCTCTACAACCTTTTTTCTGACAGGGATATTATCAGGCTTGGGCCTCCATTTTTACAGAGACCTATAGCATGGCTCATATCACGACTTCGCTCGAAAAAGACAGAGGGGATGTACGGCATGATAGGCGGCAAATCCCCTATACTCGGCATAACAACTGCTCAGGCTAAGGCGCTTGAAACAAGTCTGAACTCCGAACTCCGAACTCCGAACTCCGAACGCGCTTTCAAGGTCTATATCGGCATGCGTTACTGGCACCCTCTTATCGAAGATACGATCAGGCAGATGCATAGGGATGGAATACGCAGGATAATCGCCCTCAGCCTCTATCAGCACTATTCGATTGCCACAACAGGCTCAGCTATGTCGAGGTTTGATGATGTCATAAGGCAGTATACCGGCATGGAATCCACGCACATCTCTTCATGGTTTAGTCACAAGATGTACATCGAGGCCTTGGTGGATGTGATAAAAAAGGGCATAGAGTCATTCACCCCCTCCCTTACCCTCCCCCCTCGAGGGGGAGGGTTGGGAGGGGGTGACATCCATGTGCTCTTTAGCGCCCATAGCCTTCCAATGAGCATTGTTGAGTCTGGAGACCCTTATGTGAATGAGATTAAAGGGACGATCGGTGAGGTCTTAAAGAAGATCGATATTAAGTGGGATCTCTCATACCAGAGCAAGAGCGGTCCTGTAAGATGGCTCGTACCAACGACTGAAGAAAAGATAAGAGAGCTTGCAGGGAAGGGCGTGGGCAACCTCCTCGTTGTCCCGATAAGCTTTGTCTCTGACCATATAGAAACACTGTACGAAATTGATATACTATATAAGGGACTTGCTGATAAGCTAAACATAAAACTGATGAGGGCGGAGTCGCTTAATACAAGCCCGTTGTTTATAGACGCCTTGAAGGATATTATCGTAATGAAGATTAAGGGAATCGGATGGCAAGGGTAATAATAGCAGGCGGCGGCATATCAGGCCTCTCGCTTGCATATCTTTTGAACAGAAGGGCCCCTTCGCTCGATATCCTCGTGCTCGAATCAGAGGCTCGCCCGGGCGGCAAGATATGGACAGACGGTGCAGATGGCTTCCTCTGCGAGAGCGGCGTGAACGGCTTCCTCGACAACAAGCCAAAGACCCTTGAGTTGATAAACGACCTTTCCCTTGAACCCATCAGGAGCAATAAGGCCTCGATGAAGAGGTTTATTTTTTCTGATGGTCTGCTCCACCGCCTGCCTGAATCACCGCCTGCATTTCTTAGCTCGAAGCTGCTTAGTCTCCCGGGCCGTCTGAGGGTTGCTTGCGAGATAGTAGCTCCTAAAGGAAGTGATGATTATGATGAAAGCCTTGCGGATTTTGCTAAGAGGAGGCTCGGCAGGGAGGCATATGAAAAAATGATAGACCCGATGGCATCAGGCATTTATGCAGGGGACCCTGAGAAGCTAAGCCTTAAGAGCTGTTTTCCGAGGATACATGAGCTCGAAGTGAATTATGGGAGTCTCATCAGGGCCTTGATCAAACTCCAGATAAGGGCAAAAAAAGAGGGCAAGGCCGGTCCCGGCCCGGGTCCGGGTGGCCTGCTGACATCTTTTTATGAGGGGATGGAGACGCTTGTTAAGTCCCTTAAGGAATCGCTCGGCAGCATGGTCATGACAGACAGCATGGTAGAGTCAATTGATATGAAAGGAAACGGTTTCGCACTTGGCCTCAATAACGGCGTTGTTATGGACACTGATCTGGTTGTGCTCGCAACACCGGCTCATGCGGCTTCAAAGATAGTAAATAGCCTTGACAGGACCATGTCTGCCGCTCTTGAGGACATAACTTATCCGTCTGTTTCCGTTGTCTGTCTCGGCTACAGGAAGGAACAGGTGAGGCATGAACTCGACGGTTTCGGATTCCTTATACCGTTTAAAGAGGGCTGCAGGATACTCGGTACACTCTGGGATTCGAGCATATTTCCGAACAGGGCGCCGGAAGGGCATCTGCTCCTCAGGACCATGGTGGGAGGGGCGAGGGCGTCTGACCTTGCGAGGCAGAAAGAAGATATGCTTATCAGGACAGTAGAGGGCGAATTGAGCAAGATTATGGATATAAAGGCTGAGCCTGTTTTTGCGAAGGTATATATGCATGAAAAAGCCATACCGCAGTATAATATTGGTCATCAAAAGAAACTTAGGATAATAGATGATTTATTGGTAAAATATAAGGGGATGTATATCACGGGGAATGCATACAGGGGTATAAGCGTTAATGATTGCATAGAGAACTCTTACAGATTATCAGAGAGGATAATCGATGATCTAAAAATCTAAACCGCCTGTGCAGGTGTCCGGCTCAGGCAGAAAAGGAGGGCAAATTGTCAGACAAGGAGATTATGGATCTGCTCATTAAGGAGAACGAGGAGTACAGGAAGCTCGACGAGGAGCACAGGGACCTCGAAAATATCCTTGTTGAGATCGACAGGAAGGTCTATCTCACTACAGAAGAAGAGGTAGAGAGGAAGAGGGTGCAGAAGCTTAAGCTTTTGAAAAAAGACAGGATGGCCGAGATCGTCAGGGGATACAAGAAGACCCACTCTAACTGATAAACAGACACAGAGAGGGGGATTCTATCTTTCGATGTTTTTCCCCTCTCTGTGTCTGTCGTCCAATGACCGATATTCTTAAATTCAAATATTAGATAAGGGGGCGTTTTTATGAGGAGCGATCGCATCAAAAAAGGGCTTGAGCGTGTTCCGCACAGGGCGCTGCTTTATGCCACAGGCATACCCAGGTCAGAGATGAAAAAGCCGTTTATCGGTGTTGCCACAAGCTTTACCGACATAATCCCCGGCCATACAGGCATGAGGGACCTTGAGAGGTTTATAGAAAAAGGTGTACATACAGGCGGAGGATATCCTTTTTTCTTCGGCATCCCCGGGATTTGCGACGGGATAGCGATGGGACATGCAGGTATGCATTATTCGCTTCCATCGAGAGAACTGATTGCTGATATGGTCGAGACTGTTGCAGAGGCGCACCAGTTTGACGGCCTTGTCCTGCTCACTAATTGCGACAAGATTACCCCCGGAATGCTTATGGCATCTGCAAGGATTGACGTGCCGTCCATTATTGTGACTGCCGGTCCTATGCACTCGGGGTATCTTAAGGGCAGGAGGTTGAACCTCACGAGCGATACCTTTGAGGCAATAGGCAAGTTCAAAAAAGGACTTATCACCAGTGAAGAGCTCGACTCGCTCGAGGTTTGTACCTGCCCCGGAGTCGGGTCTTGTCAGGGCATGTATACTGCAAACACGATGGCGTGCGTTACGGAGGCCCTCGGTATGAGCCTGCCGAAGTGCGCAACAGAACTGGCGATATCAGCAAACAAGAGGAGGATAGCGTTTGAGAGCGGTAAACGCGTAGTTGAACTCGTCAAAAAGAATATCACTCCGAGAAAGATAATGACAAGAAAGGCGTTCGAGAATGCGATTATGGTTGACCTCGCCCTTGGAGGTTCAACAAACACAGTGCTCCATATCCCTGCTATAGCCAACGATGCAGGTATTGACCTGCAGCTTGAGGCCTTTGATAAACTAAGCAGGACCACGCCTCATATCGCAAACATGCTGCCGGGCGGAGAACACTACCTTGAAGACCTCGATTATGCAGGCGGTGTCCCTGTTGTTATGAAGAGGCTCAAGTCAAAACTGCATGACAACATCACTGTCAGCGGAAAGACTATACACCGTATAGCTGATGATTCGGGTGTAGTTAATGAGGATGTTATCAGGCCGCTGAATAAGGCGTACCACAAAGAGGGCGGTATTGCTATACTCCGCGGCAACATAGCTCCTGACGGGGCTGTAGTAAAACAGTCTGCCGTCAGCAGCAATATGATGAGCTTTGAGGGGAATGCAAAGGTCTATGATTCTGAGGAATCAGGCATGAAGGCGATCCTTGCAGGAGAGATCAAGGCAGGGGATGTTGTCGTGATAAGATACGAGGGGCCAAAGGGAGGCCCGGGCATGAGGGAGATGCTTTCCCCTACCGCAACAATCGCAGGGATGGGGTTAAGCGAGTCTGTCGCGCTCATCACAGACGGCAGGTTCTCAGGCGGCACAAGGGGCCCCTGCATAGGACATATATCGCCGGAGGCGATGGAAGGCGGTGTTATAGCAATAATCAGGGACGGTGACAGGATAAGGATCGACATCCCTAAGAGAAGGATAGACCTTCTCGTGTCCCAAGATGAGATAAAAAAGAGGCTTTCAATATGGAAGGCCCCTAAGCCTAAGATAAAGAAGGGCTATCTGGCAAGATATGCAAGGATGGTGAGCTCTGCCGGCAAGGGAGCAATAATGGAATGAAACCCACATGCCGACGAGTCGGCACAAAAGTGGATGAAAATTAACACATTGTCATTCCCGCTTGTCGGGAATCCTTCCTGCTTATCAGGATCGTAAGGAAAGATTCTCTATGAGCCTGTGGCTGGACAAGCCAGAATGACAGATAAGAGGTATTTTAAGGGGAAAAAGATGATTTTTTGCAAATGATTTACGAGTTCTGTTAAAATTGTGAAACATTATTATTGTGAAACATTATTAAGGAGCTACCGGCTTATGAAGATGTCAGGCGCAGAGATATTAATCGAAAGTCTGAAGAGGGAAGGCACAAAATACATATTCGGCTACCCGGGCGGTGTTGTGCTGAATATATTCGATACCCTCTATGACGACAAAGAGATAAAGTTGATACTGGGAAGGCACGAACAGGGTGCCGTGCATGCAGCAGACGGCTATGCAAGGGCTACCGGCAGGCCGGGTGTCGTTCTTGTGACATCAGGCCCGGGCGCAACGAACACAGTCACCGGCATTGCGACTGCGGCTATGGACTCTATACCTCTTGTTGTTATGTCCGGTCAGGTGCCCACCATGCTGATAGGGAATGATGCCTTTCAGGAGGCGGACATTGTCGGGATAACAAGGCCGTGCACAAAATACAACTTCCTTGTCAAGGACGTTAAAGACCTCTCGAGGACAATCCGGGAGGCGTTCCATATAGCCACAACAGGCAGGCCCGGTCCTGTGCTTATAGACCTTCCAAAAGACGTTACTGCAAGCAAGACGGATTTTGTATGGCCTGAGATAGACGTGAGGAGCTATAAGCCTACCTACGAAGGCAACAAGTGGATGATAAAGCAGGCTGCACATCATATAGCAAAGGCAAAGAAGCCTGTTATCATAGCAGGCGGAGGTGTTATTTTATCAGGCGCCTCAAAGGAGCTCAGGGAGCTGGCTGAGCACACGGATACCCCTGTTACAATGACACTTATGGGGCTCGGCGGTTTCCCCGGAACCCACACGCTTTCACTCGGCATGCTCGGCATGCACGGGACATACTATGCAAACAAAGCTGTGCAGGATTCAGACCTGCTGATAGCCATTGGCATGCGTTTTGACGACAGGGTTACAGGCAAGGTTGATGCCTTTGCACCTCATGCCAAGATAATCCATATCGACATAGACCCGACCTCGATAAGGAAGAATGTGAGGGTCGACACTCCGATAGTGGGCGACGTAAAGAATGTGCTCGCTGTGCTCAACAAGGTGATGAAGGAAGAGATCAACGAGCAGTGGAATGAGGTGAGAAAGGCATGGTTGAAGCAGATAAGTGTATGGCGTGAAGAGAGGCCGATGACCTACACATGGAGCGATGAAGTGATTAAGCCGCAGTACGTTGTCGAAAAGATATACGAAACCACAAAGGGAGATGCGATTATAACCACAGAGGTCGGCCAGAACCAGATGTGGGCTGCCCAGTTCTATAAGTATGACAAGCCGAGGACATTCCTCTCTTCCGGCGGCCTCGGCACTATGGGTTACGGGCTCCCTGCTGCGATCGGCGCACAGCTCGCATTCCCGAACAAGCTTGTCATAGATGTGGCCGGAGACGGCAGCATCCAGATGAACATACAGGAGCTCGCTACCGCTGTTATCAACAAGCTTCCTGTGAAGGTTGCGATACTCAACAACAGGTACCTCGGCATGGTAAGGCAGTGGCAGGAGCTGTTCTTTAATGAGAGATACTCGCACACCAATCTCGATGTTGTGCCTGATTTTGTAGAGGTAGCTCATGCGTACGGCGCTGTCGGCCTGAGGGCAACCAAACCATCGGAGGTTGAGCCTGTCCTTAAGGAGGCCTTCAGGATAAAGAGGCCGGTATTTATAGATTTTGTTATTGACTGGAAGGAGAAGGTTTATCCGATGGTGCCTGCGGGAGCACCTATAGACCACATGCTCTTTGAGGAGCAGGAGAAGAAGCCTGAAAAGAAGCTGAAGGCTGTCAGATAAACTGTTGAAAACAGTTTATAAGAGCGCTCAGATTAATTGTGGAGGCTGTTGATGAGACATACAATATCTGTACTTGTAGAGAATAAATTTGGGGTCCTGTCGAGGGTCTCGGGCCTCTTCAGCGGAAGAGGATATAACGTAGAAAGCCTGTCTGTAGGCGAGACGATAGACCCTCAAATCTCTATCATGACAATTGTGACTACTGGCGATGACCAGATAATCGAGCAGATTACAAAGCAGCTCAACAAGCTGATAGATGTCATTAAGGTGACTGATATGACAGAGATGGACCACGTCGAGCGCGAGATGGTCCTTCTGAAGGTAGCCCCGAGGCAGGCTGACAAGGCCGAGGTGCTGAACCTGACAGAGATATTCAGGGGCAGGATAGTAGACTCGAGCCCCAAGACATATACGATCGAGATAACCGGCAACGAAAAGAAGATAGAGGCGTTTATCGAGCTTATGAAGCCGATGGGCATAAAAGAGTTCGTCAGGACAGGTAAGGTCGCTATAGCAAGAGAGGGTGTCAGGAAAAAAGGGTGAACAATGAAACCCTTGAGGGGTGACAGAGATGATTGACCTGAAGAGTATCTCTGTATTCAGCACGCTGAACCCGTTAGAGCTGAAAGAGATCACGCCGTATATCCAGTCTGTGTCTTTCAAAAAGAAGGATGTAATCTTCTCTGAGGGCGACCCTTCGGAGTGGTTCTACATAGTTACAGAAGGCAAGATAAAGATAACAAAGCTCTCTCAGGAAGGCAAGGAGCTGATAATCGAGATAATACCGCCGCTCGATTTCTTTGGAGGGCTCGCTGTCATAAGGGGCTTTCCGTATCCTGCCAACGCGATCGCGATGGACAACACGCAGCTCCTCCGTATCTCGAGGAGCAACATACTCAGGATACTCGACAGATTCCCAAGCCTGATGTACTGCATGGCTATGCAGCTCGGCGACAGGATGAAGGAATCTCACGAGGCACTTAAGAACATAGCGCTCGAGAGGGTAGAGTCGAGGATCGCCTCACTCCTCCTTAAGCTCTCAGACAAGACAGGCAAGAAGACAGGCGACGGCCTCCTGATAGACATGAAACTCACTAAACAGGACATCGCAGAGATGGTCGGAACGACCGTAGAGACCTCCATCCGTACAATGAGCAAGCTCAGGAAACTCGGTATCATCGCTGAGAAGGACGGCAGGATAAATATAACAAACCTCGATAAATTAAAAGCCCTCTGTTATTGACCGGCGCATCAGCAGGCCGGCAGGCCCGGCATGACCTGCTGGCCTGCTGAAATATGCGGGTTGATTTAAGCAGTCTCTGTTCTCGGGAAGAGAGTCACAAACATATTGTAGAAGAAAAGGAAGACAGAAAAGACTTCAACAAGCCCGAACGCAACTGTCAGCCCCCTGTATATACCTGCCTCCGGATTGTAGAAAGAGACGACAGAGAATAGGAGCATGCCTATGAGCCCTGCGTTAGCAAGCCAGAACTGGGTTTCCCCCATCTTCGGATGTTTCAGGGGCCTGCCTGCAAACCTCGGCAATACATGATAGCCGACTCCGTAGATCATCATAGAGACCCAGCCCAGCAGGTTGAGATGCGAGTGAACGAATTTCAGGGAGAGAAGGGAAGGGTGGCCGAGCATTACTACGCCTAAGACAGAAGCTGCAGTAAGATAGATCAAGCTCATCCCTATAAAATTCTTTACAAATTTGTCCATAAGAACCTCCTTGATGTAATCATTGATGTTCGATTATAACCGGGTCATGGGTTATCAATGCTATGATTAAAGTCATACAGGCATTCAGACCTGTTGAGTATAAGCTGATAGATGATAGCTGCATAAGATACTTGCTTAAGGAAGATAAAATAATCAACAATATAGATCATGCGGAATGATGAGAAAAGGCCATTTGTAGAGATATTCGCTGACGGCGCATGCAGCGGAAACCCGGGTATTGGCGGTTTCGGTGCGATACTTAAATGGGGAGGCAAGGAAAAGGAGGTCTCAGGCTGCGCTGATATGACGACCAACAACAGGATGGAACTACTCGGCGTCATAACCGCCCTCGAATCACTCAAGAAGCAGTGCAGCGTGAGGGTAACAACCGATTCGTCTTATGTTATAAAGGGTATGACTGAATGGATAGATGGCTGGATAAAAAGGCATTGGGTTAACTCCCAGAAAAAAGAGGTTATGAACAGGGACCTATGGGAGAGGCTCTTGAAGGCCTCGACCCCCCACATTATTGAATGGGTCTGGATTAAAGGACACAACGGCCACATAGAGAATGAGAGATGCGATAAGATTGCGAGGGAAGAGATTAAGAGATGCAGGAAGAAGAATGAGAGACGAGAGACGGAATAGTGAATAAGAAGCAGGAGATGGGATAAAAAAGGGTTATGAGTAAGAGGATTGAACTGCTTGCGCCTGCAGGCGATTTCGAAAAGATGAAGACAGCGATCCACTATGGCGCTGATGCTGTCTATCTCGGCAATTCCCGTTTCAGCCTTAGAAGCAAGGCGAAGAATTTCGGGTCAGATGAACTCGACAGGGCCATAAGGTTCGCACACGAAAAGGGTGTGAAGGTCTATGTGACCTTGAATATATTCCCCCATAACAGGGACATCAGTGAGCTAAGGGAGCATATTGAACTGCTTAGGCACCTTAAGCCTGATGCAGTGATTGTTTCAGACCCCGGTGTGTTCAGGATGCTCAGAGAAACAGCGCCGGATATAGACATCCATATCAGCACTCAGGCAAATATCACAAATGCAGAAGCAGCAGGCTTCTGGGAAGGCCTCGGGGCGAGGAGGCTTATACTCTCGAGGGAGCTTACAATTGACGAGATCAGGGAAATCAGACAGCGTGTATCACTCGAACTTGAGGTGTTTGTCCATGGCTCGATATGCATATCCTATTCGGGCAGGTGCTATATAAGCAGCTTTCTTGCTTTCAGGAGCGCAAACACAGGCGAGTGCACGAACTCATGCAGGTGGAATTACAGGCTAATGGAAGAGAAGAGGCCGGGTGAATATTTCCCTGTTTATGAAGACGACAGGGGAACATATATGATGAGTTCAAAAGACTTGTGCATGATAGGCCATCTGCCCCTGCTCAGGGATGCCGGGATAGACAGCTTCAAGATCGAGGGGAGGATGAAGGGTATAAACTATGCAGCAGGTGTTGTTAAGACTTACAGGGAGGCGATAGACTCGCTTAACGGTTCCCCGTATCATGTCAAGGAGAGATGGTTGAAGGAGCTTGCGATGTTCAGCAGCAGGGGTTATACAACAGGGATGTTTTTGGGAAAGCAGCCGGACAACGATTATAATTTTGACGGCGAAAGCTACAGGATGAGCCACGAGCTTGTCGGTATAATAATGGATACTAATGGTGCTGATGCGAGGGCAGGTTTAAGGAACAGGCTTGATATCGGTGATACTGTCGAATTCCTCACCCCGGGCCTCGAAGAAAAGACCTTTGTTATCAAATCAATAAGGGACAGTGACGGCGTACTAACGACTTCAGCGAGAAACGAGGATATAGTCTATATAAATGCGCCCTTAGGTGTGAGGAAGAATGACCTTATACGGAGGGATAGGCTCATGCGGAAATAACCTCTTCTGCAAGCGATCTCACCGGATATGATATAGGTCATAGCAGGAATGCCGGTATCAGGGGTATATTAAATCAGTGTTTAGTGCCTTTGGCATTTAAATTACAATAATAGAGAATTATGGAGGCAGACAATGAGCAAACACGTTGATGAGGAGTGCCCGTCGTGTTCGAGTGTCGGACCAATACCGGTAGCAATGGACGAGCCCCCAAGGCTTTCACACTGGCCTATCCAGATCAAACTGATAGGTACTGTGGCGCCTTTTCTTCAGGACGCAGACCTTCTGGTCGCTGCGGACTGCACGGCCTTTGCAGTGCATGACTTTCACAAAAATTTCCTGAAGGACAGGAAGTGTGTTATCGGCTGTCCAAAGCTTGACGATGCTCAGTCCTATGTCGAGAAGTTCGCAGAGATATTCAGCAATGTGCCGGTCAAGAAGGTCACCTGCCTGAGGATGGAGGTGCCTTGCTGCGGCGGTATTACGATGATCCTGAAGGAGGCGATAAACAGGTCAGGGAAGAAGATACCACTCACAGAGACAGTCATCGGCGTAAAGGGAGATCTGCTTAGCGAGAGAGTTGTTATCGGTTAAAGGAGAATGAAGGTGAAAGAGCTTAATGTTTCTGAGATTGTGCCGAGAGAGAGGCATCCGCTTATTTTTAAGACATTTGACGACCTTAAGGCAGGCGAGGCCTTTATCCTTGTTAATGACCATGATCCAAGACCCCTCCACTACCAGTTTATGCACGAGAAAGAGGGTATTTTTTCATGGGAATATATTGAGCAGGGGCCTGAGCAGTGGCGTGTAAAGATAACAAAGACAAAATAACAGGAAACAAGACTATTTGTGAAAGGAGGGCTGTATGGAGGCGACAATGAAGAAGAAATTCACTAAGGACTCAGTCATAGGTGATGTGGTAAAGGAGAGCGCTTCTGCCAGACAGGTCATTGAAAAACATTTCGGCAACGGCTGTTTCACATGTCCGGGCATCAATATGGAGTCCTTATCATTTGGTGCGATGATGCATAACATGGACCCTGAAAAGATACTGAAAGAACTGAACGAACTGGAGGGATAATGGAAATCAAGTGTTTTGTATGCGGCAGGACAGATAGCAACTTTGTCTATCTTAACTGCATTCATGAGAAAGAGGACAAGCTTGTCTGTGCCCGTTGCCTGCCACAGCTTATCCACGGTGCGCATTAAAGGGATAGATCAGCTATGAAGATGAAGGGTGGGAGATATACTTCAGCCTTCAGCCTTCCTTTGTATAGTCAGCGGAAGCCGAATCCTTATGGTAGTGCCGTTGTCGCTGCTTTCTGCCTTTACCAGGCCGTTGTGGACTGTTATTACCTTGTGTACTATAGCAAGGCCGAGACCGGTGCCCCTGTCTTTTGTTGTATAGAACGGCATAAAGATCTTTTCGAGCATGTTCGGTGGAATTCCATGGCCTGAATCGGTTACCTTGATATCAAGATGTTCTGAATGAAGGCCGGAGGATAAGGGTTCTTCTTGTTTGTCGTCCCTGATTATCCTTGCCTCAATGCCCAGTATCCCCCCGTGGGGCATAGCTTCAGCCGCATTTACAAATAGATTTATGAAGGCCTGCCTGAGCAATATCTCATCGCCCTCAATATTGAGCATATCCGGAATACTGAGATTTACCTTTATGTCATGCCTGTCCATTATTACGTTTGAGATGCCGGTTTTAAGTGTATCTGTCAGATTAAAGACCGAGACGTTCAGTTCAGGAGGCCTCGCAAAAGAGAGGAAGTCTGTTATTATCCTGTCCATCACAGACACCTCTTTGGATATAGAGTCTGTGATAGGCTTTAATGAAGTGTCCGGTTTCTTAGAGAGGAGTTTTGTGTAGCCTGCTATCACGCCCATAGGGTTCCTGAGCTCATGCGCTATGCCTGCCGCCATCTCTCCGAGGCTCGAAAGTCTGTCCCTTAAAGCAGCCTGTGATTCAAGCGCCTTCAGCTCTGTGAGGTCTGTAAATACGAGGAGCTGACCGATGGCATCACCACCTGAATTCCTGAGTGGCGTGAGTGTGAGGCCGAGGCGGCTGATTTTCCCGGCGTCTGAGGTGTAGGCCATTTCCCCGCGCCGCACTGTTGCCTTATTTCCTATGAATGCAGTCAGGGTGTCCCCAAAAATCTTTGTGTAATTTTTTCCGATGGCATCCGCCTCTTTTATGCTGAGGATCTTTTCTGCCGCAGCATTCATCTTTGTGACCCTCATCTCGATGTCGAGGCTTATGACACCGCTCGGCACGCTCTGGAGTATGTATTCGTTGTAATTTTTTATGCGCTCGGCACGCTCCTCAGCCTCTTTTTTAAGGTACTCGAGTTCCCTTTCTTTCTTTTTCAGTTTATCTACAAGTTCATGGAAGGTTTCGACAATAAACCCTATCTCAGGCTTTCTGTCCGTTATTCTTGTCCTGCCTTTTTTAGCAGCCCTGAAGGAGATGATAAGGATAAAGATCAGGAGAAAAAGAAAGGTTGTTATTATAAAGAGGTTATCGATCATCTCATTAAATAAAACCGAAAGATCTCCTGACCAAAAAAGAGTGTAATTAGTGCGCCTATCGCAAGAAACGGGCCGAAGGGTATCTTGGTCTTTCTGCCCTTTCCCTTGAAGACTATAAGTATTATCCCGACTATCGAGCCGATAAGGCTTGCACTGAAGGTCGTCAGCAGGACAGCCTTCCAGCCCAGGAATGCCCCGGTCATTGTCATCATCTTAATATCCCCGCCGCCCATGCCGCCGCGGCTCAGGACTGCAATGAGATAAAAAAGTCCTCCGCCTGAAATAAAGCCTATAAAAGAGTTTTTAAAACCGAGCATAGAAGCTCTAACAAAAGGGTCTATGAGGATCAGGGAGCCTGCAACAAGTCCTATAGGTATGCCTGATAGTGTTATGGCATCAGGTATTATCTGGAACTCAAGGTCAACGAATGTAATCACGACCATTGCTGAGCAGAAGGCAAAATAAGCAGGAGCATACCATCCGATGCCAAAACGCCATATTACCGAAACATATAAAACGGCATTGAGCAGTTCAACAAGAGGGTATCTTATCGGGATAGCCGAGCTGCAACCCCTGCATCTTCCCCGGAGCAGGATATAACTTATTACAGGGATGTTGTCGTATATCCTGACAGGTGTTTTGCATGAAGGACAGCTTGATGAAGGCCTGACTATCGAGAGCCCTCTCGGCATCCTGTATATACAGACATTCAGGAATGAACCGATTATCAAGCCGAGTATAAATACAGATAAAAACAGATAAGCTCCCGTCATGTCCTTACCCTTGCAAGCTCAGATGTATTTTTTCCAATACAGCACGTTCACCTTTAAACCGTCTCGAATATCTCAATTTTCCCCTCCCAGAAGGCGCTGATGCTTTGTTTAAGAAGCGGCCATTTGGCAAGTTCAGGGTCAAGGCTGACCAGATCAAAAGCCTCTTTTCTTGCAGCATCAAGAAGCCCTGCATCCCTGATAAGATTTGCTGTCCTGAGATCAGGCATACCTGACTGCCTTGTGCCGAGGAACTCTCCCGGCCCTCTGATATCGAGGTCCTCTTCTGCAATCCTGAAACCGTCGGTAGTTCTTACCATTATGTCGAGCCTCCTCCTTGCCTCTTTGCTCAAGGGCTCATATGCGAGCAGAAGACAGCAGGACCTGCTGCTGCCCCTTCCGACCCTTCCCCTCAACTGGTGAAGCTGCGGGAGCCCGAACCTCTCTGCATGCACAATCAGCATCATTGCAGCATTCGGCACATCAACCCCGACCTCTATCACAGTTGTGCTGACAAGGATGTCTATGTCCCTGTCCTTGAAGGCCCTCATTATCTCTTCTCTCTCCTGAGACTTCATCTTACCATGTATGAGGCCTGTCCTGAAATCAGGGAATATGCGGCTGAATGCATCCCTTCCATTTATTGCAGACTTGAGGTCAGAGTTTTCCGACTCTTCTATGACCGGATAAACGACATAGACCTGATGCCCATTAAGTATCTCCTCTGTGATCGACCTGTAAATATCCTCCTTTTGTGCAGGGCTGAAGCGTTTTGTTACAACTGGGCTCCTGTCAAGGGGCATGCCGTCAATTACAGAATAATCGAGATCACCGTAAAGCGTCATGGCGAGGGTTCTCGGGATTGGGGTGGCTGTCATGACGAGGATGTCAGGGTTTTGTGCCTTTTTCCTCAACAACGCCCGCTGGAGCACACCGAAGCGGTGCTGCTCGTCTATAACAGCGAGCCCGAGGTTATGGAATGTCACGCCTTCCTGAATAAGGGCATGTGTGCCTACAATGATGTCGGCCTTGCCTGATTCGATCTCTGATAGAGGCCTCTCCTTCATGCTGCCGGTCAGGAGGAATACCCTGAGACCGAGGTCTTCGGCAAGCCTGTGGATATTGATATAGTGCTGTTCAGCCAGTATCTCTGTGGGCGCCATGATAGCTGACTGGTATCCGCATTCAGCAGCACTGACCATTGCCATGAGGGCAACTATTGTCTTGCCGCACCCTACATCTCCCTGTATCAGCCTGTTCATTGGATAGGGCTGCCTCATATCATCAAGTATCTCCTTAAATACCCTTTCCTGCGCAGGGGTGAGCATGAATGTAAGGTTATCCTTAAGCTGTTTTAGCAGCTTGCCTGAAGGATTAAATGATATGCCCTGTTTCCTCCCCTCTTTCTTTTTAAGGAGAACGATACCTGTCTCGAGGTTTAAGAGTTCATCGAATGAGAGTCTTTTGTGGTATCTGCTAAGACCCCTGTTCATCAGTTCAAGGTCAGTCTCAGGAGGGGGGAAGTGGGTACAATAAATACTATCCTTCAGGCAAGGCAGGTCGTAGCGTAATAGTATATCCTCAGGCAAGGGGTCCTCGATATTGTCCAAGCAATCCTTAAACAGGTTGAATATCAGGCTTCTCAGCACCCTTACGCTCATGCCTGCAGTAGTCCTGTAAACAGGGACTATCCTCGCGGTATGAATAAAGTCCTCATTGTTGTCCTCTGCGGACTCATACTCAGGGCCCTCCATCTCAAAGCCTGCCCTTCCGTAGGAATTCCGCTTTACTATGCCGCTCAGTATAAGACTCTGCCCTTCACTGAAGTTCTTCTGCATATAAGGCTGGTTAAACCATTTAGCCTTGAGAAGACCTGAACCGTCAGTGACGGTTAACTCAAATATCTTTAGCCTTCTTTTAGGCAGTCTGACCATATTCATCGAGACGACCTTGCCTGATACGGTCTCGAGCCGGCCGTTGGTGAGGCTGCTTATCTTTGTTACGTTCCTCCTGTCCTCATATCTGAACGGGAGATAATAAAGGAGATCGTTGACTGTTGTTATATTCAGGCGGTTTAATAATTTAGCCCTCTTGGGGCCGATCCCGGTGATGCATTGGACAGGGAGTGCTGAAGTATCACTTCTCATACATAATTATAGAACAAAAAAGCAGTATGAGCTTGGATATAAAAAGGCTATGAGCCGGTATCTACTGGAGTAATCTTGTTTCGAGAATCCTTTTTTATAGTCTCCTGCAGGGCCTTGTCTGCCTCTTCTATCTTAATCTTTGAGTATTCGGATTCGCTAATAATATCAATGTCCCAGCCTGTGAGCTTCATGGCGAGCTTTACGTTCTGGCCCTTTTTACCTATTGCGAGTGAGAGCTGCTGGTCATTTACTATAACCATAGCGGTCTTCTCTTCCTCGTTGACCCCTATCCTGTCGACAGTCGCAGGGCTTAAGGACCTTGAGATCAGAACTCTCGGATCGTCAGTCCATGGTATTATGTCGATCCTCTCTCCGCGTAATTCCCTGACAATAGACTGCACCCTTGTCCCCTTCATGCCGACGCATGCACCTACAGGGTCTATTGAAGTGTCTTTGGAATAGACTGCGAGTTTTGTCCTTTCGCCGGGCTCTCTCACGATATTCTTTATAACGACAAGCCCTTCGGCTATCTCAGGCACCTCTGTCTTGAAAAGTCCGATAACAAAATTAGGATTTGTCCTCGACAGGAATATAATGGGTCCCTTGGGGGTTACCCTGACATCCTCTATATAGACTCTCACAGTCTCGCCCCTTTTCAGGTTCTCGCCCGGAAGCGTCTCTTTTATCGGCAGTACAGCCTCTGCTTTTCCGATGTTGAGCAGGTAAAGACCTTTCTCTTTCCGCACAACAGTCCCGCTCGTAATATGGCCGGCCTTGTCCTTGAAGTCCTTATATATGACGTCCCTCTCAGCCTCCCTCACGCGCTGGAAGATGACCTGCTTCGCTGTCTGTGCAGCGATCCTCCCAAAGTCCTGAAGCTGAATAGGTATCTCGACAACATCTCCCATTGCCTTGTCCGGGAAGTTCTTTGCTGCGTACTCGACCGTGACCTCCTCGTCGCTGTTGGTTACGCTCTCTACAATCTTTTTGGTCTCAAATACGTTTATTGCGCAGGTCTTTGGATCAATACGGAGGTCAATATTAAGCCTTCCGCCGTACTTCTTCCTCGCTGCAGAGAGTAGTGCAGACTCGAGTGTCTTTATAATGGTATCCTTTGAGATACCCTTCTCCCTGCTGATCTGTTCTATTATAAAACAGAGTTCTTTTGTCATCCTAACCTATTTCGACCTCCAGATTGGCCTTAGATACAATACTGCAAGGGATGTCTATCTCTCTTAAGACACCCTTCTTTCCGCTTATGGTAAGCTTCAATGTCTCGCCGCTTACCCCGCTTATCCTGCCTGTAAAGAAACTTTGGTTGTCGATCATTTCCTTAGTTGCTATCCTCACAAGCCTGCCCCTGCATTTCTCAAAATCCTCAGGCCTCTTAAGAGGCCTGTCAAGTCCGGGAGAAGATACCTCAAGTATATATGAGCCGGGGACAGGGTCTTCCACGTCCATAAGGGCCTCCAGTCTCCTGCTGAAGACCGCACACTCATCAAGTGTTATGCCGCCGTCCTTGTCGATGTCAACCCTGATACTGGTTTTCCTGCCGACTGCAGACAGCTTCATATCCACAAGCTCAAACCTGCAGTCCTCAGCCACCCTGCTCACAAGGTTAAAGACTCTTTCCTTTAGGTTCCTGTCCATAATAAAACAAAAGAGTGGTTGAGCCACTCTTTAATAAAGTATTCCGTGAATATAACTGTATTAGTATAATAAAGGCTAATGCACTAAAAAAGCAACATCAGGGGTGGTTGTCCACCCCTGATGTCAGATAACTGATACTATTTGCCTGGAGCCGGTGCTGGAGCCGGTGCTGGTGCTGGTGCCTCAGCCGGTGCTGTAGCTGGTGCCGGAGCCGGTTTTGGCTCCTCAGCCTTTTTACATCCTACTGCAAACGTAAATGCTACGATTAGCAATAATGAAAGTACTAATGCTAAAATCTTCTTCATTTGTATTTCACCTCCTTCCTTCGCAGAGAATAAGGAAAATATTTATACCAACAAATTAAATACCATATATAGAAAATAAAGTCAAGGGTTTTTTAATTTAATCCCTTGATTTGAAAGGTATTTACGATTTAGGTTATATTAATAAATTGTGGGCATACAGGACAGCATAATCATTAAGGGAGCAAGGGAGCACAACCTTAAGAACATTGATGTGACGATCCCAAGGGAGAGGATAACTGTTATTACAGGCCCTTCAGGTTCAGGCAAATCATCCCTCGCGATAGATACCATATACGCCGAGGGCCAGAGACGTTATGTCGAGAGCCTGTCAGCTTATGCGCGCCAGTTCCTTGAGCAACTCCAGAAACCGGAGGTCGATTCAATAGACGGCCTCTCACCTGCAATAGCCATAAGCCAGAAGACAGTGACAAAGAGCCCTCGTTCAACGCTCGGTACGATAACCGAGATCTATGATTATATGCGCGTCCTGTATACGAGGATCGGCAGGCCTGTATGTTACAGATGCTCAGGCCCTGTTTCGACTCAGGATGTCCAGAGCATAATTGACCATATAATGTCTATGCCTTCAGGGACGAGGCTTCAGGTGCTCGCGCCTATCGTACACGACAGGAAGGGCGAATACAGGAAAGAACTTGCTGAGATGAAGGGGGAAGGTTTCCTGCGTGCAAGGATAGACGGTGAGGTAATGGACCTCACCGATGAGATATCCTTGAAAAAACACAAGAGGCATACTATAGAGATAATTATAGACAGGCTAATAATAAAACATGACATCAGCAGGAAGATCGGGAATGCTATAGACCTCTCGCTCAGGTACTCGGACACTGTTGTTATAAACCTTGTGGATGAGAAAAGGGATATCCGCTTCAGCAAGGTAATGGCCTGCCAGAGATGCGGAGTGAGCTTCCCTGACGTGAACCCCCGGCTCTTTTCCTTTAACAGCGACTATGGGGCATGTCCTTATTGCAAGGGGCTCGGTTTTATTGGTATTGAAGAGGGGGATTATAATGGCGACAAGAATGACGAGGGGAAAACTGTGTCTGTGCGGCAGGCAGAAAAGTGCTCAAACTGCAACGGGCTGAGGCTCAGGAAAGAGGCATTAAGCATAAAGATACAGGGCATGAAAATAAGTG
>CAKKPH010000192.1 GCA_919901585.1 Thermodesulfovibrionales bacterium | reverse complement strand
CTCCCTTTCTCAGCAGGCAGGCTCATATGATATATTTTAGTCTCGGGGATCGAACATGCAGACAAAAGAGCGATAAACAGAAAAGTTATTAATCCCTTCAGCACCTTACTCCTCCTTTTCCTTGCCTTCCTTGTAAATAAAACTCCACGGCTTGTTCTTTTTCTCCTGCAGGAGGTCCTGCAGGTCTTTTGTGGTATTGTTGAGCGTAGTGAAGAGGTTGTCAAGGTTCTGCGATTGCAGATTTATTGCTCCGTCAACAGCTTTTGTTGTCTTGTCAACTGTCCTTACTGTCTCCTCTATCGCCTTGATCATGTCGCCTGCCTTTTCTATATCCTCTCTTGCCTTCTTCAATATCAGCGCGACCTCGCCTTTATTGTCCGTGACAATGCCGCTGATCTCGTTAAGAACGTGCTCGATCTTGTCTGTAGTGCCCTTTAAGGTGTTTGCGATCTTCTCGATATTGGCAGACCCGGTCACTATTGCCTTGTTGGAGTTCTCGAAGAGCTTCTCTATCTCTTTGATATTCCTTTCGCTGAATATCTTATTTATATCCTTGATCAGGCCGTCAACCGAACCCGATAATTTAACGGTCTTTGCCATTATCTCATTGAACTGAACCTGTTCTTCTGACGGGATAACAGAGCCGGGTTTTATTGTCTCGTTCGATGTCTTGTCTATGGCGAGAAGCATATATATGTCTCCGACAAAACCTATCTGGGTTATAAAGGCCTTTGTGCCTTTATACAGGGTTGTACCGCGCTTTATGCCAATCTCTATCGAAATGGGTTTTCCGGGCCCGTCAGGAGCGTTTATCTTGACTACCCTTCCGATCTTCACGCCTCCGAGCCTCACCTGCGAGCCTGTCTCAAGGCCCGCAGCATTAATGACCATAACAAAATAGGTGTCGAATTTCTGATAGAACTGACTGCCGCCGATAAGTATGATAGCTGCGCTCAGGATAAGCAGCGATGCAATTATGATTATGCCTGCCTTGATCTCATCTCTCAAATTGGTACCCTCATAATGTTATTCACCCGCAATTATCTTCAGATAGTCCTCAGGGTTGTAATTTTCGTTTTCAGCCTGCCTGTCAAGGAACATCTTTATCCTCGGGTGTCCGGACGCCTTCAATTCTTCAAGCGTCCCTGAGAAAATTACACTGCCGGCATCCAGCATGATGACATAATCAGCGATCATAAATATACTCATTAGCTCATGCGTCACAACGACTATCGTCATCTTGAACACATCCCTGAGCTTGAGGATAAGCTCGTCAAGACCGGCGGCAGTCACAGGGTCAAGCCCGGCAGAAGGCTCATCGAAGAAAATGATCTCCGGGTCCAGCGCCATTGCCCTCGCAATACCCGCCCTCTTTTTCATTCCACCTGAGAGCTGTGAGGGGAAAAAACCGCCGAACCCTGACAGGCCTACAAGGTCAAGCTTCATCCTGACCATTATCTGTATTGTGGAGTCCTCAAGCCGGGTATGTTCCTTTACGGGAAGGGCAACATTGTCTGCAATGGATAGGGAGTTCAGGAGAGCGGCACCCTGAAACAGCATCCCGAACTTCTTCCTGACCTCATTCAGTTCACTCTCCTTCATTACGGTTATATCTCTTCCGTTTATGAGTATGCTTCCCCTGGTGGGTTTGAGCAGGCCAATAAGATGTCTCAGTAATGTGCTCTTGCCGCAGCCGCTTCCGCCGAGAATAACGGTTGTCTTGCCCTTTGGTATCGAGAGAGATATGTTCTTGAGTATCTCCCTGTCGCCGTAATGCGTTACTAATCCTACGACTTCTATAGCGTTTTCCATACGTTATGTGAAGAAGTAAAAGAGGGCTGTAAAGAACAGGTCGAATACTATTACGAGGAATATTGATGCAACCACCGACGAAGTGGTATGCCTTCCGACCTCTTCTGCCCCTCCCTCTACCTTGAATCCGTGGTATGCTCCGACAATTGTTATCACTATTCCGAATGCCCATGCCTTGATCAGTCCGGTCAATATATCTTTCACCAGAAGGGCGTTGATGGTCTGCTGAAAATAATTGACAGGGTGCAGCTCAAGGAGTGTTACTGAAAGAAGGAATCCCCCGAACAGCCCTAAAAAGTCAGAGAGCACTGTGAGGGCAGGCACCATTACCATAAGCGCTATCAGCTTTGGAACGACCAGGAACCTGACAGGGTTTATCCCCATTGTTATCAGTGCGTCAACCTCCTCTGCTGCCTTCATGGATCCTATCTCCGCTGCAAAGGCAGAGCCGCTTCTCCCTGAAACTATGATAGCTGTGATTATCGGGCCGAGCTCTCTCGTGATCGAGACGCCCACAAGGTCCGCGACATATACCAGCGCTCCAAAACGCTTCAACTGATATGCAGCCTGCAAAGCGAGTATGATCCCGATAAAAAGGGATATGACTGACACGATGGGAACGGAATTATACCCTGCCTTGACCATCTCCGATATGCTGGCCCTGATGCGGATTGGTCTGCCCTTAAAGGGAGATATGAATGCCCAGTAGAATATATCGTTTATGACCCTTGAAGCGTCATTTATATCCTTTTGTATCTGCATTCCACCAAGGCCGGCTAAAAAGAGTTCAGGCTGTTAAGGGCGTCGTCAATACTGCCGTACATCTCAAATACCCTGTCCAGTTTTGAGAAGTTGAATATCTCCATGATCCTGTCAGGAATCCCGACAAGTTTAAGCTTCCCATTGTAAGACATTATCCCCTTAAGCCCTTCAACAAAGGTCGCTATCCCTGAACTGTCGATGTATGAAACGCCACTGAAATCAACAAAGAGCGGAGATGTCCTCCTGCGTATGAGATTCATCATCTCTTCCCTCAGCTCAGGAGAGGTGTACATATCAACTTCGCCTGATAATGCAATCATCTTTATTCCTTTGCAGTCTGTAATCTCAAGCTTCATATTTGCCTTTCAGGTATTTTATCAGCCTTAATCTGTTCCCGACTTTCTTCCTGCTGTCAAGCTCAAAGACATCGAATATCTTCTTGATGAAATGGATGCCGAGCCCTCCCGGTTTCAGGTCATCAAGGTCCCTTCCCTTCATATATTCAACATCTGATTTTATGCCGTTATCCTCGATAGTCACCTCTAAGGACTTCTTTGTGATTTTGTATTTTACAACAATCTTTTTCCCTGTGTCTCCTCTATATGCATGCTTTATTACATTTGAACACGCCTCATCAACAGCAAGCTTTATCCCGTCTGTTAGAGAATCGTTCATGCCGCATACCGCTCCGACCCTTG
Source organism: Thermodesulfovibrionales bacterium (assembly GCA_919901585.1). GTDB lineage: Bacteria > Nitrospirota > Thermodesulfovibrionia > Thermodesulfovibrionales > UBA9159 > CAKKPH01. The sequence goes on along the minus strand of CAKKPH010000192.1, from coordinate 2,473 downwards.
CTGTCACAGCCCTGACAACCGACAGATATTTTGGATGCGACGGGATAGTGATGGTCACCTTTTCGTTCATGTCAGACCGCACCATCAAATCTCAATTCCACAAGAGTCAGGTCATCCGCCCTTTCAGTGCCCTTAGAAAAATCATTTACATGATCAACTACTGCCTGGATCAGACTCTCCCGGTTGCTCTGACTTTTAACAAATCTGGCTATGCTGTCAAAACCGATCCTTTCTCCATTCTTGTTCTTTGCGTCAAAGGCGCCGTCAGTAAGCAGGAGAATCCTGTCGCCCTTATCGAGCTCAAGCATAGTAACAGGATATTCCACAGGCATTATGCCGAGAGGAGGCCCTGACGGCAGATCCATAACCCTCACCTCTCCTTTCCCGATTAAAAAGAACGGAGGATGCCCTGCAACAGCTATGGAAAGACTCCCCTTGACCGTATCCGCAATTATATAGGTGGCGGTCAGAAACATGCCCCTTGGAGCATTAGACAGGTTGGAATTCAGCCTTTTCATGACCACATCAGGCGAATCAATGCCGAGCGATGTATATCTTAAGTCGCTTATTATCTTTGCCATATAAAGCGCAGCAGATATGCCCTTGCCGGAGACATCTCCAATAAAGACACCCACCTTGTCCTCTGAAGGCTCAATAAAATCGTATATGTCGCCTCCGACATGCTTGGCTGATATGTTGATTGCCGACACGGTTATATTATTTTTATGGAATGTGGGTGACTCGGGGAGGAAGCTTCTTTGAATCGATGATGCTATCTCGAGTTCTTGCCTTAGCTTTTCCCTTTCTATCGACTCCTTATGAAACCTTGCATTCTCGATAGCAATGGCTACTCCCCTGCAGAGTGTCTGGAATATGCCTGAATCATATTCGCTGAAAAAATCCTTGTTTTTTGGGTTTATAATCTCTGCCACGCCTATGAGCCCGCTCCTGCCGACAAGCGGCACTGCGATGATGCTCTTTGTCACAAACCCTGTCTGCTTATCAGCAGCCTGATAAAACCGCTTGTCAGCTTTCACATCGGTGATGACCAGCGGCTGCAGATTCTCAGCAACCCAGCCTGCTATCCCCTGGCCTATGTCAAGCGTCACGGTCTTCTTCAGTATCTCCGATGCAGATTCCTCCTTGCACAGTGCAACCTCAAACTCAAGCTTATTGGTATCCTTATTGTAAAAGAGGATAGAGCATGCCTCTGCATCCATAACCTTCTTTGCCTTTTCCATGACAACGGTTACCAGCTCATTGAAATCCAATGTCGAGGATATGATGACAGAGACCTCCATGATCATCTTGAGGTCTTCGACCTTCTTTTCTATCCCTTCAAGGTAAGTTTCATCCACGCTTATGGCCGGCCTGTCGCTCATGCATCATTTGTTAACAGATTTCACTAAACTTTTCAAGTAAAATGATGCGCTTGTGTCAAGGCAATGCTGTAATCCTTTATATTGCCTGCATAGCAACTCCTGTCATTCAAAAAGCCATTGGAAACCCTACGGTTCTAAGATATTGAGTCCCTCGCCAAATTTCAATCTCGTAAAGTCGGCGGCATTCAGTGTTAACAATACCTCAGCTCCTGATTTTACGGCAGCTTTAAAAATAAGCGCATCATAGACTATCCCCCCGGAAAGCCCTCTGTCTTTCAATTGGCGTATGGTGTCGGTATAATCATCGGGACTAAGAGACACCACCGTTGCCGTCTTTTCTATATTTTCATTGATAAGCCGCCATGCCATGTCCGGAGATATCCGGGGGCTCACAGGCAGTGTCGTAAGGACAGCATAGAGTTCTGCGAGGGTATGGGAAGAGATAGCCATAACTACTTCACCGATCTTGGCCCGTTTCAGCCATGAAACAGCCCGTTCATGCAGGGGGTGCGCTTTGACAATCGCTGCGACAAGAACGCTTGTGTCGAACAAGATCATTATCGGATTACACCTGCTGACAATTTCTGCAAGCGGCTTTCCCTAAGCCTGCCAATACTGCCGGTGATATCTCCTGCAGATTGTCCTGCAAAAACCAGCACCCCGTCTTCATCTTGCAATGGAGACTCCTGAGCAGCATTTTTTATCACGATCTCCTCGTCATGCTCGTCGATATCTATTTCCGTGCCGGGCTGCAAGCCAAATCTTTCCCTCAATTCCTTTGGCACCACTATTCTGCCGAATCTGTCAATAGTTGTTCTCATAGCAAACCTCTCTTTATTGGCATTTTAACATGCCAATTGGCAATTTGCAATGCCAAAGCATAAATTCCGACTTGGCATTGTCCAGTTTCCGCAACTGATCATTCGCCTGCGCCAGCTTGTCGGACATCAACTGTGCAGCAAATGGTGTCAGCCCTTGACGGGCTGTTGCCCAAAGCATAATAGCGCACCAATCTATTACAGATAAACTAAAACTGCAACCGTTGATCCCTCCTGCTGCATGTTTTTTATAAAAGACAGTCCTGATTTAAC
>CAKKPH010000191.1 GCA_919901585.1 Thermodesulfovibrionales bacterium | reverse complement strand
GCACCGATCTTCAACGTAGCGACCTATGGTATTGCCGGCGATGTCTATGAAGTAATCCCGCTGCTTATAAGGAAGATTAAAGAGGCGAGGGGCAAGGGATGAATATTCCTGCGTCCCAGCGTCTTGCATTCGTCTTCCCCGGACAGGGCTCGCAGCATGCCGGTATGGGCAAAGACCTCTATGAGAATTTCGGTGCCGTACGGAAGATATACGAAGAGGCATCTGAAGCGCTCGGCTATGATGTTGCTGAACTGTCTTTTAACGGCTCGGAAGAAGAACTGAATAAGACATTCCGGACTCAACCCTGCATTTTAACTGCGAGCATTGCCGCATATACGGTTTTAACGTCACCGGGTCTCCGTGTCCCTGTGTCTCTCCGTCCTTCTGTCGTCGCAGGACACAGCCTCGGCGAATATTCAGCATTGGTTGCAGCAGGCATGATCTCATTCAAAGAAGCCGTTAAACTTACAGAAAAGAGAGGCCGGTTCATGCAGGAGGCTGTGCCTGAAGGCAAGGGCCTTATGGCAGCAATCTTAGGGTTAAAGAGAGATGAGGTTGACTGCATATGCCTGTCAGTACAATCCGGTTATGCAGCTCCGGCAAATTACAACTGCCCGGGCCAGATAGTCATTGCAGGAGAAAGACCCGCAGTTGAAGAGGCAATGAGGCTCGCAAAAGAGGCCGGCGCAAAAAGGGCACTGCCCCTTGCTGTGAGCGTTCCGTCGCATTGCTCACTTATGGCCGATGCCTCCACGAGGCTTGCCGAGGCATTGAATGATATAGAGTTCAGTGCTCCTGCGATCCCCCTTGTAAACAATGCAGACGCTATGTTCCTGAGCAGTATCGAGAGCATTAAGGCATCCCTTGTCCGTCAGCTCAACAGTCCGCTTTTGTGGGAGGATTCGATAAGGAATATTGCTGCCTCAGGCATAGATACATTCATAGAAGCAGGTCCCGGGAGGGTCCTCTCAGGGTTGATTAAGAGGATAGAACCGGAGGCAAAGGTCTTTAATGTTGAGGATCTGAAAAGCTTAGAAGTCTTGTTATCATACTACGAAGGGTTAAATTGGGTATAATATATACTCCTTAAATGCTACATACTTCCAAGGGAGATAACGGTATGCTTAAAAAGAAAAACAGATATGTGGTTGCTGTAGTCGGAGCCACAGGCGCAGTCGGCAATGAGATGATTGACACGCTTGCGCAGAGAAACTTTCCAATCGAAAAGATCAGGCTCTTTGCATCAGAGAGGTCTGAGGGCAAGACCCTCGAATTTGAAGGAAGCGAGATGCCTGTCGAGACGCTTAACAATGACTCGTTCAAGGGCATCGACATCGCACTCTTCTCTGCAGGCGCAGAGAGGTCTAAGATATGGGCGCCTGTTGCCGCACAATCAGGCTGCGTGGTTGTTGACAACTCAAGCCAGTGGAGGATGGACCCGGGAGTCCCTCTTGTGGTCCCGGAGGTGAACCCCCATGACCTTAAATGGCACAAGGGGATAATCGCAAACCCGAACTGCTCGACGATCCAGATGGTTGTCGTATTGAAGCCTATCCATGATGCTGCGAGGATAAAGAGGGTCGTGGTGACTACCTTCCAGGCTGTCTCCGGAACCGGTAAAAAGGCTATGGACGAACTGCTTCAGCAGACAACTGACCTGCTCAATTCCAGGGAAGTGAAGTGCAATGTCTATCCGCACCAGATAGCCTTCAACTGCCTCCCGCATATAGACAAGTTCTTAGATAACGGTTACACAAAGGAAGAGATGAAGATGGTGCAGGAGACAAAGAAGATAATGGGAGACGACTCAATAAGGGTGACTGCAACGACAGTGCGTGTACCTGTCTTCAGGAGCCATTCTGAGAGCGTAAATATAGAGACAGAGAAGAAGCTAAGCGCAAATGAGGCGAGGGCGATACTCTCAACAGCGCCGGGTGTCATTGTGTACGATGCCCCTGATAAGAATCTCTATCCGCTCGCAATAGACGCAGCAGGGAAGGACGAGACCTTTGTCGGCAGGATAAGGGAGGACGAGTCGATCGAAAACGGCCTCAACCTGTGGGTAGTCTCCGACAACCTCAGAAAAGGCGCAGCTCTTAATGCTGTCCAGATAGCTGAAAAACTTATAGAGATGGCCTGATAGTATCTTGAACCCGCAGATGTACGATAAGAAAAAAATAGACTGCATAGTCCATGCTGAGCATCTCCTTACTATGGACAAGGACCTTGCTGTTATTCATGACGGCGGCGTGGCTGTGCATGACGGCAAGATCCTTTCTGTAGGCCCGTATGCTGAAATAACAGCGCAGTATGAATCCTCCGTAATTATCGGCGGCAAGGACAGGGTCATAATACCCGGGCTCATAAATACACACACCCATGCTGCAATGGTCTACTTCCGGGGGCTTGCAGACGACCTCCCGCTCAAGGTATGGCTCGAAAAACATATCTGGCCTGCTGAGGCGAGATGGCTCAGCCCTGAGTTCATATCAGACGCAATAGAGCTCGCCTGCCTCGAGATGCTGAAGGCAGGAGTCACGACTTACAATGACATGTATTTCTTCGGCGACTCCGCAGGGAATGCTACAAAGAGGATCGGCATGAGGGCAGTGCTCGGAGCAGGCATACTCGATTTCCCTACTGCTGCCGCAAAGACTGCTGATGAGTACTTAGAGAAGGCAGAGGCCTTTGCCCTAAACTGGAGGGGTGATGAGCTGATAACCCCTTGCATAGCGCCACACGCACTTTATACATGCAGTAAAGAGACCCTGAAAAAGGCAAAGGCGCTCTCTGAAAAGTTCAGCCTGCCGGTGCATATCCACCTCTCCGAGACAGAGTGGGAGGTGAAGGAGATTATCTCAAGGCACGGCAAAAGGCCTGTCGAATACCTTGAGGATTTGGGCTTTCTTGATGCTTCGGTGCTCGCCGCCCATTGTGTATGGGTTGACGACAAGGAGATAAATCTGCTTGCGGAGAGGAAGACCGGAGTCTCGCACTGCATCGAGAGCAACCTTAAGCTCGCATCGGGCATAGCGCCTGTTGTTAAGATGATAAATTCAGGCGTTAAGGTAACCTTTGGCACAGACGGCGCTGCGTCCAACAATGACCTTAACATTATCAGTGAGATGTCGACTGCAGCAAAGGTCCATAAGGCCGTATCAGGGGATACGACTGCGCTCGATTCGAGGACAGCCCTGCTGATGGCGACAAGGTGGGGGGCAGAGGTCCTCGGCCTTGGGGCTACGGCAGGCAGCATTGATTCAGGGAAGGCAGCAGACCTTGTTATTATTAATCTAAAACAACCACATCTCACGCCCTTATACGACCTCTATTCACATATCGTTTATTCAGCGAGGCCGTCGGATGTAGAGACGGTCATGGTCAACGGCAGGGTCGTTGTGCTGAAGGGCGAGCTTAAGACAGGGGATGAGGAGAGGATACTCCAAACAGCAGGTTCGTGGGGAGAAAAGATAAAAAATGCGGATTGAATTATAATAGCTAAATAAGGCCATGTCTTTAACAGATACACTCACAAAAAAGTTCGTGCTTGTAAGCCTCCTCATGGGCTCATTCATAGTCGCATATGTTGTCTTTGGCTTTATATTTACACAGCATATGAAAGACGAGGCTCTGAGGATAAACCTTGCAGGAAGCCTCAGATACCGCTCCTACAGGATGGCCTGGCTGACGCAGA
>CAKKPH010000190.1 GCA_919901585.1 Thermodesulfovibrionales bacterium | reverse complement strand
CCTGCAATTTAACGAACGGGATATTCTGACTAACGCAGGCAAGGTGACCAAAGAAGTAGCGAGTAAGCTGGCGCTTGATAACTATGAGATCTTTAACCGCAACCGGCTTGCAATAGAGGCGGAGGATGAAACTCTTGCTGACGATGAAGAGCTGAAAAAGATAGGATCGGCTATCTAAAGAAAGAAGAAACAGAGACACAAATAATATGAAAAAACTTCTTAATACTTTATTTGTCATAACGCAGGGGGCCTATCTTGCAAAAGAAGGGGAGACCGTTGCCGTCAAGGTTGACGGTGAAATAGTGCTGCGTCTGCCTGTTCACACCCTTGGCGGCATTGTTTGCTTCGGGCAAGTGTCGTGCAGCCCTTATTTGATGGGTTTCTGTGCTGAGAACGGCGTGGCTATCAGCTTTCTCACAGAAAATGGCAGCTTCCTTGCAAAGGTGCAGGGGCCGGTATCGGGCAATGTCCTCCTCAGACGCGAGCAGTACCGCAGGGCGGATGATTTAGAGGCTTCGGCATTGATTGCCCGGTCCGTGCTGACCGGCAAGATCGCAAACTGCAGGACAGTGCTTCATCGGGCCTTGAGAGACCATTCGGAAAAGATTGATACTAAGGCGGTTACAGCAGCTTCGCAGACGCTACAAACTCGTTGAGAAGATTGCAGGCGGACTCGCCGCTCGATGTTGTGCGTGGAATAGAGGGAGATGCAGCAAATGCATATTTCGAGGTGTTTGATCATCTGATCACGTCTCAAAAAAATGATTTCACCTTTAATGAGCGAAATCGGAGACCTCCACTCGACAATGTAAACTGCTTACTCTCTTTTCTATATACCTTACTGATGCACGATGTCCGCTCTGCCCTTGAGACAGTGGGGCTGGACCCGGCTGTCGGTTTCTTGCACAGGGATCGGCCGGGCCGTTACAGTCTTGCGCTCGATATTATGGAAGAGTTCAGGCCGTTCTTTGCCGATCGTCTCAGTCTTTCATTAATCAATCTCTGTCAGGTGCAGGGCAAGGGTTTTAACAAGAAGGAATCCGGGGCGGTTTGGATGGACGATGATACGCGGAAAACAGTTCTTGTTGCTTATCAAAAGCGCAAGCAGGAAGAAATATTGCATCCCTTTATTAATGAGAAGATCTCAATCGGTCAGCTTCCTTATGTGCAGGCTATGCTGATGGCACGGCATCTGCGGGGAGACCTTGACTGTTATCCTCCGTTTATCTGGAAGTGAGGGTGAAAGGCAACGACTTTTGTCACTCCCGCTTGTCGGGAGTCTTTCTTGAAGAACGATTCTGGACAAGCCAGAATGACATGCTATTATAACTAGGTCTTATCATGTTTGTGATAGTAAGCTATGATGTAGCAACATCGGATGATGGTGGGCAGCGCCGCCTGCGCCGGGTGGCGCGCGCATGTAAGGATTATGGACAGAGGGTGCAATTCTCTGTATTTGAGTGTATTGTTGACCCGGCGCAATGGGCTAAGTTGAAAGAAAGATTGATTTCGGAGATTAATCCAGAGAAAGACAGCCTGAGATTTTATTATCTTGGCTCCAACTGGCATCATCGTGTGGAACATATTGGGGCCAAAGCGTCGATAGACCAGGAGGGTCCGTTGATCGTTTGAAACAGGCGTGCGAACCGTAAGATTACATGATTTTCCTGAAGGGTTCGCAGAAGGCAATAGAGGCTTTAGAAACAAGAAGTTTTGTAATTTGTTCTTTGACAACATTGAGGTTCGTGAATGCAAAGTTGCTGCCTTCGCAAATTGCTGAGATATTGTCTTTTAAATTTAACGAGTTATAGCTTGACAGTCGCGCCCCGCGCGGGCGCGTGGATTGAAACCAACAACGCCGCATGGTGTCCGGTATCAACACCCGTCGCGCCCCGCGCGGGCGCGTGGATTGAAACCTTAGAAGGGAGAAAAGTTGGAGAGAGCGGAGGCAAGTCGCGCCCCGC
>CAKKPH010000189.1 GCA_919901585.1 Thermodesulfovibrionales bacterium | reverse complement strand
CCACCGAGATAAACCAATACCCAAAAAGACGCGGCTGCAATTTTCAGATATTCATCATCCCGTGAAGACAATATGATCTTAAATTTACCTCCTTCAGGAAAGTAGGGACGCTCTCTCCCTGTCTGCATGAATGTTGAATAGAAAAGATATCCAACAGGATCAGGCCTGCCTTTTGTTTCTTTTTTGAAGTTCATTAAAAATGGCTTGTCAGGCTGAGTAACTCTAATGGCGAATTTAGAAGCACCAATCCCTTCATCGCTGCTACCGAATATTCTGTTTTCATTTTCCTTTAACTTGTCAAGTTTATCCGCTTGCAAAGCACGCCACCAGAAACGCATCAGCCCTTTGATGCTTGCAGCCCGCAGCTCTGCCTTGCCTTGATCCGCCCCTGCCAAAAACATTGGCGTGATTGTCTCGATTTCAAATGTGATTTTTTTCAGCATCTACCCCTCCCTCCCCACATCATGCAGCAGCGCTCCCAGCACCACTGTCTGGTATTCTCTTTGCTTAAATTCCGGCATTTGCCTGCTCCTTCAAAGTCCAAGATTCAAAGCACATTTCCATTATTTCAGTTTTTGAACTGAAACTCAAGCATTGAAATATTGCCGAAATATTTCTATTTCAGCTGAGTATCTTTATAAATCAGCACGACACCCTCTTTTTTTGCTATGTCCATCATTTTACTTGTAAAACCGCTTTTACTGAATAGCATAAATCTGTCTTTCCTCTGTTCATTATGCCAATCAACAAGCATTGCTTTGCGCACCAGATTATGATAGATATCTTCCCCCACTTTTTTGCTGCTCCATTTGCATTCACAAAAATGCGCTGTTTTTGTCTCTTCATCAAGGGCAACAATGTCAATTTCCTCATTTTTAGACCACCACCTGCCGATGGATGTGTATTGAATGATTCCGTCAGCCATTAATTTTCTGCATATATCCTTACCTGCATCTTCATAGGCTGCGGATACATGCATATCAAATGACTCTTTGACTATTCCCAGCACATAATCGGAATTGCCGATTTCTATCCTGCTTTTGTTGGGGAATACATATTTGAACCAGAACGCAAAAAACTTATCATGGATTTTATAAAACCCGAGTTTGCTTTTTTCGGGATATTTTTCTGTTACCGGGATTTCTTTTTCAACAAGCGCAAGGCTCCGCAGGATATCTATGTACCGGGATACGAGGCTTTTGTCAAAACCTGTGTCGTTGATGATTTCAGAAAGCTTGCGCTTTCCCTGAGCTATTGCCCTGAGTATCACGAAGTAGTTCCTCGGCTCTCTTAACTCTTCACGGAGAAGATATTCCACCTCATTGTATAAAAAAGTGCTTCTGTCAAAGATAGCACCTCTTATATTTGAGAAGATGCCGGATTCGGGATTTATTTTTTCCAGATAGGCCGGTATTGCCCCAAAAACCGAATATATTTCCATGATTTTATCAAAAGCCTTGTCAGGGAAGAAGTCTTTTAAATAAATAAACGGTATAGCTTTTATTTCAAGGGATGCTGTTCTCCTGCCATAAAGCGGTGCTTTATAGAAGAGGACTTCTTTTTCCATCATCCCGATGCTTGAGCCTGTCAGTATTAAAAATATGCTGCTGTCTTTTAAATATTCGTCTATGCCCTTTTGGAATATTGATGATATGGCACGGTTAGAATCTACAAGATAAGGAAATTCGTCTATTGCGAGGATTAACCTGTCCGGACTTTTTTTCTTGATATATCCGAAGAATTGATACCAGTCTTTAAAGCCCGCATCGATTAATATCCGGTCGTTGAAGTATTCTCCAACAAGACGCCCTAAATTTCTTAACTGCTCGCTCTCTGCTACACTATCAGCCAGAAAGTATATTGCTTTCTTGTCCCTGATAAATTCCTGTATGAGCCTTGTCTTTCCGACCCTGCGCCGTCCATAGACCGGCACGAACTGAAATTTTTTTCCATTGTATAGTTTCTTAAGGATAGCAAATTCTTCTGCTCTGTTGATAAATTTCAAGGAATCCCTCCTGAAGAAAGTATAAACATAATTAGTATAATCTAAATTATACTCTTACTCAATCCTTATCTTTACCTTTTCAATCCTTACGCCGTGCCTTGTGTTGTTATAGATGCGGAAGGCTGTGGTTATGGAACAGCATAAGGCCAGGGCGTCGTCTTTCAACTGTTCTGCCATGGTTTTCTTTATCTTGCTGATTGTCTGGCGGACGACCTCCTGTCCCATTCCTTTTTTATAACGGTGCATAAAATCTTCAGCTTTTGATGGAGAGATGAGCATGAGGTCTTTTGCCATTTCCTCAACGGATGATTTTGTCGTAATCTCAAGGAGAGAGGGGAAGCAGTCGGTGCAGTCACGGCAGTAGCTGCGCTCGGGATATTTGCAGCGGTGAAGTTTGCTCTTCAGATATGCCGTATAAATCACAAGGTGCTGCGGCGGCATCCTGACGATTTCCCTGCCTATCTGAACAGTGCAGCGTGAAAGCTTTACTTTAAGCTCAGGCTGGACCATGGCAATGTCTATCTCACGCTGTCCTTCTTCAACGAGTTCCCTGAAGCCTGCGCCTTCAAGCGAAAGTTTGTTGCTCAGCCGTATGAAAGGAAGCTCTGCAAGGGTGATACAGGCATTTTTAGTGTTTATTTTCTTTCCGCTGCATTGGATTATCCTGTCTTTTTTGGGCTTATAGAAGAAGTCGGGGTTTGATTCAAATTCAGGGCTGACAAGCACATGATACAACTTATCCCATGGCCTGCCGAATAGCTGAAGGGCTGCGCCGAGATAGAAGGACATGGTCTTCCTGCCGCCTGCGATGGAGCAATGCAGCCTGACTGACGGATCAATTGTCTTCTCCCTGATAAAGGATGTGATCAAATCGCCCATTATCTCATTCTCGGATTCGTCTCTTATGTCGTCGAGAGGGCTCCCCTGCTTATCGAATGGAATTATAAAGGATTCTTTCCTGATGGTAATCGGGGAAAGGTTATACTCGCTTACGAGCCGGCTTAGAATGCCCTTTTCGTTCAGCGCATCATTTACTATCGTCTTTCCCCTGCCTGTTGTTATTACATAAATCTCCTCAGGAAATACCGGTGGGGTCTTCAGGGCCAGGGAGCAGACAGTCTCTGTTATAACCTGCGGTGTTGAGCCCGCAATGAATACGAAGATCTCTCTATAGCCTCCCGGTTTCATGAACAAAGTATATCAGATAAGCTTTATTACGCAAAGAGAAACAATGTTTCTGAAATATTTCTCTTTAGCTGATAAAACAAGGAGAGACAAAAAACAAAAAAACAGAGAGAGAGGAGAGGCTAAAGCTCTCCCTTTATGAAGTAGTCCATCAGCCTGCAGCCGTCTTCCACTATCATCCTGTCCCGAATCAGCAATATAGACTCGTCGTATGAAACGCCCTCATTGCGCCTCTCAGACCTGCTGTCATAGATGACAAACGGCACAGGTTCAGGCGTATGCGTCCTTGCCTCTATCGGCGTAGCATGGTCAGGCATAAGGAGTATGCGAAATTCATCAAAGGCCTTTGCGCCGCGCAGTACAGTCCCTATCACGAGCGCATCAATATCCTCTATCGCCTTAATCTTGTCCTTATAATTTCCTGAATGCCCGGCCTCGTCAGGCGCCTCGACATGGATATATACAAAATCGGCCCTTTCGAGCGCAGCAAGCGAGTATTCAGCCTTGCCTGTATAGTTCGTGTCAATATACCCTGTAATGCCCGGCACTTTCAGTATCTCGAAGCCTGCATATATGCCGAGCCCCTTTGTAAGGTCAACTGCAGAGACGAGTGCGCCGTCAATAGAATATTTTTCCCTGAAACGGGGCAGGACCGGCTTCCTCCCCTGTCCCCAGAGCCAGACGCTGTTGGCAGGCCTCTTCCCGTCGGCAACACGCTGTTTATTAACCGCATGGCTTTCGAGTATGTCGACCGAATCCCTCATCATCTTTCTAAGCAGGTCATCACCCTTGCCTGAAGGGAGATAGTCTGTAATTTCCCTGCCTATAATGTCATGAGGAGGCACACACTCGATATTAAGGTCCCCGTCCCTCCAGACCATTAGATGCCTGTAGCTGACTCCCGGATAAAAACTGATCTTCTCTGAACCGAGCCTGCTGTTAATCTCCCTGATGAGTATCGCTGCCTCTTCACTCGATATATGCCCGCTGCTGTAATCCTCCATCACTGCCCTTGTCTTTTCATTGTTGTATTTGAGGGTGACAAGGTTGCACCTGTAGGCGACGTCCGATTCATTGAGCCCGATGCCCATGCTCGCAGCCTCAAGAGGCGCACGGCCGGTATAGAACTTCTTTGGGTCGTAGCCGAGTATACTGAGGTTTGCGATGTCAGACCCCGGATGAAAACCCTCAGGGATAGTCCTCACAGAGCCGATTATGCCTTCACGGGCAAGCCTGTCCATGTTCGGCTTAAAAGCAGCCTGAAGGGGCGTCCTGCCTCCAAGCTCTTTAAGCGGCCTGTCAGCCATTCCATCACCGATTATTACAATGTATTTCATTTTTTTAGTTATGAGCCATGAGCTATTTTAATTACAATATCCCCTCAACCACCCTTGAGATTACGTCCATATCAGCCCTTACCTTAAGCGGCTCATTCACTAACTTAAAAACAGTATCCGGGTCCTTAAGCCCGTTGCCTGTGAGAGTGCATACTACCCTGCTCCCGGGCCTGATATTACCGTCATTGTACAATTTTATAACACCTGCAACAGAGGCGGCTGACGCAGGCTCGCAGAATATGCCTTCTGAAGATGCGATAAGCCCATAGGCCTTTAGTATCTCTTCGTCAGTGACGGCATCTATCCTCCCGCCCGACTCATCCCTTGCAGCCTCAGCACCCTTCCAGTTTGCAGGATTGCCGATCCTTATGGCTGTTGCGATGGTCTCAGGCCTTTCGCCTTTGCGCCCAAGCACTATCGGCGCTGCGCCTGCAGCCTGAAAGCCGAGCATCTTCGGAAGCCCTGCTATTCTCCCCTTGTCCCTGTATTCCTTATATCCCTTCCAGTATGCAGTTATATTGCCTGCATTGCCGACAGGCAGTGCATGAAAGTCCGGGGCTGCATCAAGCCGGTCGCAGACCTCGAATGCGGCAGACTTCTGTCCCTCGATCCTGAAGGGGTTGATGGAATTAACAAGCGTTACCGGATACATCTCGGCAAGCCTTTTCACTATCCTTAAGGCATCGTCGAAATTCCCCTCTATCTGCAGCACCTTTGAGTCATGTATAAGTGCCTGCGCAAGCTTGCCGAGCGCTATCTTGCCTTCAGGGATAATCACGACAGCCTTTATGCCTGCCCTCGCAGCGTAGGCTGCTGCTGATGCAGACGTATTCCCTGTCGAAGCGCATATCACTGCCTTAGAGCCCGACTCGACAGCCTTCGAGATAGCCATAGTCATGCCCCTGTCCTTGAAAGAGCCGGTCGGGTTCATCCCGTCATACTTCAGATAGAGGTCAAGGTCCAGGCCTGCCCTCTTTTGCAGATTTGCTGCCCGGATAAGCGGGGTGTTCCCCTCCTTCAGGGTTATGACAGGAGTTGTGTCAGAGACAGGCAGGAATTCCCGGTATTCTTCTATAATGCCATGCCATGCCATATTACTCCACAATGTCTCCTTCCACAAGTTCCACATCCACACCTTTTTCTCTCAGATAGCTGATGCCCTTTTCGAGATTCTCATCTGCACCGTCAAGCTCAAGCACCATCTCGCCAACGGTCTCTGTGATCCTGGCGCGCCTGATATTCGGCATGACATCGAATTGCTTTGCCATCGTGAATATCACAGGCTCTCTGATCAGATGCTGAGGGAATGTCAGTTTAATACGCTTTTTCATAAAAACCCCCTTTGTTAGTGTCAGTGCCAGTGTAAGTGAACAGTGTCAGCAAATGATTTAGTGACACTGCAAACTGACACTGTTCACTGTAAAAACGCCTCCTGCAATTGCAGGCACTATGGATACCTCGTCTCCGTCCTTCACAACCGTCTCTTCTGCCTTAAGGAAGCGGATGTCCTCTTCGTTCAGATAGATATTGACGAACCTCCTTATCTTGCCTCCCTCTGATATCCTCTCTGCTATGCCCGGGTAATGCTTCTCGAGGTTATTAACGAGCGCTATTACCGTGCCCGGCACTCCCTCAACCTCTTCCTTGCCCTGTGTCAGTCTCTGCAGCGGTGTTGGTATCCTGACCTTTACTGCCATTATGAGCCTCCTATCTTTTTCAGCACCTCTTCAAAGGATGCGAGATTCGGTTTTATATAATGCGGTGATGACGTATGCCCGCTTAAGGCCTCCTGAGTCTTAAGCCCGTTCCCTGTCACACATATCACAGTCGACTCATCCCTTTTAATCCTACCCGAATCGACCAACTTTATTGTCGCAGCGAGTGTCACCCCGCCTGCTGTCTCAGCAAATATGCCCTCGGTCCTCGCAAGCAGCTTTATAGCTTTTATTATCTCCTCATCAGAGACGTCTTCACCGTATCCACCTGTCTCCCTCACCACCTGAGCAGCATAGAAACCATCAGCAGGATTGCCAATGGCGAGAGATTTTGCTATCGTGTTCGGCTTCACAGGCCTTATGACATCAGACCCCTCTTTTATCGCGACCACTATCGGGGAGCAGCCTGTTGCCTGCGCTGCAAAGACCTTTGTCTCGAGCCTCTTGAGTATGCCTATCTCCTTGAACTCCTTGAACGACTTCCATATCTTTGTGAGGAGCGAGCCGCTTGCGCAAGGCACAACCACATTGTCAGGCGCCTCCCAGCCAAGCTGCTCGATTATCTCGAAGCCCTGAGTCTTTGAGCCCTCGGCATAGAACGGCCTGATGTTTATGTTCACAAAGGCCCATTCATATTTGTTCGCTATCTCGCTGCAGAGCCTGTTCACCTCGTCGTAATTACCGTCAACAGCCACAAGGTTCGGCTCATAGACCAGGCACGCTACGATCTTGCTCGGTTCGAGGGAGGCAGGTATAAAGACAAACCTCTTAAAGCCTGCCTTTGCGCCGTGCGCCGAGACCGAATGCGCAAGGTTGCCTGTGGAGGCGCAGGCAACAGTATCGAACCCGAACTCCTTTGCCTTTGTGAGAGCAACCGCTACGACCCTGTCCTTGAACGAGAGCGTGGGATGGACCACTGTATCGTCCTTTATATAAAGCTCCTTAAGGCCTATCTCCTTAGCGAGGTTATCCGCCCTTATGAGCGGAGTGAAGCCGGACTGAAGGCCGGCCTGCGGCTCGCCGTCCACAGGCAGGAGCTCTTTATAGCGCCAGAGGTTCTTCTCCCTCTTTTCGATTGCCTTTCTCGTCATGACACGCTTTATCTTTTTATAGTCATAAACAGCCTCTAACGGCCCGAAACAGAACTCACAGACGTAGATAGGGTCAACAGGATACTCCCTGCCGCATTCTCTGCATTTCAGACCTCTGACATACCCCATATTCACCTCCTTGCCGGTTCCTGAAAAATAAAGGAACCCTTTGGATCGAGATAAAGAAGTATTTTACTCCAAACTAACTAAAAAAATGAATAGCACGGGATCATGCGCGGCCTATAATAATTCCGGTCTCTGTTATCTCTCGATTATTTATCCTGAACGCTTTTACAACCGGCTCTTCCCCTGCAAGGCTCACGATTATGTAAACTGCATCCTCATAAAAGGCGAGGCTGACATCCTTTGAAGATGGGTATGCAGGAGAAGACGAATGTGAATGATATATCGCCAGCATAGAGAGGTTCTCTGCCCTCATCTCTTTCATCACCCTGAACTGTTCTCCTGAGTCCATTATATAGCTCACAGACGAGCGATCTGTATTTGTCATCCTGTAAGCCACAGTCACCTCTCTCCCCCTGCCTGCGAGTATCCCGCACGCCTCATAAGGGGCTTCTTCCCTGCAGTGTCTTATGAGCTCTTCATATATCTTTTCCGGTATGGCCAAATTATCCATAAAAAAACCTTGACTTCCTTATCTGAAGTTATTAAACTTGTTGACAGTAAGATATAGTTAACACGAAAGTCTGCTCAGCCTGCTGGAATTTTTTGCAGGACTGTTTATATTATAGACTATTAAACATGCGGAGTGGTAACTGCTTACAGCATTATTGACAGAAGATATCCAACGAGTCCTTCCGGATGAAAACAGTCTTACTGAACTCCTCGAAAAAATCTACATAGAAAAAGGGTGGGACTTCCGCAGCTACAAGAAGTCAAGCCTGATAAGGCGCATCGCGATAAGGCTCGATGCAAACCATATCTCTTCCTATCAGGATTACTCATTCTTACTCGATTCAGACCACTCCGAATATGACAGGCTCTTCTCAGTTTTAACCATAAAGGTAAGCGAATTCTTCAGAGAGCCCCGGGTATTCTCTCTCCTAAAAAATGCGACCCTGTCAAGGCTTGCCGGCAGAGACGGTCTGAGGGCATGGAGCTGCGGCTGCGCATACGGCAATGAGGCATACTCCATCGCCATACTGCTGGCTGAATGCCTTGGACTCGAAAAGCTTCGCAACGCCAAGATATATGCGACCGACATAGACAATGATGCCCTTGATATAGCGAGGGCTGCTGTTTTCCATAATGATTCCATGCTGAATGTGAGTGACATCCAGAGAGAGAGATACTTCTTCGGTTTTAACGGAGCGTATAAGGTCAGGTATGATACCAGGGACAGCGTGAGGTTCGGCAGCCTCAATATAGTCAAGCACCCTCCGATCTCGAAGATAGATATACTCTTTTGCAGGAACCTCCTGATATACTTTGAAAAAGGCCTCCAGATGACTGTGCTCAGGAAGCTCGACTATGCGC
>CAKKPH010000188.1 GCA_919901585.1 Thermodesulfovibrionales bacterium | reverse complement strand
CTTCTGGTCTATCTCATATCAACTACACTCGCCACAAAAGGGCTTACAGATTCGGCCCAAAAAATAATAACACCCCTAAGAGACGGAGATATCGTTGAGGCGAGGGAAAAGCTAAGCCACATTGTAGGCCGTGACACCGGATCGCTCGATGATAAGGGCATTCTCAGGGCAACAATAGAGAGCCTTGCGGAAAATGCCTCTGACGGGATAATAGCGCCCTTGTTTTATTTTGTTGCCGGCGGACTTCCGCTTGCAATGACTTACAAGGCAGTCAACACGATGGATTCCATGGTGGGTTACAAGAATGACAGGTACAGATATTTCGGATGGGCTGCAGCCAGGCTCGACGACATTGCCAATTACATCCCTGCACGCATTACCGGATTATTAATAGTAGTCTCAATATTCGTTATTACATTACTTCAAAATATACGTTGCTCGTTATCCGCCACCCGCCGTTCGTTTGCTATCATGCTCCGGGACGGCAGGAGACATTCAAGCACTAACAGCGGCATCCCTGAGGCAGCGCTTGCAGGCGCACTTAATGTCAGACTCGGCGGTCCGTCAAGGTACAACGGCATCCTTGTAGATAAGCCGTTTATAGGCGACGGAGGATGCAGCGACTATCTGTCTGTCTCAGGAAACGCAATAAACATCATCAAAGTTGCTTCTTTGATCGGATTCGGTATCTCAACGGGAGTGTTGTTCATGAGGTCAATATAGTGACAGGACATGGAGGTAATATTTATGAATTTGCGGAGGCCTCCGGGTTTTCTGAAAGGGAGATCATTGATTTCAGCGCATCCATAAATCCGCTGGGTCTACCGGAGACTGTGAAAGCTGCGATAAACAGGAGCATGAAACAGCTTTGCAATTATCCGGACCCTGACGCAGGGAAGCTGAGGTCAGAGATAGCGCAACATCTCTGCATAAGCCCTGAGTCAGTCATATGCGGCAATGGAAGCACTGAGCTTATATATCTTGTTGCAAAGGCTTTGAGGCCTGAGAGAGTCCTCATCCCTGTACCTACTTTTTCGGAATATGAGAGGGCATGCAGAATAAGCTGCGGGTCGCAAATTACAGGTTACAAACTGCAGCAGAAGAACAATTTTGATATTCTGCCTGAGGAATTTATAGAGACAATGGAGAAAATGGTCAAAACACCGATCCAAAATCCAAAATCCAAAATCCAAAATCCAAAACCCGGTAACAAAGCGGCCTTTCTCTGCAATCCTAACAATCCGACAGGGAGGTTAATCAGGAAAGACGACGTACTGAAGATTGCGAACGCCGCAAGGGAATTGAAATGCTATCTTGTAGTTGATGAAGCCTTCATTGATTTTGTCCCGGGAGATTCTGTATGCAAGGCGGTTGAAGAGAATACGCACTTAATAGTGCTGCGGTCTATGACAAAGATCTATGCTATCTCCGGACTAAGGATCGGCTATGGAGTGTTTCCTTCAAACAGTCTGAGTCTGATAAAAAAACACAAAGAGCCATGGACAGTCAATACAATTGCACAGGAGGCAGGCGTAGCGGCTGTTAATGACAAGGGATACATCAAAAAAACATTTTTGTTTATCGACAGGGAAAAAAGGTTTATCGAAAAAAAGTTTAAAGAATTGGGGATTGATTTCCTGCCGTCAGCGGCAAATTATTACCTTATAAGAGTGAATAATGCTGACGAATTGATTAAGTCCCTGCAGGGCAAAGGCATCATGGTGAGGGATTGTTCAAACTTTGGCGGACTTGGCAGATACTATATCAGGGTAGCCGTGAAACGGCGTGGAGAAAATATAAAATTACTCAAGGAGCTTTCAAGCAGATGCACGGGATAGTCATAGCAGGCACGCACAGCGGTTGCGGCAAGACAACAACAACTCTCGGCATACTCGCTGCCTTGAAGAAAAAAGGCCTTAATGTCCAGTCATTCAAGGCAGGTCCTGATTTTATAGACGCAGGCCTTCACAAAATCATTACAGGGAGACCGTCAATAAACCTGGATCTATGGATGTGCGGCGAGGATTACGTTAGAAGTTCATACAACAGGCATTCGGCCGGCTCGGACGTCTCTGTTATTGAAGGTGTTATGGGTCTTTATGACGGGCGGTTCAGTACTGCAACCCTCGCAAAGGCCCTCAATCTTCCTGTCTTGCTTGTTGTTGACGCGTATGGAATGGCCGAAAGCGCAGGGGCAGTGGTTAAAGGGTATGCAGAATTCGGAGTGCGGAATGCGGGATACGGAAGTTTAAACTCCGAACTCCGAACTCCCATGGGTCGTAGACCGAACTCCGAACTTTTCTTTGCCGGTGTTATCTTCAACCGGGTAGCTTCAGAGAACCACTTTAAACGGCTGAAGGAGAGTGTTCATGACATACCTGTGCTGGGCTACCTGCCGAGAGATCTGAGTTTTGAGATACCTCACAGGCATTTGGGGCTCACGACTGCTGAAGAAACCCCCATTTCAGAAGAAAATATACAGAAACTTGCCGATACAATTTTAAGGCATGTAGATATTGATGCGATACTAAAATTAAGTTCTAATATCACAGTTTTGTCATTCCCGCCCTATGGGTCGAGACCCACGGGTCATAGACTTGCCGGCCACAGGCTCGTAGAGGAATCCTTCCCTGAAGAAGGATTGCGGCGATCCTCGACAAGCGAGGACAGGCTCTGCCGCAATGACAGGACAGCAAAAATAGCCCTTGCCTATGACAAGGCATTCTCTTTTTATTATGAGGACAACCTCAATTTATTAAAAGAGGCAGGGGCAGACATCATTAGGTTCAGTCCAATCTCTGATAAAACGATCCCTGAGGGCGTTGACGCAATTTATATTGGGGGTGGCTATCCGGAGCTTTATGCAGAGGAATTGTCAAAAAATGAACCCATGCTCAGGTCAATCAGTGATTGGGCGGAATCCGGTAAACCTCTCTATGCAGAATGCGGCGGGTTGATGTTCCTTTCTCAGGGCATATATGATTTTGACGGCAGATTTTTCAGGATGTCCGGGGTTTTTCCATTTGAGACTGCGATGAGCAGGGGCAGGTCAAAGATAGGCTATAGGGAGATTGTACTGAAAGGAGATTGTATCCTCGGCAGGAAAGGGGAAAGTGTCAGGGGACACGAGTTCCATTATTCGGAAGTGAAAATTGAGAAGTGGGAAGTTAGAGATAAGATTTATTCTTTATACGACAACAGCGGTAATAAATTGGGAGATGAAGGATACGCTTCTAAAAACACGCTTGCAAGCTATGTGCATGTACACTTCGGCAGCTGCAAAAACATTGCGGAGAACTTCGCAGGTTTCAGGGGAAACCCTTTGCCCGATGTTTCCCGTTCGGCATGAAGAAAGGAGAGATATGGAAAATATTGTACTCATAGGTCATGGCAGTCCAAAAAAAGACGCCAACAACATTGATGAGGTAGGAAGGCTTTTGCACCGCAAGATACACAATGGGTGCAGCATCAACTGCGTAAAGGTTGCATACCTGCAGTTCGCACAGCCGGACATTATGTCTGCCATCAGGCAATGCGTGGAGGACGGTGCCGGCAGGGTAATACTCCATCCGTATTTCCTGTATGCCGGAATGCATGTAACCAAGGATATACCTGAGGCAATACGCGCTGCTGAAACACTCTATCCTGAGGTCGAGTTTATCTATACCGAGCCTCTCGGCGTCCATGATAAGCTCGTGCAGATCGTTATCGAGAGAATAGACGAAAAGAAGCTTGCCGGCGGCAGACCCTCCTCAGGCTCAGAAGTCTTTACACAGCACCCTATCGAGAAAAAGAGTTTCGATATAATAGGAGATTCCATCGACCTCTCAGGAGTGCCTGAGGAGAGACTGCCGATAATAAAGAGGGTTATCCATTCGACCGCAGACTTTGAGTTCAGGGATACCCTGACCTTTCACCCTGATGCTATAAAGGCAGGCATTGAGGCTATACGTTCAGGCAAGGATATCCTGACTGATGTCGAAATGGTTAAGGCAGGGATAAACAAGAGACTGCTGCAGAAATGGGGTGGAAAGGTGATTTGCAATCTTCAGCAGCCGGCAGTCAGCAGTCAAAAACCGGAAGGCAGGACAAGGTCTGAAATGGGGATCGAAACGGCTTTAGATAAGGACAATAACATCGGCATTATAGCCATCGGCAATGCCCCGACTGCATTGTTGAAAACAATTGAACTCCTTTCAACTCCGAACTCCGAACTCCGAACTCCGAACTCTTCTCCCCTTGTCGTCGGCGTTCCTGTGGGCTTTATCGAAGCACTTGAGTCAAAGGATCTGCTCGCTGCTCAGACGTTTCCCTTTATAACTAATCTTGGGAGAAAGGGCGGCACACCTGTGGCAGTAGCTATAATTAATGCACTGCTTATCATGGCAGATGGAGGTAAATTATGAAGTTGATACAGATACCGGTCGCGTGCTTTATTCTCAGCATGTTTTTTGTAACAGATGCTCACGCTATGCACATATCTGAAGGGATACTTCCGTTGAACTGGGCAGCCTTTTGGCTTGCAGTCGCCCTGCCCTTTGTGGCATACGGCTTGTGGAAGATGAAAAAAATGTCATCTATTGACGTATCTTTTAAGCCCCTTGTGGGCCTCATGACTGCAGTTGTCTTTATCATTTCGTGCATGCCGATACCGGTGCCGACGGCAGGGACATGCTCTCACCCCTGCGCAACAGGGATATCCGGCATACTCCTCGGACCGGCGATGAGCGTGCTGATAACGTCAGTGGCGCTCCTTATTCAGGCGCTATTTCTTGCACATGGAGGGTTGAGCACATGGGGTGCCGACATAGTATCCATGGGTGTTATAGGCTCTTTTACAGGATTCCTGACCTTCAAGGCATTCCGCTCATTCGGGGCCGGCATAGCAGCAGCCGGCTTCATGGCAGGGCTGTTCTCGGACTGGGCCACTTATCTGACCACATCAGTTGAGCTCGCCTCCGGCATTAGCGGAGATGCTCCATTCTTCCCGCTTTTCTCGAAGATAGTCATAGCCTTCATCCCTACCCAGCTCCCGCTCGGGATACTTGAAGGGGCTATGACAGCAGGCATGCTCAGGCTGCTCTATAATAAGAGGCCTGACCTCCTTGTAAAAATGCGCGTATTAAGGCCGGAGGAGGCAATATGAAATTTCAAATTCCATATTTCATATTTCATATTAGAAGGATATTGCTCTGCTGCTCTATTGCCCTGCTGCTCTGCTTAAGCTTTCAGCTTTCAGCCTTCGGCTCTGAATGGAAAGGCGTTGATGAATCGGTAGTTAAGAAGTTTGCAAAAGAGCACGGCAGGGAGGCAAAGGACCCTTTAATTAATACAGACCAGGGAGACCTGCTGCTTTTTGTCTTTCTTCTGGCAGGGGCAGTCGGCGGGTTCGCAGCCGGTTATTACTGGCATGTCCTTATAACAGAGAAGGTTCACAGGGACATAAAAAAGGATTACAGCTTATCAGCGCCTAAGGACAAATAATGGAGATTTTTTCTGAATATATAAGAAAAGACCATCTGCTTTCACAGGTCGATGCCCGCATTAAGCTCATTGTCGCTTTTTCGGTCTTGATGATGGTCTTGAGCTATAAAGGGCTTGCGTTCCCCATTATGGTAACCCTCTTCTGCCTGCTATTGTGTGCTAAAATGAAGGTGCCCCTGAGACTCTTTATCCTCAGATTCTCCGAGCCGATGTTCATTGCAGGTGTTGTCCTTCTGCTTAAAGTCTTTTTCTCCGGCGAGGAGGTACTTTTTTCTCTGGACATCTCAGGCTTCAGGCTCTCCGCACACCGTGACGGACTTGCAGACGGCCTGCTGATAGCAGGAAGGATAATCGGCTCTGTCTCGATCATGGCTGTCCTCGGGTTTTCTACGCACTTTACGGAGTTTATTGCAGGCCTGTCCTGGTTCAGGTGCCCAAAGGGCTTCATAGAGATCATGATGTTTGCCTACCGTTACATATTCGTACTCCTTGAAGACGCCATGGTAATATACGGCGCGCAGAAAAACAGGCTTGGCTACTCGAATATAAAACGCGGGCTGAACTCCTTCGGTACTCTTGCAGGCTCATTAACCCTTAAGGCCTTCGAACACAGCCAGAATACTGCCACAGCTATGGTGCAGAGAGGATATGACGGGAGCATGCCTATGCTCAAGCATAAAGCCTTCGAAACTGCCGAGATAATAGGATCAGTTCTGCTTATTGCAGCAATGGGGTTCATATGGAAGATATAGCAAGACTGTCTGTCACTATAGATTCATTCAGATACCCTGACGGCACTGAGGCCCTTTCTGGAATCAACTTCACAGTAGCAAAGGGCGCATTCACCGGCATACTCGGCTCCAATGGTTCAGGGAAAACCACGCTCCTCAAAGCAATGGACGGGCTCGTAAAGGACTTCAGAGGCTGTGTGCTTCTCGATAATGTTGATATTAAAAAACTCACTCCCAAAGAGATATACAGAAAAGTCGGGCTTGTATTTCAGAACCCCGATGACCAGCTTTTTGCTCCTACGGTTTTTGAAGATGTCGCATTCGGCCCCATAAATATGGGGTTTACAGAAAATGAAGTGGTGCAAAGGGTAAAAAAAGCGCTCGCAGATGTTGATATGGAGGGAAATGCAAAGAAGTCAATACATAATCTCAGTTTCGGGCAGCGAAAGAGGATATGCATCGCCGGGCTCCTGGCTATGGGCCATGAGATACTGCTTCTGGATGAGCCGACTGCAGGACTCGACCCTATGGGCGAATACAAAATGATGAATCTGCTCACAAACCTGAACAGCAAAAATGGTGTGACAATCGTAATGGCCACACACAGCGTTGACCTCGTCCCATTATTCCTCCACAGGCTTTATATATTGAGCAAAGGCCGCATTATGAGAGGCGGAACTCCTGAAGAGGTATTCACAGCGCCCGGGGAGATGGAGCATGTAAAGCTGAGGCTTCCCCATATAGCAGAGTTGATCTACAGGCTTAAGCATGAGGACAATATCCCATTTAAAAAGGTGCCGCTTACCATTGGTGAGGCCAGAAGGGCGATAACCAGCGCAGTGAGCGGAAATTATTCATAAGGCATACGGTATTCGTGCTGACCATGATTATTAGGGTAGAGAGATACAGTGAGAAAGGAGTGAGGGTAAATGACGCCGGCAAATAAAAAATTGCGTTCAGGATATACAACAGGGGCATGTGCAGCAGCTACGGCAAAGGCAGCAGCAGTGCTGTTATTAAGTTCGGAGTCCGGAGTCCGGAGCCCAGAAAAGATTGAAAGCATTGAGATTCCTTTTCCGGACGGAAGCCGGGTAAGATTCAAGATTCATGACTCATCACTCATAACTCGTGGCTCCTCGCTTATTGCGAGGGCGTCTGTGATTAAAGATGCAGGTGATGACCCTGATGTGACAAATAAGGCAGAGATAAGGGCTGAAGCGAAGATAGCTCGGAAGCGCGTTAGCTCGGAAGCGCATAAGTCTTTAACTTCCGAACTTCCAAGCCTCCGAACTCCTGAACTAATAATTAAAGGCGGCAAGGGCGTTGGCATTGTTACAAAACCAGGCCTTCAGATGCCGGTAGGCGAGGCAGCCATAAACCCTGTGCCGAGAAGGATGATTACGGAGGCGGTAATGGAGGCAATTGAAGAAAGCACAGAAGTGGGGAAGCGCGGAAGAGATGAAGTCAGCAACTTCCAAACTTCCAAACTTCCTAACTTCCTAACTATAGAAGTGACCATCTCCGTCCCCGACGGTGAGAGGATAGCAAAAAGGACGCTTAATTCAAGGCTCGGAATTACAGGCGGCATCTCAATACTCGGCACAACAGGCATTGTCAAGCCCCTGTCTTCAGAGGCCTGGACAGCAAGCATAACTGCGGCTATGGATGTGGCTAAGGCAATGGGAAGGGAGGAAGTTGTCCTGTCATCCGGAAGGACTTCTGAAAGGATACACATGGAAAAATGCAATCTGCCTGTTGAATCGTACGTGATGATGGGAGACTATATCGAATTCTCCCTGCTTGACGCTGCAAGACATAGATTTAAAAAAATACATCTCTGTTCGCAGTGGGCCAAGACGCTGAAGATCGCAATGGCAACCCCTCAGACACACGTCAGGCACGGCGCCATTAACATGGGAAAGACTGTTGAGTTTCTGAACTCGCTCGGCATAGCTGTCCCAAAGGATAGGGAATTCAATACGGCAAGGGAGATACACGATTTGATCCTTTCAGCATTTCAAAGCCCTGAGACAGCCTTTTTAAAAGTATGCGCTGCTGCAGGAGAATACGCTGAAAAGATTACCGGCGGTATTCCTGTCACGATTAACCTTGTAATGTATGACGGTGATATCATTGTCAATAACGACCGTAATTAATGTCATAGGGATAGGCTACAGACTGCTCGATGCCGGGACATCTGCGCTTATACTCGGAGCTGATGTTATTATCGCATCAAGAAGGCTCTCAGAGGTATTTAATGGATACATGGGATTCGATACAGTCAGGGACAGAGTTCAGGTGATTAACAATGTAGATGAAGCAATCAATTTCATAAAATTCAAAATCCAAAATCCAAAATCCAAAGTTAAGTCTGTTGTCTTTCTCGCCTCCGGAGACCCGCTCTTTTTCGGTATAGGCAGGAGGATGGTCAATGAATTCGGAGAGGATAAAGTTGCGATATTCCCGGACCTCTCATGTATTCAGGTTGCCTTTTCGAGGATAAAAGAACCCTGGGATAATGCCTTGCTTATGAGTATCCATGGCGGACCGGACCCGGCAAACAGAAGGGTTTTAAAATACGAGATAGACCACATACCCTCGCTGCTTGAGAAACATGATAAGCTCTGCATCCTCACGGACAGGATAAACAATCCCACAGTTATTGCAAAAGAGCTTCTCAAGCATTCCGCATTCCGCATTCCGCATTCCGCACTAAAAATGTATGTATGCGAAAAACTCGGTTATTCTGACGAAAAGGTAATAGAAGGGACACCGGAGGATATCTCCAGCATGGCATTCTCAGACCCTAATGTTGTAATAATTAAAAAAATACCTCAGCCCTCAGCCCTCAGCCCTCAGTTCCCGGTCTTTGGCCTCGGGGAATCTGAAATCGCCCACTCACGGGGATTGATAACAAAGGATGAGATAAGGGCTGTAACGATTCACAAATTGAAGCTTCCGGAAAAAGGGGTGTTTTGGGACATAGGCGCAGGTTCAGGTTCAGTCTCTATTGAGGCGGCGCGGCTCTTCCCTGACCTGCGAATCTTTGCCGTAGAAAAGAATCCGGAACAGTTAGCCCATTTACAAGAAAACAAGATCAGGTTTTGCGTTCGAAATATTGAGGTTGTACCGGGTGAAGCGCCTATGGCATTAAATTCGCTTCCGCTCCCGCAGAGGGTCTTTATAGGCGGAAGCAATGATAAGCTGGCCGGCATCCTAAAATTTATCTCCGGCAATACAGGGCTTGGGGTTATAGTGATAAACGCCTCGACCATCGAGACCTTAAATGAGGCAATCCGGCTTCTCGAAAAAAACGGATTCAGGATTGATGTATCAGCGATGTCGGTATCGAGATCAAAGATGGTTGCGGGCAAAAGACATCTTAGTGCACTAAATCCAGTATTCATAGTGAGAGGAGAGAGAAACTGAAATGACAGGCAAATTGTATGTTATCGGCGTTGGCCCGGGCGACCCTGAGTTATTGACGCTTAAGGCAGCAAGGATACTGCGGGAGACAAATGTTATTTGCGTTCCGAAAGGCAGGGAGGAAGGCAGCAGCCTGGCGCTCTCGATTGTCGAAAAAGCCATGAACCTTGAGGGTAAGGATATTATCGAGGCATATTTTCCGATGAAAAAGACAACAGCCTCAGAACACAACAGCGAATTGAATTTAAAATGGCAAAATACTGTCGGGGCTGTCCTGAACAAATTGAATCAGGGGACAGACATGGCCTTTATCACCCTTGGCGACCCCTCAATATACAGCACATTCTTTTATCTCTATGACAGGCTTCTTGAGTTGATGCCTGACCTAAGCATAGAGATAATACCCGGCGTATCATCTATCAGCGCCTCGGCCTCCAGGGCAAAGATATCCCTTGGCCTTGCAGATGAAAAGATTGCAATCCTTCCGGCAATATATACCGGGGATTTAAAAGAAGTCCTGGGCAGGTTCGACACCATTGTCCTTATGAAGGTGCACAGGGTATTCGACAGGGTGCTTAACACCCTGAACGAGCTTAAGCTTGCGGATAAGGCAATATTTGTTTCAAGAGCAAGCATGGATGACGAGAACATCATTAGAGATATCAGGGAAGTTAAGGGTGATAACCTTGACTATTTTTCGATGATAGTGGTGAAAAAATGAACAACAAGGTATATTTCATAGGCGCAGGTCCCGGGGACCCTGAATTATTGACAATCAAGGGAAGACGGTTGATTGACAGCGCTGATATCATAGTCTTTGCAGGGAGTCTTGTTAATCCTGAAATACTGAAGGGCATTAAGGCAGAGGTCTTTGATTCATCAAAGATGACCCTTGATGAGATCATTGAGATAATGGAAGCATCGGTAAAGCAAGGCAAGACACTCGTCAGGCTTCACACCGGTGATCCGGCCTTCTACAGCGCTATTTCTGAACAGATAGAGCGTCTCCGGCCGCTCGGGATCGAATATGAGGTTATCCCCGGCGTCTCATCTGCTATGGCAGGTGCAGCGGCAATCGGACAGGAACTGACCATACCTGAGATAAGCCAGACAGTAATATTTACGCGGCTTGAAGGAAGAACTCCTGTGCCGGAAATGGAGAGACTTGGCGAACTGGCAAGGCACAGGGCGACAATAGTTATATTCCTGAGCGTAGGGATGATCGAAAAAGTCAGGGATGAACTCCTGCAGGGGTACCCTGAGGATACTCCTGTTGCAATCATAGAAAAAGTGTCCTGGCCGGGGCAGAAGGTCGTCAGAGGCCTGCTCAAGGATATTGCTGAAGTTGCTAAAAACGCCGGCATTAAGAAAACAGCCCTGATATATGTCGGCGAGGCGTTAAGGGCATCTGTTGAATTGCTCGGAAAGGAATCAAGGCTTTATAACAAGGACTTCAAGCATGAATACAGGAAATAGAAACCAGAAGTCAGAAGTTAAAACTGCCGTCATTTACATAACAGACAACGGACTCAAGCTCGCTGAGAGTCTCAAAGGGCTTTATCCTGATGTCCGAACAGAGAAGTTTAGCGCCGGTGCGGTCCATGAACTGTGGAGCGAGCATAAAAACCTCATTTTTATCATGGCTGCCGGCATTGTCGTAAGGACGGTTGCCCCTCTTGTTAAAGACAAGAAAACTGACCCTGCTGTAGTTGTGCTCGATGAAAAAGGCAGGTTTGCGATAAGCCTTTTGAGCGGCCATCTTGGCGGAGCGAACAGACTGGCCGGGGAGATAGCAGGGTTTCTTGGAGGAGAGGCAGTCATAACAACGGCGTCTGACATAAATGGCATGACTTCAATAGATATATGGGCGCGGGACAACAATCTGGCAATTGACAATTGGAATCTGCTCCCTGCGGTTTCCTCAAAACTTTTGAATAACGCCAGCCTGGATGTATATTCAGAGGCAGACCTGCAATTGCCCCCTGATTTCTCAGCCGCAGTGGATGCTGATGCAGCAGATATACTGATCACAAACAAAAGCAACATTTATAGCAAGAGGAAGGGGCAGTTTATTATGCGGCCAAGGAATATTGTTGTCGGATTCGGATGCAACAGCGGGACGCAGGCAGAAGAGATCGAAGATGCGGTCAATAGGATATTTGATGAAAACAACCTCTCTTTTTCTGCCCTCCATTCTATTGCCACACTTGACAAAAAGGGCAAAGAACCCGGTTTAATCGCATTTGCCGGGAAGCATAATATCAATGTCA
>CAKKPH010000187.1 GCA_919901585.1 Thermodesulfovibrionales bacterium | reverse complement strand
TATGTGAATGATGCTCCCCATATAGGCCACGCCTATACTACGGTTGCTGCGGATATACTCGCAAGACATAACAGGTTCCTCGGGAAAAGGATTTTTTTCCTTACCGGCACAGACGAGCATGGACAGAAGATAGAAAAGGCTGCATCTGAAAAAGGCCGCACACCCAAAGAACACGCTGATATAATGGTTGCGAACTTCAAGGGGCTCTGGTTAAAGCTGAATATATCCAATGACGCCTTCATGCGCACTACCGACAAAGAGCATATCAGGGTTGTTCAGGAACTCATGCAAAAGCTGCTTGACAAGGGCGAGATCGAAAAGAGAAGCTATTCCGGGTGGTACTGCACGCCGGATGAAAGGTTCTGGACAGAAAAAGATCTTGTCGACGGTAACTGCCCGGAATGCGGCAGGGCGGTTGATAATATACAGGAACAGAACTATTTTTTCCTCATGTCGAAATATCAGGAAAGGCTTATCAGGTATATCGATGACCATCCCTCTTATATCCTTCCGGATACTCGCAGAAACGAGGTCCTCGGTTTTCTGAAAAACAATGTCCTCGGCGACCTCTGCATCTCAAGGCCTAAACAGCGGCTTTCCTGGGGCATCCCGCTGCCGTTCGACCCGGAATATGTCACATACGTCTGGTTTGATGCGCTTGTGAATTACTACTCAGCAACGAGATACCTTGCGCCGGGAGAGGAAGTCAGAAGACAGAAGTCAGAAATCAGAAGTTCTGAAAACTCCGCACTAAACTGGTGGCCTGTATCGCACCACCTTGTCGGAAAGGATATCCTCACAACCCACGCAGTATACTGGTCAACAATGCTCATGGCCCTTGATATGCCCCTGCCGGGCAATATCTTTGCGCACGGGTGGTGGACGCTTGAGGGCAAAAAGATGTCTAAGTCACTCGGAAATGTTGTTGATCCAAACGTTATGGCCGATAAGTACGGTGTCGATGCCTTCAGGTATTTCCTCTTCAGGGAAGTCCCCTTCGGGCTTGACGGCGATTTTTCAGAAGAGGCGTTGATAAACAGGATAAACACAGACCTCGCAAATGACCTCGGTAATCTCATGAGCAGGTTTTTGACTATGGCTGATAAATACCTTCAGGGAACGGTTAGTCAGCCGGCACCGGATACTTCAATTAAACCTGTTACAGATGAACATAAGAAAGAATGCATGAAGGCGGTTTCGAATTCGATGGATGACCAGCATTGGTCCCATCTCCGTTTCAATATTATCCTCGAAAACATATGGGATGTGGTAAGGGCAACGAATAACCTTATAGCCAAAACAGAGCCATGGAGGCTTGCTGAAAATGACCACGAGGCTGTCAGTGGTGTCTTGTCAGGTGTCTGGAATGCCCTGCGGTTGACAGCAGCCTCGGTTTATCCTTTTATGCCTGAGACTGCTGAGAGGATGTGGAAGCGCCTCGGCCTGAGGGCACTGACTGAAGAGGCAACAGGCAACGCGGATATTTTTAGATGGGAATGGTCGCCTGAATATGAGGTAAGGGTCTCGAAGGGTGAGCGGCAATTATTCCCGAGGATAGAAAAGGAGAGGGGGAACCCGGCAGAGAAGGCCAAGAATACAGAACAGAAAAAGGTGGAGCCAAAGATGACAGAACAGGGCATTAAAGAGCTTATAGGCATAGAGGATTTTGCGAAGGTTGAGCTAAGAATCGGCAGGGTAATGAGTGCTGAGAGGGTCGAAAAATCCGACAAGCTAATAAAGCTCAAGGTGGACATTGGCGAAGAAAGGCAGATAGTCGCAGGCATAGGGAAGTCTTACAGCCCTGAAGGGCTTGTAGGGAAAAAAATAGTTGTTGTGTCAAATCTTAAGCCTGCAAAACTGATGGGTACAGAGTCACAGGGCATGCTCCTTGCAGCCACAGATGAAGACGGCACCTGCTCAGTGCTTATGCCTGAAAGGGAAGTGAAAGAAGGGTCGAGGGTGAAGTAGATAATGACAGAACAACGAGATTGTCCTAATTTCCCTACGCAGCAATGATTAAATTTTTACTTAAGACCGGGCATTTTGATGGCTGAAAAGAAGGTAAAAGACTGGCCGGAGGATGAAAGGCCGAGG
>CAKKPH010000186.1:18151-24457 GCA_919901585.1 Thermodesulfovibrionales bacterium | reverse complement strand
TGCTATAAACATGGTGAGCTCCCTTAAGAAGCTAAAGGAAGAGGCAGAGGCAAAGAAGAGGTGATTACAGGCCTTATCAGGGAGGAGCTCCTGTCTTCGGGTGCTACAGTCGTCGGCATAGCATCCCTCAGGGGTGTGCTCCATGATGATATAGCCCACTTGGATACTGCAATCTCGATAGGGGTGGACAAGAACCTTAACGAAGATACCAT
Source organism: Thermodesulfovibrionales bacterium (assembly GCA_919901585.1). Classification (GTDB taxonomy): domain Bacteria; phylum Nitrospirota; class Thermodesulfovibrionia; order Thermodesulfovibrionales; family UBA9159; genus CAKKPH01. Next base: position 24,245 of record CAKKPH010000186.1, on the reverse strand, counting down.
CAGCCTGCTCGTTTCGCTCCAGAAAAAGGCCGCAAAAAGGCTAAAGAGGGAGGGCTACAGGTATTTCTGTATTCCCCCTGATTCCGACAGGATAAAGAACAAATTCGTTTCGAGCCTCTTTTCTTTTTTTCCGCACAAGATGGCTGCTACCTCAGCAGGTATCGGCTGGATAGGCAAAAATGGGCTTTTGATAAGTGCAGAGTACGGCCCGAGACTCTCGCTCGCCACAGTGATTACTGATGCACCCCTGCAGGTCAGCGCTCCTATTGAGTATAGCTTCTGCGGTGAATGCAGCCTGTGTGTGGAGTTCTGTCCGTCGGGTTCACTGACAGGCAACTTCTGGTCGAGGGTTGAGCCCTTTATAGAGCTGATAAAACTCGACAGATGCAATACGCACAAAAGCAAGAGCAGGGCTTTGAACGGCAAGCCCAACTGCGGCCTCTGTATAAACATATGCCCTTATGGCAGGAAAGAGATCAGGGAAAAGGCAAGGGAGAGAGAGATTAATTCGGGCTTTGAGGAAGTCAGGGTATGACCCCTGTTTGATATGACAAAGGTCCTTGTTAATTCAGGCATATGCGGTTTTGCTGTCACTGTCGGAGCTGAACTGGACAACGAGAAGAAGGTCCATATATCTCTTGACACAGAATGCCAGATGGTCAAAAAAATGCTCGAGGAGATATCTGCCCTCGATATGCGGGCAGCCTTTACAGGGTTTCTCCAGAACCCTGTCTACAAGTCTGCTGCAATGCATATACGGCATGTCGCATGCCCTGTCCCAAGCGGGATACTGAAGGCGATTGAAGTGGAGTTCGGCGTCTGTATCCCGAAGAGCGTGAGCATGGACTTTATCAGGGAAGAAGGGCAGGCATGACTCTGCGTTGCGCCGGGTAGCCTGACTTTGTCTCTTTTTGCCGCATAGCTCTTGGTGTAAAACTGCCGGAGAGGAATTCATTGTTCGCTGAACGTATGAGTTTGATGGAAGCGTTGATCTCTTATTTGAAATTGAGGAGGTAATTGCCGGATGGAGCAAATAACACGGGAGGTCTTCTGGAATATCCCCGTAGGTCTCAGGGTAATGTTCTATATATCTGCTGTTGTCGCTTCTGTTATTTTTGCGGGCGGGCTCTGGAGCAGGGTTTCTATATGGCTCAGGGGCGCTGACCTGCATGATGACTATGTGCATGGCATGGGGACGCTGGCCCTCGCGCGGGAGAGTTTTACAAAGTTCTTCTCTGCGGACTGCTTTTTTGCGAAAAGGGTGTTTGAGAGGAGCAAGTCAAGGGGCATTATACTCACGGTCACGATATGGAGCTTTCTCGCCCTTTTTATCGGCACGTTAATCATAGCAATAGATTTTGACCTTGGCCTCAATTTTTTGAAGGGAGACATCTATCTGGCCTACTCGCTTATACTCGATATTGCGGGGGGTCTCCTCGGCCTTTGCCTTGTCTTTTACCTTGTGAGGAGATATCTTATCAAGCCTGAGAGGATAGTCACTTTCATGGATGACGGGATTGTCCTCTCTCTGATGTTCCTTATAGTCTTTTCGGGCTTCTGCACAGAGGGCCTCAGGCTCCTCTATTTCCGTCCGGAGATGATGGACTGGTCGCCGGTCGGGTATATCTTCGCCGGGACCTTCGGCCTGCTGCTTGGTGATGATAAAGCAGCATACCTTATCGCCCATAGGCTCGCCTGGCTCTCCCATGCAGGGTCAGCCTTCACTTTTATCGCGTATATCCCTTTTTCGAAGCAGTTTCATATGTTCTCTGCCCAGATAGTGACAGCAGCAGCCAGGGCAAGACACGAGAGACTGAGGACAATACTTCATGATTAATACAGGAGGTTTTTGGAATGAAAGCAGATGAGAGATCCTTTACGAGCTCCCTTTCCAAACTGCAGCTCATAGAGATAGATTCATGCACCAGGTGCAGTGAGTGTCTGAACCACTGCCCTGTGCAGGATGTTACAGGCAACCCCGCGATATCCCCGCCTGAAAAGATAAGGATGTTCAGGGAGTTCATCAAGGCTACTGACGGTCTGAAGGCCCGGCTTTTCGGCCCAAAGGATATAGACAAGAAGCTGCTTGAGGATTTCACGAAGGCTGTTTATGAGTGTACGACATGCGGCGCATGCGGTGAGAATTGCACAGTCGGTATATTCTCCCAGAGGCTCTGGCCTATGCTCAGGAGAGAGATGGTAAGCCGCGGGCTCGGCCCTTACGGGGCACAGGCGAACCTGCCGAAGGTGATAGCCGAGAAGGGTAACCCATACAACAAGCCGGCAGAGGAACGCTACAGTCCCTGGTTTCCTGAAGGGGTTAAGGTATCCGAAAGGGCGGATGTAGCGTATTATGCGGGCTGTACCGGCGCGTATGATGCCCAGCCTATGGTTAAAGGTGATGTGCGGGTGTTCGGTGCGATCAATGAACCGTTTACGATGCTCCCTCCTGAGGAAGAGGTATGTTGCGGTTTCCCGCTCTTTGTGACAGGGCAGTTTGATATGCTTGAGGACCTTGTTAAACGCCTTGTGGCAGGTTACAAGGCGAGGGGCGTAAAGGTGCTCGTCAGCTCTTGCCCCTGTTGTGTGAATATCATGGCAAGGGACTGGCCGTCTTTATACGGCAAGGACCTCCCTTTCAAGATAAGGCATATGACCCAGTATGTTGTAGACAATCTTAACAACGGCAAGCTTAAGGTAAAGCGCGGCTTAAAGGAACGCCTGATCTACCACGACCCTTGCTACCTGAGCAGGGGAGTCGGGGTAATCGAGGAGCCTCGTGAGGTTCTCAGGAGCATCCCAGGGGTCGAGCTTCTTGAATTCGATAATAACCGTCTTAACTCCAAATGCTGCGGTGCAGGCGGCGCTGCGAGGAAGGTCTTCCTTGACAACGCCAATGGCATGGCAAGGATGACAATAGATGAGGCAGTAGAAAAGAGGGCCGACAAGCTGATCCTGAGCTGCCCTGCCTGTTACAATACAGTGAACGCCTCAAAAGAGGGACATGACAAACAGATACCTGTTGTAGATATTATGGAGGTATTTGCGGATGTGGTTGAATAATATTAAGGATTCAGGCTGATGAGCCATTTTAAGATAAAATGCAGGAATTGCGGCAAGGAGCTTAAGGATGTTTATTGCGCCTTTTGCGAGCATTGCAGCGGGTCCCTGCTTGTAACGAACTATAACGAGAAGCATTTCAGAGAGGACTGCGGCGAAGGCATATGGAGGTTTAACTGGCTTCCTGTCCATTCACCCAAGCTTCGCCAGCCCGGCCCGCTGGTTTACAGATCAGAGGGGCTATCTTCTTATCTTGGACTCGAAAACCTCAATATAGCATTCAGCGGCTATTGGCCTGAAAGGGGAGTCGAAATAGGGACATGCACATTCAAAGAATTTGAGGCTGCTGTTGTCCTCCATAATGCTGTTGAGAACGGTATCAACGGTCTTGTGGTCGCCTCTGCAGGGAATACTGCGAGGGCGTTTTCACATCTATCCTCTATCTTAGGCTATCCGGTGTTGATTGTGGTGCCGAGGATGTGCCTAATGGATATGTGGTATTTCGAGCCCTCATCAGCTATACCTACGTTTGCGGTTTCTGACGGCGACTACTCCGACTCTATAGATGTTGCGAAACGGTTTTCTTCGGCCCTCAGCATGCCTTTTGAGGGTGGTGTGAAGAATATAGCAAAGAGGGACGGACTCGGCATTGTCCTGCTTGAAGCTGTTTCGAGCATGGGCATCCTGCCTGCTCACTATTTTCAGGCAGTAGGCAGCGGAACAGGCGCAATCGCTGTATGGGAGATGGCTGAGAGGTTCGTTAATGATGGGAGATACGGGTCAGAACTGCCTGTTCTTCACCTCGCTCAGAACCTGCCCTTTGGCCCTATGGTCAATGCGTGGAAAAAGGGGAGCCGGGAGCTTTCTCCTGAAGACCTCAGGCCCGAACTGCTCAGCCTCCTATCAACAAGGGTGCTTTCCAACCGTTATCCTGCCTACTCTGTAAATGGAGGGGTTTTTGATGCGCTGACGGCTACCAGAGGGAGGATGTATGGGATCGAAAACCAGTCGATCTCTGATGCAGTCAGGATATTCGAAGAAAGGGAGGGAATAGATATAGTACCTGCAGCAGGAGTTGCAGTTGCTGCCCTTATTAAGGCAGTGTCAGCAGGCACTGTCTCGTGCAATGACGCCATTCTCCTGAACATCACAGGAGGAGGGGAAAAGAGGCTTAAGAGAGACCGGGAGACTTATATGGTCGAGCCTGTACTCATATCAAAAAAGATCACAGAAACGGAGATAAGGCAACTGTTATGCGAGGTCCGGAAGACAAGCTGATAAGCATACTCAGGGAGAGCGGCGTTAATTTTGTGAGCACGCTGCCTTGTGAGAAGATAAAACTGCTGCTTGAAAAGATAGACAGCAGTTTTTTTGCTGTCCCTTTGACAAGGGAGGAGGAAGGAGTAGGCATATCTGCAGGCGCCGCACTTTCCGGCATGAGACCGGCCATGTTCTTTCAAAACTCAGGGATAGGCAATATGATAAATGCGCTCCTTTCGCTTACCGGCTTTTACAAACTTCCACTCGTCCTCTTCATGAGCTGGAGAGGTGTTTACAAAGAAAGGATAGAGGCTCAGATGCCTATGGGCAGCAGGCTGCCGTCTATCCTGAGAGGTGCGGGCATAGGTCATACTGCGATAAATACAGTGGATGATCTTGCCCTCATAGGCGATAAGCTCAACGAAGTCTATAAGAAGAACAGGATTCATGCGTTTATGCTAAGCCCTGCAGTCTGGGAGGGTGCTCAAAAGAGCAGGAACAATAACAGTAGCAGCGATGAGGTCTGTTTTCCCTCAGTGGCAGTCACCTACCGTAGGAAGAAGTGCAGGCCTGAGTTCACGAGGTATGAGATACTTGATCTCATTTCCCCATATCTCGATTCAAAGGCTGTTGTATGTAATCTCGGGTTCCCGTCAAAGGAGCTATACCACATTAAGCCTCAGCCCTCAAACTTTTATATGCTCGGCAGCATGGGCATGGTTGCACCAATAGGACTCGGTATTGCCCTTACGTCAGGTAGGGAAGTGGTGGTTATTGACGGTGACGGGAGTATCCTGATGAATCCCGGAACCCTTGCGACAATAGCCGGGACATCTCCCGGAAATCTCACAGTCATAGCCATCGACAATGGTTCTTACGGATCTACCGGCAATCAGGTTACAGCTACGCGGGACTTTGTTGACCTCTCTCTGGTTGCATACGGGTTCGGCATCAGGGAGGTAATGACTGTATCTTCAAGGAGAGGTATAATAGAGGCTGTCAGGAAAAATACACGTGGTCCTAAATTCATACATATACTGGCTAAGGTAGGGAATAGAGACCTGCCGAACATACCAATAGGTCAGGATGAGATAAAGAGACAGGTTATGAATTTCCTGGCGGAAGATGTTGTAAAGGCCTGCAAAAAATGAAAGTTTAAAAAAATGGAGGTCAGAAGGTATGCCTAAGAGAGAAAAACCGTTGCCGAGGCCTAAGAAGACCCCTTTCGGAGTTGTCCGGGACCATGATGATGACGAAGGCGAGACTCCACTCACTGCAGACCGTATGATGCTTGCCATGTCGGAAGGGAAGCTCGATGAGTTTCTGGATTCTGAGCTCCCCGGCAATCAGTATGCGAGGGCATTGGCAGACATGATGATGGGCATGACAGGCATGCTCCCTTCATTCAATGCTGCTCAATCCGTTAAGCAGGAGGAGGGACGTGATAATGCCGGACAGCCGGCCGGCTTCGGTGTGTCATCTGGAGGCTCTGAGGAAGTCAGCAGCATACTCAAAAAGCAGTTTGAAGAGGGGCGTCCAGCTCCGGATACTTCTTCATCAGGGGACTCGTCCTTTCACCCTGAGCTGCAGGGCTCAATGCACGGCTCTATAGACAAGCAGACCCTTGAGGATTTCATAAATATTGCAAAAGAGAATCACCTTTCTATAGATTGGCTCATGCTGAGGGCTGTACGTCTGTTTGTGCAGGATTATAAGAAAACCGGCAGGCTCTGATCAGAACCGATGAGAGTAACAATCATCTGCGGCCTGCTCG
>CAKKPH010000186.1:0-18051 GCA_919901585.1 Thermodesulfovibrionales bacterium | reverse complement strand
GCGGCCTGCTCGAGATATTTGAAACTCCTGGACTGCCGCTGCTTAAGTTATCACCTGTCATAGGGATTATTGACGCTGTAACATTTATGGAAGACTATGAGAGCGATATCTATGGCCGGTTCTTCTACGACCAGATTACGAACTCAGATATCCTGATAATCAACAAGTGTGACCTTGTCTCTCAGGAAGAACCGCTGCGGATTACTGCTGTCCTGAAAGAACGGAATCCGGCAGCGATAATCCTTCAGGGTGTCCATGGCTCAATTGACCTCCCTGAAAATGCAGCACGAGGCGCATTCACCCCTGTCCATTCGCATCTTGAGTTCGATTCATTTTCCTGGCGGAAAGATGGAAGGGTAGACACCTCACAGACCCGTTCATTATTCGAAGGGCTTGCAGAAGGCAGGTTCGGCAGGATAATCCGCTCAAAGGGACTCTTCAATCTGTCAGGTTCCAGCATACGTTAGGACTATGCATCAGGTACGATAAGTGAGGAAACGCTATCCTATGATGGGCTGAACCGGTTTATTGCCATCGGTCACAACCTCGATCTGAAAGGTATGGAACAGTCTCTCGAACTCGCCTGTAAGACATAATGCCTGGACGCTATATGCTCACTCTTTAGCAGCCTCAGGTTTTCACAGAAAGAAGCATATTTATCAGCCGGCAATGCCGTCTCCATAGTGGTCTTTTGACGGGTGTATCTCATTAATCATTGAAGTGTCGAATATTTCGTCCTGCTCAATGTCCCTTTTTATGTATCCGAGCTTTTTTAGTGTCTTCATAAAATCCATCGTCGCCTGAATATAGCCGTCAGTAATCTTTGCGCAGTACTTTGGGGATACCCTGATGGTATCCATCACAAAGGCTTCGTCAACGACCCCAACAAAGCCGGATATAAGCTTTGCAGCCTCATGAGGCCTGGTTCGAATAAATGCTGTCGCATCCTCATGTAATCTCAGGAATGCCTTTACTGTTTCCCTTTCTCTATTCATAAAATCACTGCTCACAAGGATACCGTAGCTTGGATTGTTCGGCCATATCTTTGACGGAGGATAGAGTATTCTTCCGTCGGCGTAACGCTGAATTGCGACTGCCAGAGCATGCGTCCCAAGGGCTGCGGCAACCCTGTCTTTGACTATCGCCTCTGTAACCTCGTCAGCCCATCTGAAATTGACAATCTCAATCTCATCTTTCAGATTAAGCCTGTCAAGGTATTCGGTCAATATCACATCGTGAATGGAGCCCTTGCCCGGGACTCCTATTTTATGACCGCAGAACTGTGTGAGAATATCCCTGAGGTTATCTGTTTCAGGAAATCCCTTATATTGCCCTCTACCGCTTAAGACTGTCCCTTCGATATGTCCGCCTGCAACACATTTGATCCCGAGCCCCTGACTGATCCCAATTATTGCAGGCGGCAGGCCGATATACGCGATATCAAGTTCTCCCTTACGGAATGCCTCAACAATCGAAGGCCCTGTGCCGAAGAGCCTCCATTCAATCTTTTGAAGAGTACTTTCTCCGGGCTCATGCCGTGCCATCAGTATGATGGCTGTATGGTAGAAAGTAGAGATATGTCCTATCCTGAGCGCCAATTCAGCGCCTCATGCTGAATTTCTCGTGATGGACCTTGCCTTCATCAAATTCTTCATCCTTATGCGGTTCAGGCTGTTTCTCAGGATACCCTATGGGCATGAGACACTGGACTCTGATGTTCTCTGGGATAGACAAGGTCCTTTTGACAAAACCCTCAGGGTCCCCTTCATTGGCCTCGGCTCCTTCAACTATCTGAATAAAGCAGGTCCCGAGCCCCTGATTCGTTGCCTCAAGATAGATGTTTTCTGCGCATAGCGAAGAGTCTTCCTTGAACCTCTTGCTCTCGCCGGCATCGTGGCATATGACAATAACTACCGGAGCATCTTTTGCAAAAGCAGAGTAAGGTGTTGCCTCCGAGAGCCTTGCTTTTGTCTCCTCATCCCTGACAATAATAAACTCCCATGCCCTTGAGCCCCTCGCTGTAGGCGCGAACATCGCAGCCTTCAGGATTTCATTGAGCTTTTCATCCTCAACATCTTTCTTCAGGTATTTCCTGACACTCCTTCTCTGCCTGATAATCTCGAGCATAGACCCTCCAATTAAATAGAGTTACAATCCCATTAAGATATAATTGTATCATATTTCACTGAGTGCCCATTCAATTAAAAAGAGAGGGTTTGTTTTTCAGAACTGGCAGGGTTATTATTGAAACATGGCGGAATCCCCTGATTTTTTATTGACTTGACAAAATAGAGGCGGTCACTGATAATAAAAAAATGTTTTAAAGTGCTCCTTCCCCTTTTTAATTTGGCTTCACTGACTGTATGTTGCAGGAGATATCAAGAAGGCTGTAGGTCTTTCTTTTAATATATCACGAGGAGGCTTTAAATTATTTAATGGCAGCTATGGTCGCAAAATTAGCCATAATCGGGGGAGGGACAAGGTGCATGTTGATCCTTGCCGCTATGTATGGCGAGGAAAACATAGAGATAATCGGCATATCTGATATAGACCCTTCTGCGCCGGCTGCTGCTCTTGCAGCAGAACTCGGCATATTCTTCACAACTGACTTCCACGAGCTCCTTGACCGTAATAACATCAACTTCATTATCAATGCCACGGACAACAGGGATGTATCGAGGGAACTCGAGGCTGTCGGAAAGAGGGGCATCTCTGTTATTGACGGAGCTGTGGCTTCATTCATGCTCGAGATACTCGAAAAACTGAAGAGGGACAGCTCGCACCTCCAGCAATACCTCGAAAGGCAGACAGTGCTCTACAACTCCTTGGAGCAATCAAAAGAGCATCTTAACAAGATCATAAATACCTCTGCTGATATGATTATGGTTACGGACCGGGACGGCTATATAACCGAATGCAATTATGCTGCTGAGACCATGCTCGGATATAAGAGGACAGATCTGATCGGGACAAGGGCCTCAGAGTACTGGGATTCTCATGGTGAAAGAAGGAAGGTTGTTGAGAGGCTGAGACAGGAAGGGAAGATTACCAACCATGAGACAAGGCTCTGCAGGAACGACGGGAGATATATAGACATATCATTGAGCATAGGTGTACTGAGGGATGATTCAGGCAATATGAGCGGCACAGTAGGCATAAGCAAGAATATAACCGAGAAGAAGAGGTATGAGGAGGATCTCAGGCTCCTGAACGAAAAGCTCGAAGACAAGGTTATTGAAAGGACGGGGGAGCTTGAGGCTGTAAACAGGGAGCTCGAGAAATCAAACAAGCTCAAGTCCCAGTTCATAGCCAATATGTCCCATGAGCTGAGGACTCCGCTCAATTCAATAATAGGGTTCTCGGAGACTCTCCTCGAACTTCCTGTAGGTAATCTTAATGAGAAACAGGAGAGGTATATCCACCACATCTATGCCTCCGGCAAGCATCTGCTTCACCTTATAAACAACCTGCTCGACCTCGCAAAGATAGAGGCAGGCCGTTTTAGCCTTGTATACGAAGAGTTCAGGCTTTCTTCTGCCATTGAAGAGGCTGTTTCAGTCGTGGAGCCTCTTGCAAAAAAGAAGGAGTTGTCGCTGTCCTATCATGTTGATGAGGCGATAGACACAGTCATGGCCGATAAGGTCAAGTTCAAGCAGATACTCTATAACCTCCTGAGCAATGCCGTTAAATTCACGCCGGAAAGAGGGGGTATCAGCCTTGATGCCGGGCTTCTGACAGGACAGGAATGTGCGGCATACGGGATTAACAGCAGCCAGAAACTTATAAGGATATCTGTGAAGGATACAGGCATCGGTATAAAACCTGAAGATATGGAGAAGATATTCTATGAATTCGAACAGGCAGACAGCTCCTTTACGAGAAGACATGAGGGTACCGGCATAGGCCTTTCACTCACTAAGAAGCTCGTAGAGTTGCACGGAGGCCTTATATGGGCAGAAAGCGCGGCAGGGGAGGGAAGCACCTTCAGCTTTATAATCCCTCTTGTGCATGAGCCTGCAGCACCTGCCGGGACTGAAAAGAAAGAGAGGAAGGCTGTTATCCCCGGAGAAGGGACCCCTGACGCTGACCACAAGAACGTAATACTCGTTGTTGAGGACGACATGGCGACATCCGAACTGCTGACCACTCATCTCAGCGAGGCAGGATACCATGTCGCACATGCGTATAACGGCACGGAAGCGATTAAGAAGGCCACGATGATAAAGCCGTTTGCGATTATCCTCGATATAATGCTACCTGAAAAAGATGGATGGGAGGTGCTGCAGGAGATAAGGTCCCAGCCTGAGACAAAGGGAATTCCGGTCGTAATCTATTCTGTCATAGATAACAGGGAACTCGGTTTTGCACTCGGCGCCACAGACTATATCACAAAGCCTATCGACAGGAACACCCTGCTCTCGAGGCTTAAAGAACTCGGTCTTTCTAAGCAAAAACTTCAGAGGGTAATTAATATAATGGTTGTTGATGATAACCCTGATGCTGTAGAGCTTATTGCCTCGATGCTCGAGCCCGAAGGCTTTAAGGTAGTAAAGGCATATAGTGGGAGTGACGCTTTGAGGATGGTCGAAGATATAAAGATAGACATGATATTCCTTGACCTGATGATGCCTGACATGGACGGGTTTGAGGTTGTACAGAGGCTTAAGGGCATACCCTCTACACGCGACATACCGATATTCATAGTGACTGCCAAGGACATAACATACGAGGACAGGCTTTTGCTTGCGGGCCATATAGAGAAGATATACCAGAAATCCCAGTTTACAAAGGACGATTTTGTTGAACAGATAAAGACGCTTGAGCTCATGTATCCTGTTAAGGCGGGCATGATAGATTCGACAAGCAGGCTGTTCAATCAGGCTTATTTTCAGTTGAGGCTTGCACAGGAGATAAAGAGGGCAGAGAGGTACAAGGAGCCTCTATCTCTTGTTGTGATTGATATTGCAGAGTTAAACAAGTATATTAGTGATATAGGCTCATATTACGGCGATATTGTAGTTAAGAAGATCGCCGAGATACTTAGAAAGGGATTGAGAGGCTCTGACGTGATAACAAGGCTCGGGACTGACAAGTTTGCAGTGATACTCACAAAGACGCTGAAGCAGCCTGCTGCTATCATAGCAAGGAGGTTCAAGTCAATCATAGAGGGGTATCCTTTCTATGGCATCGAGAACTTCCCTGAGGGGAAGCTGACCGCGAGTGTGGCTATTGCCTCATACCCTGAAGACGCAGTTAATCCTGAGGAGCTTATATATAAGGTTGCGAATGCACTCAGGGCTGCGAGAGATGAAGGAGGTGATAAGGTTGTCGTCCTCTGACCGGAACATCAGTAAGAGAATACTCGTTGTCGAGGACAATGACGTGAACCGTGAGCTTATGCGGGAGATCCTCGAGATGAGCTCCTATGAGGTACTTATGGCCAAAGACGGGGAAGAGGGCGTAAACATGGCAAAGGAGCACAAGCCGGACCTGATACTGATGGACATCCAGCTTCCGAAGATCGACGGCCTTCAGGCAACAAAGATCATTAAGGCCGATGATTCGACCGGCAGTATCCCGGTAATAGCCCTTACTGCTTATGCCATGAAAGGCGACGAGAATATATTCCTTGAGGCCGGCTGTTGCGCCTATATACCAAAGCCTATATCTGTCATAAGTTTCCTCGAAAAGATAAAAACTTACCTTGACACAAAGCCTGAATAACTGGTAAGTTATCACACTTTCCGCCGTGTCTTGCACGGCTGCCAATAATCTATAAACAGGGAGGAGGGGGTTATGAATGCCCTCTGTTAGGGTGCGTGAGAACGATTCTTTCGAGAATGCACTCAGGAAGTTCAAGAAACAGTGCGAAAAAGAAGGGATTCTCTCTGAGATCAAGAAGAGAGAACATTACGAAAAACCGAGCGTAAAGAAGAAGAAAAAGGCTATCGCTGCCCGTAAAAAGGCTCTCAAAAAAGTAAAGATAACGGTAAGATAAATGACCCTCCTCACGAGATTTGATGAAGACCTCAAGAGGGCTATGAAGGCGTCTGAGAGCACAAAGGTCTCTGTCCTCAGGATGTTAAAATCTGCCTTAAAAAACAGGCAGATAGAGGAGGGCAGGGAGCTCACAGATGATGAGATAATCAAGGTTGTCTCGACCCTCGTCAAGCGCGGAAGAGACTCGATCGAACAGTTCAGCAAGGCAGGCAGGGCAGACCTCGCAAAGAAGGAAGAGGATGAAATTGCCGTTCTCCAGTCATATATGCCCGAACAACTCGGCAGCGAGGAACTCGACAGGATTATAGTAGAATCGATAAGAGAGTCATCAGCAAAGACCGCGCAGGACATGGGAAAGGTCATGCGCATACTTATGCCGAAGATCAAAGGCATTGCTGACGGCAAATACGTTAATAACCGCGTAAAAGAACTGTTAGAATCAGCCGGGGGGGCTATAGCAGCAAGTGAAACTGAGGGACCTCTATAGAACTGCTGTATCAATCGGCATAGAGAACGATCCGAGGGGCAAGGATCAGGTCTTAAGAGACCTTGAGGCCAGAAGAAAAGATTTTGATTCCCTCAAAGAAGACGAGAAAGAGTTTTTTGACAGCGAAACCCTCCAGAACCCATACACAGATTCGAGGGTCCTCTACGGGAGCGGTGACGAGGAAGCAAGAAGTATCCTTTTAGGCATTGACATTGAGGTAGGCGAGCTCCTCCTTTGTGACAGACTGAGGGAAAAAGGCAGGGGCATAGACCTTGTGATCTCCCACCACCCTGAAGGCAGGGCTTACGCAAAACTCTATGATGTAATGAGGATACAGTCTGATATACTCAACAGGTTTGGGGTCCCTATCAGCATAGCAGAAGACCTTATGGAGGGCAGGATAAAGGAGGTTGAACGGAGACTGATGCCTGTCAACCACACAAGGGCAGTGGATGCAGCCAGGCTTCTTAATATACCGTTCCTCTGCCTCCACACACCTGCCGACAATATGGTCGCAACCTACCTCCAGCGGACATTTGAGGAAAAGAAGCCGTATAACATTTCTGATGTGATTGAGATACTTAAATCCATAGATGAATACAGGGACGGTGCATCAAATGGAGCAGGGCCTAATATACTCATCGGTTCAAAGACGAGAAAGGCCGGCAAGATCTTTGTTGATATGACAGGGGGCACTGAGGGGTCAAAAGAGATATTCCAGAGCATGGCATCGAGCGGGATTAACACGATCGTTGCTATGCACCTTGGCGAAGAGCACCGCAAGGAGGCTGAAAAGAGCCATCTGAATGTCGTCATAGCAGGACATATATCGAGCGATAACCTTGGCCTTAACCTCCTGCTTGACGGATTGATAAGCGAGAGCGGGGAGGCTCTTGATCTGCTTGAGTGTTCCGGTTTCAGGCGTTTCAGCAGGTTGAAGGCTGCCTGACAATAACCTGTGGCTGAAAACGGGGGTTTCGTAAAAATAACAGATCTCAGAGTTGCTGATATCGTAAACTGTCTTACTATTCGGAAAGACTTTATTAATTACCGGGAATTCATTATTATCTTTTATGAAGGCTGAAAGGCTTCTTGAAGAAATAAGGGCACGTCTCGATATAGTTGATGTGATATCAGACTACTTGGAACTGCGCCGTTCAGGCCAGAACTATAAAGGCCTCTGCCCTTTCCATTCAGAAAAGACCCCCTCTTTCATGGTGAGCCCTGACAAGCAGATATACCACTGCTTCGGATGCGGTACAGGCGGCAACATGGTAAGCTTCACGATGAGATATGAGAACCTTAATTTCCACGAAGCACTGGAAATGCTCGCAAAGAAAGCAGGGATTGATCTTAAGGCATACAGGTTCGAAAGCAGTAATGACGATATCAAGGATAAACTGCTCGATATACATAAGAAGGTATTGGACGTATTTCGGGAGAATCTCAGGAAGACAAAAGGCGCATCCTTGTACCTCATTGAGAGGGGCCTGACAGAGGAGACCATCAATGCATTCTCGCTCGGTTATTCATTAAAGGAATGGAATCAGATAACAAACTATCTGAAGGGCAGGGGGTTCCAGAATCCTGTTGTCCTGCAGTCAGGCATAGTCTCAGCAGGCACAAAGTCCAATTATGATGTATTCAGGGATAGGATAATCTTCCCGATCTTTAACCTCCAGAACGATGTTGTCGGATTCGGCGGCAGGGTGATGGACAATTCAGAGCCAAAGTACCTGAACTCGCCGGACACCATACTCTTCAAAAAAGGTGAAACTCTTTATGGCCTGAGCCACGCCAAAGAGGGGATAAGGAAAGAGGGCCATGCGGTCGTTGTTGAGGGATACTTTGATGTCCTCACCTGCCATCAGAACGGCATAAACAATACTGTCGCGCCCCTCGGGACAGCGCTTACCTCCTCTCATCTCCAGAAGATAAAGAGGTTCACAAATAAAGTTTTTCTGGTCTTTGACGGTGACTATGCAGGAAGGTCTGCGGCGAGGAGGTCCCTCGGCATGCTCATCGAGCAGGGGTTATCTCCAAAGATACTTGTCCTGCCTGAGAAAGAAGACCCTGACAGTTTCATCAGGAATAAAGGCGCAACTGCCTTTAAAGGACTGCTCGCAGGCTCAGGCTCGCCTGTTGACTTTGTTCTCAATACATCAGAAAAAGACAGGACAGGGGCAGTGCATGAGGCTGTTGAGTTCATATCCCGTGCAAGCGATCTTCTGATGAAGGAGGAACTGATCCTGGAACTATCTGAGAAGACCGGCTTCAGAGAGAGCGTTATCAGGGAGGAGTTAAAGAGACTGAGCAGGAAGATAAGGGAAAAGGCCGGCCGCCCTGCAGCGCCGGCAGTTCCGGTACAACCGCTCATTTACGATGAAGAGATCCTTTTGCTGAGCGCATCAATCGCCTTCCCTGAGAGGGTCCCTTACATATTGAAGATTGTCGGACTCCATGAGTTCAGAAGTCCTGCTGTGAGACGGATAATGGAGGAGCTCTCTGCAATCGGCACAGGCGAGACAATGGATTCGTTAATGCCTCACCTGGACAGGGAAGAAGAAATGCTTGTTACACGGCTGACGCTCCATCCTGGCTTTGACCTTGAGATTGCCGACAAAAATATAGATGACTGTATAAGGAAGGTATCTTCAAGAAAATTTGATGAGAGGCGCAGGGAACTCGAGATGTCAGGCGACCCAGAGCTTTTAAATGCACTATTGCTCGAAAAACGAAAGATGCTAAAGGAGGCAAGGTGAAGAAAGGCTTCGGCTACTTTGATGATTATGGGAAAGGCCGTGAAGACGAGTTCTTTAAGGAGAGGGAGGACTTTGAGACCCTTGAGGAGATTGAAGAGGGAAAGGAGTCCGTTGTCGAAGGCGAGTTTGAGCCTGTAAGGATGTATCTGAAGGAAATGGGCAGCATCCCGCTCTTAACAAAGAACAGGGAGGTCGAGCTTGCAAGGCAGATAGAGGCCGGCAGGGAAAAGACGATGGCCGTAGTATTCTCGCTTCCTTTTGCCATTAAGAAACTCATTGCCCTGGGTGAACTTGTGAAGAAGGGAGAAGCGCCTCTGGATGAGATCATACAGTATGATAATGACTCAGGAGAGCCATTGTCAGAAGACGGCAAGATGTTTTATGAGATAACGGAAAAAATAAAGAGGCTTTATACTAAAATGAATCTCAATTCGGGCAGGTCAAAAAGGCTATCAGTGAGAATGACGAAGACTAAAAACAAGTCTGACTCTAACCGGCCGCTTGAGACTGCCATGATGAAGATTATTGAGAAGATCAATGCCCTGAAACTGAGGGACGACGTGCTTTATGTCTTTTCGGAAGAGCTCGAGAAGGCTGTCCTGTGCATAGAGGATTTAGATAAAAAGATCTCGTCCTATATAAAGAGGCTCAGTGCCCTCGGCTACGATGTTGATGCAGGTACACGCAAATACCCAAGAGTAGCTGTCAGGTGCAGCATCTCAAGGGATATGCGGGGCAGTTCCGGAAGGCAGCAGGCCTCCGGAGATTTGGGCGATAAGGTTGCCGAAAGATACATGGGCTATCTCAGCGAGATAAAGTGGATCGAAAAATCGATAGGCAGAAAGTACGTGGAGATGAAGAAGTCAGCGGATGTCCTCACAGAAGCGAAAAATGAGATTTTCCATGCTAAGAGCGCGATGATTGAGGCTAACCTCAGACTCGTCATAAGCATAGCCAAGAGGTACATCGGGAAGGGGCTGAGCTTTTCTGACCTTATTCAGGAAGGCAATATCGGGCTAATGAAGGCCGTTGACAAGTTCGAATACAGGAGGGGTTATAAGTTCAGCACCTATGCCACATGGTGGATAAGGCAGGCCATAACAAGGGCTCTCGCTGACCAGTCGAGGACCATAAGGATACCTGTGCATATGGTCGAGATAATAAGCCGCATCACAAAGACAGCGAGGGAGCTTGTTCAGGAACTCGGGGACGAGCCGTCGCCGGAAGATATATCAGTCAAGGTGGGGATGCCGGTAGAAAGAGTCAGGGCCATACTCAAGATCTCGAAAGAGCCGATATCCCTCGAAACACCTATAGGTGAGGAAGAGGACAGCCATCTGAGTGATTTTATCGAGGACAAGGCGATGCCCTCACCGCTCGATATCGCAATAAATGATGACCTCAAATCCCAGATCAACAGGGTATTGTGCACACTCAACACAAAAGAAGCGAACATCATCAGGAGGAGGTTCGGAATCGGCGAAGAGCCTCCACGGACGCTCGAAGAGCTCGGTCAGGAGTTTGAGGTCACAAGGGAGAGGATCAGGCAGATAGAGGTCAAGGCTATAAGGAAGCTGAAGCACCCTACAAGGAGCAGATGGTTAAGGACATTTATCGAAAATCCTTGACTTATAAGGAATAGGATGTTTATATTAACAGGTTACGGGTTGACAAAAAGGCTTAATTGAGTAACTCTTTTTCCTGCTCTTGCTGTTTGCATGTCTTGTTACTCATTAAGGGCCCATAGCTCAGTTGGTAGAGCTACCGGCTCATAACCGGTTGGTCCCAGGTTCGAGTCCTGGTGGGCCCACCATATAAGGTTCAGGACTATTGCCGGAGGTTTAAGCGCCTTTCTTCCTGACCCTTGTCCGTAGCTCTCAAAATCAGAGGGTATGGAGGGTATGTGAAAGAACAGATCAGGCTTCTTATAGAGCTCCAGAAAACAGATTCTTCAATAATAAGACAAAAAATGACCATCGACACCATCCCTCAGAAGGCCTTATCTGCCGAACAACCAATGCGGGATGCTCAGGCGTCCTACGACAGACAGAAGCAGAAATATGACGCTGCTGAGAAGAAGAAGAAGGAAAAAGAGCGCCTTCTCGAGGATATAAACGACAGGATAAGGAAACTGAAGGCACGCTCTGCTGAGATTAAGACAAACAAGGAGTATCAGGCTCATCAGAAGGAGATAGAGTCTGCCGAAAAGGAGCGGATTGCGATAGAGGATGAGATCCTTGTATTAATGGAGTCGGTGGATGCTGCATTCACGGGCTTTAAGGCCGAGGAAGAAAAGATTAAGGCAGAGAAGGAAAAATTCGAGACATTTAAGAAAAGGCTGGACGAAGATGTCAGAATGGCTGAAAAAGAGATAACTGGTCAGATGAATAAAAGGTCTGCGGCTGTTAAGGAGATAGACAAGGAGCTTTATAACCTTTATTTCAAGATACTCACCACAAAGGGCGATCCGGCTGTTGTCGAGGCGAGGGATGAAATCTGTCAGGGGTGCCACATGAACATACCGCCTCAGCTCTTTGTTGAGCTAAAGAAATGCGAAAAGATAATCCAGTGCCCTCAGTGCAACAGGATCCTCTACTGGACGGCTGAAAACGCGGCGGTTCAATAACCCGGACTGAATGGATATCCGTAGAAGGACATACCCTTAAATACCGGTAAATACCGGCTTCAGATATCATTATCCTGCATTGAATAGATGTTATTATCTGTTTTATGCTGAATACTCTGAATACTGATCGCTGTTCACTATAGACTGCGCCGTTGGAGAGGTGGCTGAGCGGTTGAAAGCGGCGGTCTCGAAAACCGTTGTGGTGGCAACTCCACCGGGGGTTCGAATCCCCCCCTCTCCGCCAAGTTGAAAATGCCGGTATCTATTTGATCGCATAACCCCTGAGTATATTTTCGATCCCTATGCGTATCATCATGACTGCTATGGACCCGAGGAGTATGGCCATGATCTTAGACAGGGCGGCAATTCCTCCACGGCCCATTAGTTTTATGATCCTCTCGGCATTAATGAACGAGACATAAACAACAAGAAGGTTTAAAAACAGCGATAAGATTGTTGATAAAAGGCCGTAGTGGTCGACGAGCACTAAGAGTGTGGTGAGCACTGCAGGGCCCACAATTAACGGGACGCCTATCGGTACAACACCCATCTTGCCCGGGGGCATCCGGCGCTCTTCACTGTGCTTGACGACGTCGAGGACTGCAAAGACGAGTAAGATAAGCCCGCCTGCGATCTTGAAATCATTGGTGGTTATGCCGAGCACCTTGAATATTATCTCCCCCAGCCCAATAAAGGCGATGCTCACAAGTGCGGCAGTAACTATGGAGTCTCTGACCACCGCAAACCTTTCTGTCTTTGACATGCCTTCAGTAAGTGAGATAAATAGCGGGAGCACAACAAAGATGTCTATCGCCACAAAGATAGGGATAAAGGTATTAATCAGTTTCAACAGGAGAGATTCCATCATTATAATTATACTACGTGGACAGAACTATTGCTTCATAGAAGCCCTGCCGCACTTTTGCGTATTTTATAGTTTTTGTGTAAAATCGAAGCTATGAAGAGTTTTGAGCAGGTTGCAGAGTTCCATGGCCATAGCTGTCCCGGGCTTGCTTTCGGTTACAGGGTTGCGCTTGCAGGCATGAGGGAGATGGGCTCGGACAGCATATCTGAGGACGAGGAGATAGTGGCAATAGTCGAGAACGACTCCTGCGCTGTTGATGCTATTCAGGCTATAGTCGGCTGCACCTTTGGAAAGGGGAACCTGATCTTCAGGGACTTCGGCAAACAGGTCTACACCTTTCTGAAGAGGCCGTCAGGAGAGGCTGTAAGGATCTCTGTTGACTTCAGGACTCCTGAGGAGACCGGCGAAGAGAAGGAGCTGTGGAAGAGGTATTCTGAAGGTGACAGGTCTGAGGAAGTGCTCAGGGCAGTCCATGACAGAAAGGCAAAAAAGATGCAGGCTATACTTGGTGCACCGGATGATGAATTGATGAAGATCGAAAAGATGAGACTTGAATTGCCTCCGGAGGCGAAGATATATGCGAGCGTCAGGTGCGGATTCTGCGGCGAGAAGGTGGCTGAGCCAAAGGCAAGGCTCAGGCAAGGCAAGATAGCATGCATCCCGTGTTTTGAAAGGGAATAGGATATGGAAAGGCTTATTGAAAAGGCTAATACACTGATAGAGGCACTGCCGTTTATCCGCAATTTTTACGGTAAGACCTTTGTCATAAAATACGGAGGTGCGGCTCAGGCAGAGGATGCGCTTAAGGACTCTTTTGCTCAGGACGTGGTGCTCCTTAACTTCATAGGCATCAGGCCTGTCATAGTCCACGGCGGAGGCCCGAGGATAAACGAGACTATGAAGAGGATGGGCAAAGAGCCTGCATTTGTTCAGGGCCAGCGTGTGACAGACAGGGAGACGATGGATATTGTCGAGATGGTGCTCGGAGGTCTTATCAATAAGGAGATTGTAGCACTTATAAACAGCCACGGAGG
Organism: Thermodesulfovibrionales bacterium; assembly: GCA_919901585.1. GTDB lineage: Bacteria > Nitrospirota > Thermodesulfovibrionia > Thermodesulfovibrionales > UBA9159 > CAKKPH01. The sequence goes on along the minus strand of CAKKPH010000186.1, from coordinate 4,277 downwards.
CCGGGCAGTCGGTCTGAGTGGCAAGGACGGCGGGCTCATAAAGGCAAGGAAAAAGCTCCTTAAAAAATCTACTGATAAAGGCAAGGAGGAGTTAATAGACATCGGCCTTGTCGGTGAAGTCGACTATATTGACCCCGGGATACTGAATTCACTCGAAAAGGACGGGTTTATACCTGTGATTTCGCCTATAGGCGTTGGGAGTAACGGAGAGGCGTTCAACATAAACGCTGACTATGTCGCCTCTGCTGTCGCCTCTGCCTTAAAGGCTGAAAAGCTGATATTGCTCACCGATGTTCAGGGTATTAAGGACAAGTACAGTAAGGTAATATCGACTGTTGACAAAAAGGGCATCAAGAGGCTCATCGGTAACGGCACAATATCAGGCGGCATGCTGCCGAAGGTGCAGGCATGTACCGGAGCACTTGAGGGCGGAGTGAAAAAGACACACATAGTTGACGGCAGGGTGCCTCATTGCCTTCTGCTTGAGATATTCACAAATGAGGGGATAGGCACAGAGATAGTAGTCTGAGCATCCGATGCCTGTCCCCGGACATCTCAAGAGACTCCTGCTCATCTCAATAATAACGCTTTTTGCACTCTTATCTATTTATATAATCTTCATGCCCGACATCAAAAGCCTGAGGAAGGAGAACCCTGCCAAGACCAGGCTTATGGAATACAGGGAGAAGGAGTGGAAGGGAAGGGGCAGGGAGATAAGGCTGAATCAGATATGGGTCCCATTATCACAGATATCTCCATACCTCATCAAGGCGGTCCTCATCGCTGAGGATGACAAGTTCTGGAGGCATGAGGGTTTTGATTATGAGGCTATCAAAAAGGCTGTCGAAAAGGACATTAAGGCAAAGAAATTCAAATTCGGCGGCAGCACCATAAGTCAGCAACTTTCGAAGAACCTCTATCTATCGCCTTCGAAGAACCCTCTGAGAAAGGCGGCTGAAGCGATAATCACCTGGAGAATAGAAAAGGCTCTTTCAAAGAAAAGAATACTCGAGATATACCTTAATGTGATTGAATGGGGCGAGGGCATATTCGGTGCAGAGGCTGCCTCAAGGCACTATTTCGGCAAGCCCGCTTCAGCGCTTACCCCTGAAGAGGCATCTCGTCTTGCTGCAGTCCTGCCTAACCCGAGGAAGTATAACCCGGGCAGTGAGCAGCGCTATGTTATTAACCGCTCTGAACTCATCTACAGCATCATGGTCAGGAGGGGAGTAGTAATCCCTGAGTACAAAGAGGCGTTTGAAAATGAACATTCAGGGGAAGACCGGCCAAATGAGCAGGCTCCTGATGTAAAGGGCAAGACGACTGATTAGGCCTGTACCTTGACGTTTTTCTGCTGTTTGAACATCTCGATAACCTCTTTGACAGTATTGGCATCTTCAGGCTTCTTATCATGTCGGAGGAACCCTACAGCCCTCGGGAACCTTAGTGCATATCCAATCCCATCGCTGTCAATGCCCGCTGTGTGGGAGGGCGAGCGTGTTATCTCGTCAGCAGTCACTGTAATAACGTAATGAGGTTCTACCCAGACATCAGCTTTTATGACTGATTCGACGCGCGGGTGTTTGTGCGGGATCCTTATCTTGTCGAGGGTATCCCTGAGTTCTGCAAGCTCCTTCTCTGAAAAGCCGGAACCGACCTTGCTCACAGTCCGGAACGTGTCTGTCTCAGGCTCATACACAGTACCGAGGACTGCGCCGACACCTAACCTTGCCCTTGAGCCCTTGCCCCTGAAATAGCCGACTATGCAGAGGTCAATACTGTCGGCAAGCTCTCCCCTGTAGCTCCTCTTTAACTTAATCCAGTTGAAGTTCCTCGCGCCTGCAGCATACGTTGCGTCAAGCCTCTTAGCTACAACACCTTCAAGCCCGCGCTCTATAGCGGCTTCAAAATATTTGTAGATCTCTTTGGGGTCGCTTGTGATGAACATCTCTGAGGGCTCAATCACGTTATTTCTTTTTATGACAGATTCGAGCTTTTCCCTTCGCTCAAGGTAAGGCTTCTCTGTATAGTCGATACCGTCCATATAGAGGAGCTCGAATGCAAAGAACTTAAGAGGATATTCCTTTGCGCTCTCTTCTATGCCGTGCTTCCTCTTCCGCTGTATCGTTATCTGAAAAGGAAAGAGCTCTCCGGTAGCCTCGTTGAATGCGAGTGCCTCGCCCTCAAAAATTGCCTTTTTTGGCGTTATACAATCCCTCGCTGCCTTGATTATGTCAGGGAACATCGAGGTCGTCCTTTCGAGGTTCCTCGAGAATATCTCTATTTTTTCCCCGTCCTTATGCACCTGACACCTGAAACCGTCGTATTTTGCCTCGACAGCAGTCCTCCCGAGCCTCGCAATTATCTCCTCTGGTGAAGGGAGCCTCTCACAGAGCGCCATGCGGACAGGATAACCTGCATGGATCCTGAATTTCCTTACGCCATTTATGCCCTTCTGCATAAGGGTTTTTGCAACAAGGCCGAGGTCGGAGCATAGGTTATAAGCCCTTTCGAGGTCAGGCCGCAGGGCCCTGTCTCCGGCAGCGAGTGCGAGCGCCTCAAGGACTGTAGGGTCTCCAATGCCGAGCCTTAACCTGCCGAGCACAAACCGCGCAATATACTTTGCTTCTTTTGAAGAACTGCCCTTCAAGAGGTTGCTGAGAAACCCTATCTTTTTCTCTACGCTTCCTGCACCTGAGGTGATGGCTATATCCATGAGCTCGTTGTACACGTTTTCTACGCCAAGATTAGAGCCCCTGTGAGTGATGAGTTTCTCTGCTGCTGCTCCGAGGTCGCCTGTCCGGCTGAAAGTCTCTTCGACTGTCTTGGTAGGGGTGCTTGTGGCTTCTGATATTGCACGTATCAGGAGCTTTTCTGACATGCCCATCTCGATGCCCCTGAATGGGGGCAGGAGCTGACCCTGAGACAGGTAGATTATCCTGTCTATCTCACCGGCAGGGGATTCCCTGAATAATCCAGAAAGTATATCGAACATCTCGAGGCGCTTTGTTGTCGCGTCGAGATGTTCGAAATACTCAACAAGCTTCTGGAACTTCATTGCTGCTGCCGGTCGGCAGATCCCCGGGATTGTTCACGCTGCCGGCTGCCGGTCTAAAGAGTATCGCCTTTTTCCAGAAATTGATCTTCTCATCCCCAAGGGACGAGACATCAATATATCCCTCTTTTATGTCGGCCAGGTAGTTTGTATTCCTGAAGTACCTGTGGACAAGCGCATCCATCAGGTCATCTTCTATGCTTATCTCATTTATCTCTCCTAAACCCTCAATGAACCTGTCGAGCCTCACCTCTTCATTTGTCATGAGTTCAAGGTTCCGCGCCTCGCCCCTCATGCCCGACCTGTACATCGAGGCCATCATGTTTTCATGGGAGACCATGCCTTTCATCACATCAGTTACAACAGTCAAGAAATTATGTTTTTCCATACATGATCCTCTCTTCCCTTCCTATTTTGGCGTCCATACCTTTCCCTTATCCATTATATGCGCAACTTCCCAGCCTCTTTTATGCAACTCTCTTGCTATCCACTTCCTGTGGCATTTCCAGGGGAACCTCTCAGCACATATTATTACAGAGGGCATTTGGACGGCAACAGCCTCGAGTCTGCTTATCCCCTGCATGAAACCCTCAGTAAGCGTATATGCAATATATCCGCCTTTTCTGAAGCCCCCGAGTTCCCTGCCGAGGTAGTAGTATCCGATGCCTTCACTTGAGAGAAGCTCTTCGAGGTTTCCTCTGTTAAAATGTACATTCTTGCTCTTCGGCAGACTCCTGACATCGATAAGCGCTTCGATATTATAAGCCTTGAGTATCTCTATGAAGTCCTCTTCGCTCCTCCTGCCGGTTCCGAGAGTGAATATCTTTTTCAAGTCCTGCCATACACCTCGTCCAGTATCTCTTTGCCGCCTCTTGAGAGGATGTCTTCCGCCAATTGAATTCCAAGCGCTTCTGCGTTTTCCCTATTACCTTCGGTGTGAGCTCTTATAATTCTGTCACCCATTATGCTGCCGACAAGACCGTCCATAAATAAGAGTTCGTAGTTCGTAGTTCGTAGTTCGGAGTTAACTTGCCCCTTGCCCTCTACCCCTTGCCCCTTTTCTATTCGCGCATACGCTGCGATCGGCACCTGACATCCGCCCTCGAGCCTCTTGAGAAACGCCCTCTCTGCCCTTACACAGATAGAAGTTTCAGAATGATTCAGAGGCGCTATAAGGTCATTTATAAACTTGTCGCCGGTCCTGCATTCGATCCCGACAGCG
>CAKKPH010000185.1 GCA_919901585.1 Thermodesulfovibrionales bacterium | reverse complement strand
TTATCCCTCCCTTTGGCAAAGGGAGGTTAGGAGGGATTTTACATTCAATGTCTCCATACTTATGAACTCCTTAGTAAGCAAAGAATAAGTCCTTGCTATTTGTTAACAATTACTATTTCAACGCCTCAACTCCTCCCACGATGTCCATTAGTTCCCTGGTTATTGTCGCCTGTCTTGCCTTGTTATACTGAAGCGTCAGCCTGTCGATCATCTCATCGGCATTCTTAGTCGCATTTCCCATTGCTGTCATCCTGGCACCCTCTTCAGACGCCTGTGACTCGAGGAGGGCCCTGTATATCTGTATCCCGACTTTCTTCGGCAAAAGCACCTGGTAGATATCTTCCTGCGAAGGTTCATACAGGAAGTCAACCGATGCTTGAGGAGCGCTGTCGTCACCGGTCCCGACTAACGGCAGGAGCTTCACTTTAGTGACCTTCTGAGCCATAACCGACAGAAACTCATTATGTATCAAAAGCACCTCGTCAAAGGTCTCGCCTATATAGTTCTCGATGATGTCGTTCGTAACTTCCTGAGCACTTGCATATGTCACCCTTCCTGAGAGTCCGGCCCATGTCCTCCTGAGAGGGACATTCCTCCTCTTGAAATAGTCAATCGCCTTTTTGCCTATTGCGGTTATTGTCACATCAAACCAGTCTTTTTTTAAACCGGATATCACACCTGCGGCAGTTTTTAGTATATTATTGTTAAAAGCGCCGCACAGCCCCCTGTCGCTCGTAATCACCAACACCTCGACAGTCTTCCTCGGCCTTGCTGTGAGCAGCGGGTGCAATGTGCTGTCAGCGCCACTTGCAAGGCTGCTCAGGACATCCTCCATCTTCTCTGCATACGGCCTCAGCTCGAACATCCTTGACTGGGACTTCCTGAGCTTTGCAGCAGCAACCATCTTCATCGCCTTTGTAATCTGGCGTGTATTGCTGACCGCTTTTATCCGTCTCTTTATGTCTCTTAATGTCGGCATCTACGCCTGGAATCCCTTTTTGAAATCCTCAACAGCCTTTGAGAGCCTTTCCTTGAGAGATTCATCTATGATCTTCTTTTCCTTAATCTCTGCCTTTATATCCGCCTTGTTCGCCCGTATAAACCTGAGGAGCTCGTCTTCAAACTTCCTTATAGCCTCAACCGGCAGGTCATCGAGATAGCCGTTAGCGCCTGCAAAGAGGACAACTATCTGCTCTTCAACAGGCAGAGGCATATGCTGCCCCTGCTTCAGGAGCTCTACCATCCTCTTTCCCCTCTCTATCTGTGCGAGGGTTGCCTTGTCAAGGTCAGACCCGAACTGCGCAAAGGCAGCAAGCTCCCTGAACTGAGCCAGGTCAAGCCTCAGGGTGCCGGCAACCTGCTTCATCGCCTTTGTCTGTGCAGCACCGCCCACACGGCTGACAGAGAGACCGACGTTGACTGCCGGCCTCACGCCGGCATAAAAAAGCTCAGGCTCAAGGTATATCTGTCCATCTGTAATGGATATTACATTTGTAGGTATGTATCCGGAGACATCTCCTGCCTGTGTCTCTATGATCGGAAGCGCTGTGAGAGACCCGCCGCCGAGTTCCTTTGAAAGTTTTGCCGCCCTCTCAAGGAGCCTTGAATGGAGGTAGAAAACATCTCCTGGATAGGCCTCACGTCCGGGGGGACGCCTTAACAAGAGTGAAAGCTGTCTGTACGATGCAGCCTGTTTGGACAGGTCATCATATACAATCAAGGCATGCCGTCCCTTGTCCCTGAAGTATTCGCCTATTGCACATCCTGTAAAAGGTGCGATGAACTGAAGAGGTGCAGGCTCACTCGCAGTTGCAGATACGACTATGGTATGGCCCATTACGCCGAAGTCTTCAAGTGTCTTGACAACACGGGCTATGTTAGCGCGCTTCTGGCCCACTGCGACATAGATACATATGACATCCCCGCCCTTCTGGTTGATAATAGCATCGAGGGCTATAGCAGTCTTGCCTGTCTGCCTGTCGCCGATTATAAGCTCCCTCTGCCCCCTGCCTATAGGTATCATTGAGTCTATTGCCTTCAGGCCTGTCTGGAGGGGCTCTCTGACAGGCTGCCTGTCAACAATGCCAGGGGCAACTATATCGACAAGCTTTGCCTCTGTGGTATTTATCGGGCCTTTCCCGTCAATCGGCTGGCCTATTGCATTAACAACCCTTCCTATTATTGCATCACCGACCGGCACCGACATGATCCTGCCTGTCCTCTTTACAATATCACCCTCTTTAATGAGCGAGTCTTCGCCAAAGAGGACCGCTCCGACCATGTCCTCCTCGAGGTTGAGTGCCATAGCGAACACATTATTCGGGAACTCCAGGAGCTCGGACGCCATGCACTTTTCGAGCCCGTATATCCTTGCTATACCGTCACCGACAGATATAACAGTGCCTATCTCGCTGACATCGACCTTCTTTTCGAAATCGGTTATCTGCTTTCTAAGAAGTTCGCTTATCTCCTCAACCTTAATCTCCATAGTTATCACCCCTTAATAAGATCATCTCTTAACAGCCTCAACTGGCCTTTTATGCTGCTGTCATACATTGTGCTTCCGACCCTTACAATCATGCCGCCGAGAAGCGATGGGTCTATAATATACTCAATATCAACATCCCTGCCGGTCAATTTCTTCAGGGATGCCTTGAGCCTGCCCTCATATTTATCACGCAAATCAACCGGTGTGACAACAACAGCCCTGGCCCTCTTCATCCTTTCGAGATAAAGTGCTGTGGCAAGCTGTATCAAATCCTGAAGGCCGGCTATCATCCTCTGCCCGGAGAGGAAGATGACAAACCTCGCTGTCTTTTCCGATAGTTTAAATTTATTCGAGACCTCCCTGATTACTTTTTCCCTTTCCTGAGTTGTAAATAAGGGGTTCTCGAGCACTCCCCTGAACTCCCTGCTCTCTGAGATTATACTATCGACAGTCCCGAGCTCTTTTAATACCACAGGTATTTCGTCAATGCCTGTGGTATTTAGCAGCATCTTCGCATATCTTCTGATTTCCTGAGAGCGTCTCATTTGCCGGACTCTACCATATTGATTGATTTCTCGATAAGGGTTGTCTGCAATTCACCAACGAGCCTTTCCTTTATCTTCTTCTCTGCAAGCCCGACAGCGGTCTCTGCTGCCTCAGCCTTTATCGCCTCCTTAGCAAGTCTCAGCTCATAGTCTATGCTGTTGCGCGCCTGTTCGAGTATCCTCTCCTTCATCTGCTCTCCCTGGCTTATGAGAAGCTCCTGCTCAAGCTTCGCTGAATTTTTGGACTGGACAAGAATCTCTTCTATCTCCCTATCCTTGAGTCTCAGCTTCCCTTCTATGGCAGCAAGCGCCTGTTCAGCAACCTGTCTTGCCGCATTAGCATCTCTCATCGTCTTTTCAATAAGCTCAGTGCGCTGCCTTAGGAAGTCCTTGAGCGGCTTGCCGACAAACTTCACAAGTATAAATACAAGTATCCCGAAATTGACTATCTTCCAGAGCCACTCCTTCCAGTCGCCTCCGTGGGCTGCGCCCTCAGCGGCAAGAGAGAAAGAAGGGAAAAATAGTAGACAGTAGGCAGTAAGCAGTAAGCAGCAGAAACTATGTAGCAAGTAGTACCTGAGCTTCATACCCCTATGAGCTTCCTTACAATCTCGTCCGAGAACTTTTCTGCATCAGCACGCAGCTGTTGCCTTACCCTCCCGGTCTCTTTTTTAAGATCTGTTCTCGCGTTATCTATAAGGCCCGAGGCCTCTGAATTTGCGGTATCGAGAAGCTCCCTCTGCCTGTTCAGGCCTTCGATGCGCATGTTTTCGAACAGCTCCATCGCCTGGCTGCGCGCATTCTGGAGCTCACGGTTCATCTGCAGGACAGCCTCATCCTTTTTCTTCTCAAGGTCTCTTGCTGCGTTTAATGAATTGTTGATGGCGCCTTCCCTCTCTGTAAAAAGCCTGAGAAGAGGCTTGAAGAGAATTACATTAAGAAGGTACAACAGGACAAGGAAGTTCAGCAATAAAACAAAGAACCATTTATTAAGCTCTAACATTATTGTTTCCCCCGCTTGATATCAGCCATAGAAGCTTACCACATGCAAAAAAAACTTGTCAAGAAAATGATTATTAAATCTAATTATAAATCGATAATACAGTGCATATGGTAATATAAATCATGTTTGAGAAAGAACTTGAGGCCCTAAATAAAAGCCATCTCGCAAGGACTATAATTGACCGTGAATCACCTCAGGGGCAGAGGATAATTTTGAACGGCAGACAGGTTTTGAACTTCTCATCAAATGACTACCTCGGCCTCGCAAACCATCCTTCTATAATTAAAGCGGTCAATGAATTCATCAAAAGGTTCGGCTACGGCAGTGGCGCATCAAGGCTGCTTGCCGGAGGCACCAGTCTGCACAGAGAACTCGAAGATAAAATCGCTCTGTTCAAGGGAACTGAATCCGCCGTGGTTTTCAACTCCGGCTATGCTGCCAACACCGGCACAATACCGGCCATTGCAGGAGACCAGGATATCATATTCAGTGACAAACTAAACCATGCGAGCATTATTGACGGCTGCAGGCTCAGCAGGGCAAAGACCCTTATATACCGGCACAAAGACATCAGCCATCTCGAGGACCTTGTCAGGAAAGAGTCCATGTCATACAGGGGGGATGGGCGGTTTGTCGTAATAACCGACACGGTCTTCAGCATGGATGGTGATATCGCCCCTCTGAATGATATCTACGACCTCTGTATTTCTCTTCACTCTTCACTCAGCACTCAGCACTCAATACTTCTTTACATCGACGATGCCCATGGCACCGGCGTCCTCGGCGCCGGGAAAGGCGCACTCACTCACTTCAATATAAAAAGCGAACCATGGATTATTCAGATGGGCACCTTTTCAAAGGCGCTCGGCTCTTTCGGGGCCTTTGCAGCAGGCAGCAAGGATGTCATTGAATGGATAACAAACACTGCGCGGAGCCTGATCTTCTCAACAGCGCTTCCTGCATGCGCTGCTGCCGCAGCCCTAAGGGCCTTTTATATCATTGAGGAAAGGCCTGAGCTTATAAGCAGACTCTGGAGCAGGCGCGAGAGGCTTGTTTCAGCCTTGAAGGAGGTCGGCTGTGACACAGGGGAAAGCCGGACGCCTATCATACCGCTAATAACAGGAGACCTTGAGAGCACTGTCAGCATATCAAGTGCTTTATTCGAAAACGGCATCTATGCCCCTGCCATAAGGCCTCCCTCTGTAAAGATACCGAGGGTCAGGATAACAGTGACTGCAGGGCATTCTGAGGAGGACATTGATCGTCTTGCAGAGGCAGTCAGGAAAGCACTGCAAGCACGGTAACAGCAGAAAAAAAGGGGGCGGTCAAAAAAATTATGACCGCCCCCTTTTAACGCCTTAGCGTATAAGTTAAATTAGAAGTTCACTACTATCCTGTGCGCAAGGGCCATTGCCGGGTCTTCCTTTGCGCCTGCCACCTTTATGTCCGGCTTCAGATAACCGAAGTCGATGTTGTATGTGGTGCTCTTGTTGATCTTGTAGGTCAGGCCGAGGTCAAGCTCTGTGAGGTTGACATCCACCTGAGATGAAGAGAACTTGTCAACATTTGCATATGCAAGCTTGCCCATGAGTGAAAGGTCATTGGATACCTTATAGACAACTGCTCCGAGGATTGCGAATGTATCGCCGTTTCCACCGAAGTTGAGCGCGGCTGTTGACTGAGCTGTGCCGTAGAAGAATGTAGGATTGAAGTCATTATCCGAGGTGAATCCGTTCTGTGCGAGTGCCACTGCACCGACAAGAGTTACATTGCCCATTGTGTAATCAAGATGGACAAAACCGCCGTAAGGCTTCTTCTTGTTGCCGGCAGCATTAACCTGCTCATTTGCATCGCCTGTAGTGTAGACAAACTCACCGAAGTAATTAATAGCACCGGCTTTGCCGTCAAAATAGACATTAAAGGCGTGGCCGTCTGCGATAGGGTTTAATGCTTTAGCGTTGGCATAAACATATATACCGCCGACTGTGAGGTTCTTTGTCTTGTGGATTGCGAGTATGGAGTATGCGTCGTTGTCATCGAGGTTCTTGTCGCCTGTAACATTAGTCTCGAGTGACTTCTGTGTAAAGACAACCACTTTAGTGTCGCCGAACTGTTTGCCGAGGAGAAGACGGTATGCACGCCTGTCCCATGCCCAAAATCCCTTACCCCAGCCCACTATTACCTTGCCGAGTGTCGCGGTTACACCGTTGCCGAGAGGCACATTAATGTATGCATAGTCAAGAAGCCTTGAATTGGGTTCAGTCAGCCCCCCTGCCTCACCTGAGCCTGTCCATGTCTGGTTCCAGTCTGTCAGAGAAAGCCTTGTGTGTAATGATGAACCACCATCGGCAACTGCATCAATAGCAAGCCTTATCCTGTGCTCCCACCAGCGCTTGTCTGCATCTGCATCATTGTTAAAATCATAGTCGTTCTGCCAGGTGCCTCTTACGCGGGCGTCACCGCTCATGGTGAACTTTGTCTCAGCAGAGGCAACAGCAACCATTGCTAAGACTAATAGCATTCCTAAGATTATTGCTAAATACTTTTTCAATTTCCTAACCCTCCTTACTTTTTAGGTTAGCAGCATTCTTCCCGTGAAACGGGATTTTTTACCTTCAACTTAACAAAGACTCTTCAAATGAATTATGCTTTTGTCCTCTTATCACCCCCCTACAAATTATGATCATCAGCCCCCAATGGAAGCCTGAGAAATAAAAATAAATAGAAACCCTATCTTTATAAAGGCATTCTGCTTTTCATTTGCATTTGTAAAGTTTATATCATTATCTTCCACTTTTGTCAAGATTTTTTTTTAGCATAAACAATCGCCGGTATTGTTAAGCAAAAAAGAGGCCAAGCTTGCCTTTTAGTCCTTATTATGCCATACAGTGAATAATCCTTTATTTTTCAGATCATAATATGTATTCTTAAGCTGTATCATATAGTCATTGTGCGATTATTTCAACAGTGTACTTGCAATAAAACACCACTGTTTTTTTATTTATTTATGCGAATTTGTGCAGTTTCGAGACCCGTAAACTATCGACTCTTACCGGCTTACTGTTTTATACTTACATGCAAATGAAGATTATACATAAGTCGATCCTGAAGGATCTCGCTATAACGTTCACCATAAGCCTGATATCACTCAACCTGTTCCTTCTTATGGAAAAAATCCTCAGGCTAAGCAGGTTCCTGTCAGGGGTCGGCGCTTCTGCAACTGACATGCTCAGGATAATCCTGTATCTCCAGCCGCAGCTCATGATGCTTACGATACCCATGTCCCTCCTCCTCACAATCCTATTGACTTATGGGAGGCTGAATGCGGACAATGAGTTGACGGCGCTCAGAGTCGCCGGCATGTCCTTCAGGAGTATCTCTGCACCTGTCTTAATCCTCGGCATGGCATGCTTCTTTGTAGGTCTAATCATCAGCTTCTATATCAGCCCGATGTCCGCTGTTAAGCTCAGGAGCTATATCTCAAAAACAATCACTCAGAGGGCGCCGATGGCGATAGAGACTGGGATATTCAATACCTCCTTCAGGGACGTTGTCATACTCGTAAACGGCAGGCAGGAAGGCAGGATGAACGGCATATTCATCTACGACAGGAGGGAAAAGAACGAACCCAAGGTCCTAATTGCAAAAGAGGGCAGGGTACATGCGGACAATGAGCAGAACCTCGGACTCTATATGAATGACGGCTACATACATATCGCAAAACCGGAAGGCTCTGTTGAGGTCTTTTTTCAGAGATATAACCTCGTGCTGAACCTGATGCTCGAGGGCCCTTCAAGAAAAAACAGCGAGATGACACCTTTTGAGCTTCTCAAGGCAGCAAGGGACAGCAAGTCAGGCGACAGGGTCTCTTTATTCCTCGAATTCCACAGGCGCCTGTCATTCCCATCGCTCTGCCTCATACTCATGTTTCTCGGCCCGCCCCTGTCATTGGTCTCCGGCAGGTCAGGCAGGTTCGGAGGCCTCACAGTCGGCCTCAGTGTTTTTACAGCTTTTTATCTTATACTGATCTATGGTGAGAATATGGCGAAATCAGGAGCCCTCCCGCACTATACAGGGGCATGGGCTCCGGTAGTAATAACAGGCATCTGCTCTCTATGGGCCTTCAGGCAGACAGAATAAAGATAGATGAAATAGATGAAGATAATACAGAGACATTACCTGAAAGAGTTCCTAAAACTTTTTTTCATAATATTGATTGGGATAAGTACAATCCTGAGCCTGATAGACCTTGTGAATAAGATAGATGATTTCATGCAGCACAACCCGCCAATAGCCGACGTCCTCCTGTATTCAGCCTCAAATATGCCCGGTTATATGGTCTATCTCATGCCGATGGCGACTCTTATCAGCAGCCTCTTTATCACAGGTCAGGCAGGGAGGATGAAAGAGACGACTGCGATCAAGGCTGCAGGCGGAAGCATCAAGCGGCTGATGATGCCGTTCATCTACACAGGCCTGTTCCTCAGCCTTGCAGGCTTTTTGTTGAGCGAGTTCATAGTGCCTCACCTCTCGGCCAATGCGCGCAGGATACAAGACTCGATCACAAAGAACAAGGGCAGCATTACCTTCAAGGAAGGCACTGCATGGTTCAGGACCGGTGACCATATTGTAAAGATCGACCTATACATGCCGGACAAGGGGGTCATTAACGGCATAAGCATCTTTAAAATTGAGGCATTCGCCCTTACAAAGAGGATCGAGGCCAGGTCTGCTGAATGGAAGCCTGTCCTGGGGTCGGACACTTCAAAAAGAGGCGTCTGGTATCTTAATGATGTAACAGAATATGACATTGCAACAGGCAAAACAACCAAACACAAAGGGCTTCAGTCTGAAGTCATTGACCCGCCTGACATTCTGAACAAGGGCATACAGAGGCCGGATGAGATGACCTTAAGGGAGCTCTATTCGTATACAAGGAAGCTCGAGTCATCAGGGATGAAGAATATCAAGCTTACAGTTGACATAAACTCGAGGATATCCTTCCCGCTCATCAATATTGTGATGATAGTCCTCGGCATAGCGCTCGCAAGCAGGACTGATATGGGGAGCGGACTTGTGACTTCAGCTATAGCAATATTCATAAGCCTTCTCTATTGGCTTGGTTACACATCGTTCCTCTCGATGGGATATACAGGACTATTGGATCCGGTCATAGCTGCATGGATTGTGCCCTTAATCTTCGGGGCAGCAGCATTCTATATGTATAAAAATATCCCGGAGTAGGACCTACTGATATCCCCACAAAGACGGGCCGCTTGATTTGACATTGGCAATATAAGCCCTTATTTCCTGTTTGTAAGCCCTCCGAAGGAGCCTTGTGATATCGCCGTTTGTGAACTTGACATTATCCACCTTCCTGACAGGCATTACCTCGAGGGTTGTGTTCGTAATGAAGCACTCGGAGGCAGAGAAAAGGTCGCCTGTTTTAAACCTGCCCTCTTTAACCCTGAACCCTTCCCGGACAGCAAGGTCAAGGATTATCTTTCTTGTAATGCCGTCGAGGATTCCGCATCCGACCGACGGGGTGCAGACTATGTTATCTTTTACAAAAAAAATATTGCTTATCGTGCCTTCAGCGATATATCCTTTAAAGTTGAGCATTATCGCTTCATAGGCCCCGGCGTCTTTAGCCTCTATCTTAGCAAGTATGTTGTTCAGGAAGTTCAGTGACTTGATCTGAGGGTTTATGGCCTCCCGCAGGTTCCTCCTCGTGCCTGCAATTATTATGTTTATGCCGTTCTTATACATACTTGCAGGATAGTCCTTCATCTCCTCTGCAACAACCACAAAGGTCGCATCCTTGCAAAGGTCAGGGTCAAGACCGATAGGGCCATAGCCTCTCGATACAGTGAGCCTTATATAGGCATTTGTCCTGTTGTTTGCGATCATTGTCTCATAAATAGCTTGTTTTATCCCGTCGTTGTCTTTTGGCAGGAGCAGCCTTATCATTTCTGCGGAGCGCCTTAGTCTCTCGATATGCTCATCCATCATGAAGACAACACCATCATAAGCCCTCATAGTCTCATATACGCCGTCACCGTATAAAAAACCATGGTCATACACGGATACCACTGCCTCAGACTTGGGCACTATCCTGTCGTTCAGATAGAGATACATATAACGGATTATACCACAGCCAAAATATCTTAAACCAAAGAGATGAGGCAGATTAACGATATCCGGGCAGCAGCCGCTTTACACATCCAAACAAAACTCATTTACAAACTTCAACCTGAGTTGTTAGAATATATAGTTTGGAGAGGTGGCCGAGCCGGTCGAAGGCAGCCGCCTGCTAAGCGGTTGTGGGGGTAAAACTCCACCCAGGGTTCGAATCCCTGCCTCTCCGCCATTTTTTGTGGCGGACGCGCTCTCATTATTAATTGTAAAACGGAGGGCTCATGATAAGGAAACTTTTAACAGCCGGTCTCGGAATAATCATAATGGTGTCTTTAATGTCCTGCAAAGGCAATGAACAACAAGTTGCCCCAAAGACAGCCCAGCCGCCGCTACAGATGCAGCCCGTCCAGCCGCAGACCCCCCCTCTGCATGGCGCAGGTATATCAAAGAGTCAGGTCAATGTGGTTGTTCCTGAGAGCGTAAAAGGCAAGTGGGTCGCAGTCAAGCTTAATATAGAAGAAAAGGCAAAGAAGAAAAAACAGGAAATCACAGTGAACCTGAACAGCGAATACAAGGTCCCTGATTCAGACTTGAAAATAGTTGTCGGTGAATTCCTCCCCGGTTTCACAATGGACGAAGGGAGGATAACATCTTCTTCTGCTGAACCCACAAATCCTGCTGTTGGTATAAGAGTCTATGAAGGAGACAAGCAGATATTCCCTGCGCCCGGCAAACAGTGGGGCTGGCTTTTTTCGAAAATGCCGGACATACACCCGTTTGAACATCCGAAATTCAACATCACCTTAAAAGACGGGGTCAGGAAGAGCTAAACCGCGCCCTTAGCTCAGCTGGATAGAGCGTCGGACTACGAATCCGCAGGCCGGGGGTTCGAATCCCTCAGGGCGCGCCACTCTTAAAGGCAGTGAACCGTGACAAGTGAATAGCCTAAAGGAACAGGACGCATACTTTATGAGGCTGGCCCTCGAAGAGGCCGGCCTCGCCTATTCTGAAGACGAAGTGCCTGTCGGTGCTTTGCTCGTAATTGAAGACAAGATCACAGCAAAGGCGCACAATTGCAGGGAAGGCAGCAACGACCCTGCAGGCCACGCAGAAATCATTGCATTAAGGGCAGGCGCAAGAAGCATTAACAGCTGGCGTCTGACCGGAGCCACACTTTATGTAACAAAAGAACCCTGCATAATGTGTGCAGGGGCGATGATAAATGCAAGGCTGGGCAGGCTTGTCTATGGCTGCAAAGACTCAAAGGGGGGAGCTGCTGGGAGTCTGTACAACATACTTTCAGACACGAGATTGAACCATCAGACAGAGGTCGTCTCCGGGGTTTTGGAGGATGAATGCTCACTCATACTCAAGAGGTTCTTCTTCAGCCGCAGGTAGCTTTTTTTATGCTTAGGCCCTGAACAAATACAGTCCGAATGTCCCGCCTGTTTTTTTAAACCTTTCTTTATGCTTGACTTATTGTTTTTTTAATAATAGAATTAAAAAAATTAATGATCATGGAAGACCACAAACTAAAAGTATTTTGCACGGTTGCCGAGACTAAGAGCTTTTCAAAGGCTTCTGAGATAATACATCTCACACAGCCCGCTGTCAGCTTGCAGATACAGGCGCTTGAAGAACTCTATGAGATAAAGCTCTTTGACAGGTCGTCAAACACCGTTACCCTGACACCCGCAGGTGAGATACTATACAAGTACGCCAAAGAGATACTCTCTCTTTACTCTTCAGCAACAAAGGATATCGGTGAGCTGACAGGACTTGTCAAGGGCAGCATCAGTATAGGTGCAAGCACTACCATAGGGAATTACCTGCTGCCGACCATCATCTCTTCTTTCCGTAGGAACCATCCTAAGATTAAATTCCATCTCTTCGTAGGGAATACGAAACGCATCGTAGAACTCCTGAATTCAGGTAATATCGATTTCGGCCTCGTTGAAGGTGACTTAACCACACAGAAACTGAAGGTCGAACAGCTTATAAGGGACGAACTCGTAGTTATCGTATCCGCTATGCACCCATTGGCAAAGAAAAAGGATATATCCATCTTCGATGTCATCAAAGAGCCTTTCATCCTGAGGGAAGAGGGTTCAGGCACGAGGCAGATAATAGAGAAATATCTGAATATGCACGGCATAAGCACACATGACGTGAAGTCGCCTTTGATGCTCGGGAGCACTGAAGCGATCAAAGAGGCGGTCGAAAGCGGCATCGGCATCTCGATTATATCTGAATGGGCGGCAAGGAAGGAATGCAAACACAACACGCTCAAGACAATCAGCATAAAGGAAGAGAAATTCTACCGGGACTTCTCGCTGATCTTCCACAAGAATGCCATAGTTACGCACCCAGTGGATGAATTCCTGACTTATCTGAAGGGATATCCGTTTGAGAAGCTAATCTCTTAGAGGGGTCTATCTCACTATCAGTTTTCCTGAGCCTTCTACTACCCTGCCGATCACCCAAAATTTGAACCCCTTTGACTTAAAGGCCTCAATATTCCTCTCGGGCAGAGCCACGAGCAAGCCGCCTGATGTCTGGGGATCAGAAAGGAGCAGTCTTGCCTCTTCTTGAAGAGATGGATTAAAGTCGACCTTATCTTGGACAAATTTGAGGTTATTATATGCACCCTTTGAGACGATCCCTCCGGACACGAAATCCATCGCATTCTCGAGAACAGGCACTTCATCATATTCAATAATAAAATCAACCTCTGAACCTTTGACCATATTAGAGGCATGGCCCAGAAGGCCAAAGCCTGTAATGTCTGTCGCAGCGCTTGCTCCGGCAGAGAGTGCGGCCTCAGATGCCCTGTCATTGAGGGTGAGCATCCATTTCACAGCATATTCTATTTCATTGTCCTTTATCCTGCCGCCCTTAAGCGCTGTTGTGATAATACCTATGCCAATCGGTTTTGTGAGCAGAAGCAGGTCTCCCGGAATTGCGCCCGTAACCCTTAATATCCTCTCTTTGTCTATAGTGCCTGTAACAGAGAGCCCGAACTTCAGTTCATTATCCTCAAAGCTGTGGCCGCCCATCAAGGCAACACCCGCTTTATCCAGCACATCAATTGCACCCTTCAGTATATTGCCTATAACAATACTGTCATAATCGCATGTTGAAAAACCGAGTATCGCCAGGGCAGTCAGCGGCCTTCCCCCCATTGCATAAACGTCGCTCAGGGAGTTGGCAGTGCTGATAGAGCCGAATATGAACGGGTCGTTCACAAGAGGCGTAATGAGGTCTACAGTCTCGACTAATGCAGTGCCGTTATCAAGGAGATAGACGCCTGCATCGTCTCCCGGCCCCACGAGCACAGACCTCTCCGGACGCATTTTTATTGAGGCTATTATCTCCTCAAGGTCCGACGGACCTAATTTTGCAGCTCAACCTGCTGCCCTTACCTTTTCTGTAAGTCTATAATCCATTGTTTATGATATATAATCCATAATGGTTAATACAAGGCGCTATAATTTTGCTTTTTTGTAGCCATTGGAATTGACAAAAACCGGATTTTATATGTATCCTATCAAATTCCGGGCCGCTAGCTCAGTTGGTAGAGCAACGCCCTTTTAAGGCGTGGGTCGTTGGTT
>CAKKPH010000184.1 GCA_919901585.1 Thermodesulfovibrionales bacterium | reverse complement strand
TTTATGGATATTAGGTCTGGATTAATTTTATAAGGTGTCGTTATTATGTTTCTTCGGCCTTCAGCCTTTCTGACAGATATTTTGGACAGCAGTGAGCCCTTATGTTAAACTATAAAATTGCCGTAAGTAAGATACAGATATGAAAGGGAGAAGAGTAAAATGAAGATAATAAGCGTTTCGATAGCCCTGGTTTTTGCACTAATAAACTTTCTGGTGCCTGTTACTGTCATGTCGGCTGAGAAACTCGAGATAGAGCATCCTATAAAGAGCCCGCAGAAATACACCGACAAGGAGAAGTGTGACAATTGCGGCATGGACAGGAATAAATGGGCAAGGACAAGACACGAATTCCAGAACTCAAAGGGGTCTTTCCATACCTGTTCAATGCACTGTGCCGCTGTCTTGAGCATGAAAACGAAAGACGCCCCCAAGGATGTGAAGGTGGCTGAATATCTTAAGCCGGAGAATATGCTTGATGCGGAGAGGGCATTTTATGTTGTAGGGTCGACCGCACCGGGGACTATGTCACCGATAAGCAAGGTCGCCTTTCCTACAAAGGAAGAGGCAGAGAAATTCTCTTCCAAGTATGGGGGCACAGTGATGAACTTTGAAGGCGCTCTGAATGCTGCTAAGACGGGTGTTGAAAAACAGAACCGGCACGAGCATAAGCACTAAATGAGACGTTGCACGATACACGATTCACGATATATGATGCTTCCTTAAAGAACCGTTGAAACACGTTAATCTGCTATATGCTGCCATAGGAAATGTAACAAGGCATAAACTGAGAAGCGTTGTTGTTATCCTCTGCCTTGTCGCAATCCTGTTCCCGTTCATATCCGCCATTGCGATCCTCGAAGGCGTGAAGGCGCAGTCGAGCATATCTGCCGGCGAGGGCGCAGATATCTATGTGACTATGGACATGTACGGCAGGAACGGCGTTATACCGGTCAATATGGCTGAAGAGATAAAGAAGATAGAAGGAGTGACGAGGTCTGTCCCGAGGGTCATCAGCAGGATTTATATCGGGGGAAAGCTCGCTGTGCTTTTCGGCCTGCCTGTTGAAGAGATAAAGCAGATGAGCTTTTTAAAGGGCTCTCTGCCGGAGGAGGGTGGGATAGTTATCGGAAAGGGCATGGCGGATGCCCTCAACCTCGATATAGGCAAGAACCTCGAGATAGGCGTAAGGATTATTTCGATAGTCAACCGCATTCCCCTTGTGCTGAGGAAGGAATACCGTGTGTCGGGCATCTTCACCCCTGAATCAGGTATATGGGCCTCTGACCTTGTTCTCATGAATATCACGGACGCTAATTCTGTTTTTGAAATGGAAGGCTTTGCAACAGACATCGCAGTATATACAAAGCCCGGGTACGAAGCTGCTGTGAGCGAGGGGCTGCAGAGGATCAGCAAGTTCTTCAGGATACAGACAAAGGGACTTGTGAGGTCATACATAGAGAGCGGATTTAACATGAAGGGCGGTGTCTTTGTTGCTCTCTATACAGTCGCCTTTGCCATTGCAATACCTGCATTGCTTGTAACCTCCGGGTTCGGCCTCTCTGAGAGAAGGAAGGAGATAGGCATACTCAAGGCAACAGGATGGCAGACGACTGAGGTGCTCGAGATGGTCTTCTTTGAGGGCATCATCCTGGCTTTGACAGGCGCTCCCCTGTCTTTTATGGTCTCCTATATATGGATAAAATTTTTTAACGGCTTCTTTATAGCCCAGCTTTTTATCGCAGGCATCGGGAATATACCCTCGTTCACTGTTCCGGCCAGGTTCCTGCCGCTTCCGTTCATCCTTTCGATCTTTCTCTCTCTTGTGCTCACAATGGCAGGCAGCATATATTCCGCATGGAGGGCAGCTACTGTCCCGCCTGCTGAGGCATTAAGATGAATAATTCAGCCAGCAGTCAGCAGAAAGCAGGAAGCAGTCAGTTTTCAACTTCGAACTTCGAACTTCGAACTTCGAACTCAGAGCTTATTATCTGCGAGGGTGTATGGAAGGTCTACAACGAAGCTAAGCCCTATGAGGTGAGGGCCCTTGAGGACCTGAGCCTGAGCATAAAAAAAGGCTCTTTTACCGCACTGAAGGGCCCCTCAGGCTCAGGCAAGACAACGCTGATAAGCATTATAGGCTGCATTGACAGGCAGACGAGGGGCAGGGTTGTTCTCGATAACAAGGATACCACCGGCCTTTCTGATATTGCACTCTCGAGACTCAGGAGGCAGTGGATAGGTTTTGTATTCCAGAACTTTAACCTTATCAGCGGCCTGTCTGCCTGGGAAAATGTTTCTGCGCCTCTTATCCCGATGGGTTTTAGCATTGACGACAGGAGGCGTAAGGCGACAAGTCTCCTCGAAAGGCTCGGACTGTCGGGCAGGGCGAATCACATGTCTGAGGAACTAAGCGGAGGTGAGCAGCAGAGGGTCGCAATAGCGAGGGCCCTTATCAATGAGCCTGACATAGTGATTCTCGATGAGCCTACATCCAATATTGATGTTGAATCCATAGCCGTCCTGATGGGAATAATTTCAGACCTGAAGAAAAACGGCAAGACTATACTGATGTCATCACACGATGAGCTTGCCTTAAGGGATGCAGACATTGTCCATGAACTCAAAAGAGGCCGTCTTTCGGACAATTAAGGTTTCACGGATTAATCTATGATACTCAACCTCTTTACCATAATAATGCTCTTCATGGCAGTGCTTACAGCTGCCATATCCCTTCCAATATGCTGTCTCTCATACATGGCATACAGGAAGGGCCGTAACCCCCTCAGTGATCATGAGAGGACAGAGATCGAGGACAGGTCTTATCTCCTCATGCTCGTGGCTGTTGTCGTGCTGTTCCTGAAACTGCTTAACTGGCCGTTCTTTTATGTAACCCTCCAGAGCTATATACCGAACATACAGGGTGCCATGTGCATATTCGGCGTAACTCAGGCGCAGCCTCTCATGAGCGGTTTAGCCCAGATAATGAAGCCGGTTGTGTTTTTCTCGATCGGCGGCTGGCTTTTCCTGAACCGTCTCGACCGCATGACAGAGACCTCACCTCTCTTTGCGAGAAAGTTTCTGCTGCTCGGAGTTGTCTCTATTATAATCCTCATTGACAGCGTCCTTGACATAGCGTTTTTTACAGGGTTTGACATAAAGACATTCGTCTCGTGCTGCACTACATACTTTGACCTGCCGGAGAGGCCGGCTTCGGCTATTCCTGTCTCGCTATTCGGCAGCGGTTATGAGCGATACTTGCTTCCGCTCTATTATGCCTCGAATGCTGTTTTTATCCTTTCTCAGGCAATTGCTTACCGCATGACAAGGCCCCTTAAACGGGACAAAGGAATAACGGCTCCCCTCACAGCAGGAGCTGTCATTGCCGTGCTTAACGCAATTATCGGCGTTATTGTTATGTTTGAGGTGATTGCGCCTAAGGTTATGAGCATCCCCCTTCACCACTGCATCTACTGCATGTGGCAGTATGAGCCCCACTCAATAATCATGACAGCCCTCTTCATAATCGGCACATTTTCTCCCGGCTGGGCATTGACGCTCTATCTGACCGGAAGGCATGACGAGACCATGCTGTTCCTCGAAAGGCATCTCAGGCTGCTCTCTGTCACGGCGATTGCCTGCACCGGCGCTTCTGTGGCTATAGCGACTCTGTATATGATATTGTAATGAAATCAGACCTGTTTAAAATTAAGACAACAGAAGGGCTGAAGACCTCATAAACATAATAAGATCGACATGATATTAAGATGTTATAACTCGTATTGATATGCAAGGTAATTGACATCTGAGTGAAGATTCTTATATGGATATTAGACGTGGATTAATTTTATAAGGTGTCGTTATTATGTTTCTTCGGCCTCCAGCCCTTCCGATAGATATTTTGGACAACATGGGGTGCAGTATACCGGAGTGAAAAGGACGGACATATGGACAAACTTGTAATAAAAGGCGGCATCAAATTAAAGGGAGAGGTCGAGATCAGCGGCGCAAAGAACGCTGCGCTCCCGATAATGGTCGCCTCTATACTCGCATCAGGCGAGAGCACTATATACAGGGTGCCAGACCTTGTGGATGTGATGACAATGGGAAGGCTGCTTGCAAACCTCGGTGCTGGATTCCACTACGAAAACGGGGAGGCGATCATATATACAGGAGAGCTCAACAGCCACACAGCGCCCTATGACCTCGTTAAAACGATGCGCGCCTCTGTGCTTGTTATCGGCCCTCTCGTTGCAAGGATGGGAATGGCAAAGGTATCGCTGCCCGGAGGGTGCGCCATAGGCGCAAGGCCTATAAACCTGCATCTGATGGGTTTAAAAAAGATGGGTGCTGAGATAAAACTCGACAAGGGCTATGTCACGGCCAGGGCAAAGAGGCTGAAAGGCGCACGGATCTATTTTGATATACAGACAGTCACAGGCACGGAGAACCTGATGATGGCTGCCGCAATCGCAAAAGGCACAACCGTCTTAGAGAACTCAGCGAGAGAGCCTGAGGTCGTTGACCTTGCGAATGCACTTAATTCAATGGGCGGCAGGGTGAGGGGAGCAGGCGAAGGCACGATCGAGATAGAGGGGGTGGATGAGCTTAAGCCCCTCTCATATACCATCATTCCGGACAGGGTCGAGACCGGCACATTCATGACGATAGCAGGTATAACAGGAGGCGACATACTTATTAAGGGCTGTATCCCTGAACACAATGAGGCCCTTATCACTAAGCTCAGGGCCGCGGGCCTTACAATAAAGAAGCACGGCACAAGACTGAGGGTGACCGGCCCTGAAAGGCCGCTTGCAAGCGATATTAAGACAATGCCCTATCCCGGGTTCCCTACAGATATGCAGGCTCAGTTTATGGCCTTGATGTCTGTTGCCGAAGGCACAAGCATTATAAGGGAGACGATATTCGAGAACAGGTTTATGCACGTTGCCGAACTCAGGAGGATGGGTGCAGACATAGAGACAGAAGGCGGTGTTGCGACAGTGAAGGGCATTTCACGGCTTAAGGGAGCCGACGTCATGGCAACAGACCTGAGGGCAAGCGCCTCGCTGATAGTAGCTGCCCTTGCTGCTGAAGGCAAGACGAACATCCACAGGCTTTATCACCTTGACAGGGGCTATGAGCGGATAGAGAGGAAGCTCAGGGGGCTTGGGGCCGCTGTTGAGAGGCAGAGAGATGACTGATAAGCGTTGAGATGGTCTCTTTGATCTGCTTCCTGTCAACGACCAT
Organism: Thermodesulfovibrionales bacterium; assembly: GCA_919901585.1. Classification (GTDB taxonomy): domain Bacteria; phylum Nitrospirota; class Thermodesulfovibrionia; order Thermodesulfovibrionales; family UBA9159; genus CAKKPH01. Next base: position 2,663 of record CAKKPH010000184.1, on the reverse strand, counting down.
GTCGATCATGCCGTGTTCGAGCAGGAACTCAGCCTTCTGAAAGCCATCAGGCAACTGCTGTTTTATGGTCTGTTCGATCACGCGCGGGCCTGCAAAACCTATAAGGCTTTTCGGCTCTGCTATTATTATGTCACCGAGCATCGCAAAGCTCGCTGTGACACCCCCGAAGGTCGGGTCCGAGAGTATGGATATATACAATACACCGGCGTCCTTGAGCTTCCCGACAACTGCCGAGACCTTCGCCATCTGCATCAGAGAGAAGATGCCTTCCTGCATCCTGGCGCCGCCTGATGCGGCGACGGTTATGAACGGGACCTTTTTATCAAGGGCGAGCTCTGCGGCACGCACTATCTTTTCGCCGACGACAGAGCCCATACTCCCTCCGAGGAAGGAAAAGTCCATGACAGCGACTACAGCACTATAGCCGTTTATCAGGGCCTCGCCGGTGGTTATGGCGTCATCGAGACCGCTCTTTTTCCGGTTTTCCGATATTCTTTCGGGATACGGCATAGTATCCACAAAATCGAGCGGATCCCCTGAGATTATCCCGGCATTTATCTCTGTAAAACTCCCCTCATCAACTATAAGCGACAGTCGTTCCATTGCACATACCCTGAAATGGTAATTACATTTAGGACAGATCCTGAGATTGTTGTCAATCTCTTTCCTGTAGATTATCTCCTTGCAGTTCTCGCACTTAGTCCATAACCCTTCCGGGATCTTGACCTTCTTCTCGAACTTATGTTCCCTTGTCTTCTTGAACCAAGCCATAAGTAGTAATTAGTGGACAGTGGACAGTATCTTACCGACAACTATCCACTAATGACTATCCACTGCCGTTAATTGCCCTCCGCAGTCCTTTGATAAAGTCTTCAACAGATGCCGCGCGTTCATGAAACGCCTTTACTATAGCACTCCCTACTATAACGCCGTCTGCAAGGCCTGAGAGCTTCCGTGCATCATCAGGGCCTGATACTCCAAAGCCGATACATACGGGCTTGGGTGAAACCTCCCTAATCCCTGCTATAGCTCCTGTGATTGAGCTGTCATGCCTTATCTCAGAACCGGTTATGCCGGTTATAGGGACATAGTATATAAAACCTGTTGATGCTTTAGCCACCTTTTTTATCCTATCAGGGGTTGAGGTAGGGGCGAGGAGGAATATTGTGCATAACCCGGCCTTTTTTGAATGCCTTATAATCTCTCCTGCCTCGTCAGGAGGGAGGTCAGGGATAATAACCCCATCGACGCCTGCTTCAGAGGCATCAGCAACGAATTGCCCCTCATCATATTTGAAGACAGGGTTATAGTATGTCATGAGGACAATGGGTATCTGTGATTTCTGCCTTATATCCTTAACAAGACCAATGACCTTTTTAAGCGTAACGCCTTCGCTTAATGCCCTCTCAGCAGCCCTCTGAATAGTCGGGCCGTCAGCGAGCGGGTCTGTGAACGGCACCCCGAGTTCTATGATGTCGACGCCGCATCTTTCGATCATAAGCACCCTCTCTAAAGTCTTCTCAAGGGACGGGTCTCCTGCCATGATGTATGGGATGAAGGCCTTTTTGTTTTCAGCCTTTAATCTCTTGAAGGTCCTGTTTATCCTGTTCATAACTCAAGGCCCCTGAGCTTTGCGACCTGCTGGACATCCTTGTCCCCGCGGCCTGACAGGTTGACTATGATTATCTTATCCTTTGCCAGTCTTGGAGCGAGTTTCACTGCCTCTGCAACTGCATGGGCTGATTCGAGCGCAGGGATTATTCCCTCTGTCCTGCTTAACAGATCAAAGGCAGATAATGCCTCATCATCTGTCGCATAAGTGTACTGAACCTTTCCAAGATCTTTCAGATATGGGTGCTCTGGCCCTATGGCCGCATAATCAAGCCCCGCGGATACGGAATGTGTGCCGAGCACATTTCCGTCATTGTCCTGAAGCAGATAGGTCTTGCATCCCTGAAGGACTCCGAGTGAGCCGCCGGCAAACCTTGCAGCGTGTTCGCCTGATGCTATGCCCCTGCCGCCTGCCTCGACACCGATCATTTGTATGTCATGCGTGATGCGTGATGCCTGATGCGTAAGAAACTCATTAAATAGGCCCATGGCATTGCTGCCGCCGCCGACGCAGGCGATCAGGTAATCAGGCAGTTTCCCTTCGGCAGAAAGGATCTGTTTCTTCGCCTCTTTGCCTATGACTGACTGGAAATCCCGCACAAGTGACGGAAACGGGTGAGGCCCGAAGACCGTGCCCATCACATAATGGGTCGTCCTCACATTCGTTGTCCAGTCCCTCAGCCCCTCGCTTATCGCATCCTTGAGGGTCTTCGAGCCTATGTTGACTTCGTTAACTCTTGCGCCGAGCAGCCTCATCCTTACTACATTCAACGCCTGCCTTTTCATGTCCACGGCGCCCATGTATATCTCGCACTCAAGCCCGACAAATGCAGCGCCTGTTGCAACGGCAACACCATGCTGGCCTGCGCCTGTCTCTGCAATCAGCCTCTTCTTGCCCATCTTCTTTGCGAGCAGGGCCTGACCGATGGCATTATTTATCTTATGGGCGCCTGTGTGTGCGAGGTCTTCCCTCTTGAGGTATATCTTTGCGCCGCCCAGATGCTCTGTGAGCCTCTTCGCAAAATATAAGGCAGTAGGCCTTCCTATATAGG
>CAKKPH010000183.1 GCA_919901585.1 Thermodesulfovibrionales bacterium | reverse complement strand
ATCGAGTGGTAAATCTGAATAGCCAAAAGAGACCTTATCTACTTCCTGAAACGGCAGGGAAATCCTCGGATAGACGTTCTCAAACTTTGTAACCTTGACTTCAGCAGGTTTAACAACCGTCTCCCATCCAAGAGGAGCCTCATCCACAGGCACACTTCCAAACCTGCGGGGAAGCTTATAAAACTCCTCCTGTTTTGGAATCTCTATATCTGTAGCTTGAAAGCCAAAGTCTTGAGACTCTTCTTTGTTCATTTTTCCCTGTTAATTGCGAATAGTTAAACTATCAATCTCTTTGACTACACATTACCACTCCTCACCATTACTTTCTACTAACTACCGGCCCTATGGTATTCCTGTATCGATCTTATATGAATCTTCTGTTTGAGCAGCATCTCAGCAGCCCTCGCTATAGCGTTTGCGCCTGACAGCGTTGTGGTAAACGGTATGCCGTACTGGAGCGCGCTCTGCCTTATCGAAAAAGAATCCCTTTGCGACTGGGTTCCGCTCACTGTATTGATCACAAGGCTGATCTCCTTGTTCTTTATGAGGTCAACGATATGAGGCCTCCCCTCATTCACCTTATTGATTATTCCTACCTCGATGCCCTTGTTTGCCAGATGCCCGGCAGTGCCGCGTGTTGCTATCACATCAAACCCCATGCCGAGGAACTTCTTAACTACCATGCATATGCCGGGCTTGTCCTTGTCCTTGACGCTTATGAATATCCTGCCTGAAAGAGGGACCTTGTTATCGCTTGACTCCTGCGCCTTTGCATAGGCAAGGCCGAAGTCCTCATCTATCCCCATAACCTCCCCTGTTGACTTCATCTCAGGCCCGAGTATTGAATCCACGCCATGGAAACGATCAAAGGGGAACACCGCCTCTTTTACGGCTATATGCCTTATATTTTTTTCAGCCGTGAGTCCTATCTCTCTGAGGGTCTTCCCGACCATCACCTTTGCAGCTATCTTGGCAAGAGGCACGCCAGTTGCCTTGGATACAAAAGGGACCGTCCTTGACGCCCTCGGATTCACCTCAAGTATATAAACCTCGCCGTCCTTGACTGCAAACTGGATATTCATAAGACCGATGACATCCAGTTCCCTGGCGAGCGCCTTTGACTGTCTCTTTATCTCTTCAACTATGCTGCCCTCGAGCGAATATGGGGGGAGCGAACAAGCGGAATCACCGGAATGTATTCCTGCCTCCTCTATATGCTCCATAACGCCGCCTATCACAACATCAGTCCCGTCTGATATGGCATCCACATCAACCTCTATTGCATCCTCAAGATATTTGTCGACAAGCACAGGATGTTCGGGCGAGGCCTTAACCGCCCTCCTCATATAATCTGTCAGGGACTCTCTGTCATAGACTATCACCATAGCCCTCCCTCCAAGAACATAGGACGGCCTTACCATAACAGGATACCCTATCCTCTCTGCTATCTCAAGGGCCTCTTCCGGAGACATTGCCGTATCGCTGTCAGACTGTTTGAGCTTAAGCTTATGGAGCAGCTCTTTAAACCTCTTCCTGTCCTCTGCCCTGTCAATCGAATCAGGCGATGTGCCGAGTATCCTTACGCCTTCCCTCTCGAGCGGCACCGCAAGCTTCAAGGGCGTCTGTCCGCCGAACTGAACTATAACGCCCTCCGGTTTTTCTACCTCAATTATATTGAGGACATCTTCTATGGTTAGCGGCTCAAAGTACAGCCTGTCTGCAGTGTCATAATCTGTGCTCACAGTCTCGGGATTGCAGTTTATCATGATAGTCTCGTACCCCATTTCTTTAAGCGCAAAGACAGCATGGACACAGCAGTAATCGAACTCAATACCCTGACCTATCCTGTTAGGGCCTGAACCGAGGATAATTACTTTTTTACGGTTGGTAGGGTTGGCTTCGCATTCAAAAACAGGGTTCGAGGGTAAAGAATCTTTTTCACCTGATCCCTTGACCCCTTGACCCCTTGACCCCAAGTTGTAATACGGTTTTTCATACGTCGAATACAGGTACGGCGTATGCGCCTCAAACTCTGCAGCACAGGTGTCGACCATCTTATAGACAGGCTTGATGCCGGATTCTTTCCTCAGCCTTCTGACATCCGCTTCCTCCATGCCGGTTAGCTCAGCTAATCGCCTGTCGGAAAAACCGTACCCCTTTGCATTGCGAAAAAGAGTGATGAGTTCGGAGTTCGGAGTTCCGAGTTCGGAATATTCGCC
>CAKKPH010000182.1 GCA_919901585.1 Thermodesulfovibrionales bacterium | reverse complement strand
TAAAATTAATTAAAAAAGGTGAATCTGAGAATACAGAGTTTAAAGAGAAGTTTGACAAAGAAGCAATAGAAACCGCAGTTGCATTTGCCAATACAAAAGGCGGTATTATTTTCATCGGTGTTACTGATAAGGCCAAAGTTAACGGCATCCAGATTGGAAAAGAAACAATGAATGACTGGCTAAACCAGATCTCTCAGAGTACAGATCCACGTATCATTCCTGAAATTGAACAGGACCAGATAGAGGGTAAGAGTGTTGTTATAATCCGAATCAAGGAATTTCCCATTAAACCCGTTTCTGTCAGGGGCAGATGCTTCAGACGTGTTGGAACCAGCAACCGCATGATGACACCACAGGAGATATCTGAAATGCACATCCACTCTATGGGAACAAGCTGGGATACCTTTCCTGCGGAGGGAGATAAGACCCTTGATGACATAAACTTTAAAAGGGTTGAGAAATACATCAAAGAGGCCAATGACACAGGAAGGAGGAAGATCGGAGACGGCCCTGCAGAGGTACTTAAAAAGCTGGAGTTCATCAAGGATGGGAAAGCTACGTGGGCAGCCGTTCTGGCCTTTGGTAAAGAACCCCAGAGACCACTGCTGCAATCTGCCGCGCATTGCGGGAGATTCAGGATGGATAAGACCCAGATAATAGACGACCTGATGGTTGAGACTGATTTGATCGGACAGGTTGATGAGGTGATGAAGTTTGTCATGAGGCATATCAGTGTCAGATACGAGTTTGTTGGAAAACCAAAGAGAAAAGAGGTATGGGAGTATCCCCTTGAAGCACTGAGAGAGGCAATCATAAACGCAATAGTGCATAGAGACTATGCCGCCCCCTCAAATGTTCAGGTTGAGATCTACGATGACAGTATAGAGATATGGAATCCAGGAAGACTGCTTCCAGGAATAACGATTGATGAACTGTATAAGAAAGAGCACAAATCAGTGATCAGGAACAAGCTGATCGCTCGGGTATTCTATGATATGGGATATATCGAAAAATATGGAAGCGGTACTATCAAAATAATAGACTTATGTAAGCGACATGGACTACCATCGCCGGAATTTAAAGAGGTTTCTGCCGGGTTTTCTGTTGTTTTCAGGAAAGATGTTTACACAGAAGAATATCTCCATAACCTCGGGCTGAATGAACGGCAGATTAAGGCAGTGATGTATGTGAAGGAGAAAGGGCGGATTACCAATACGGAGTATCAGGAACTTACCAAGATATCCAGACAGATGGCGACAATTGATCTCGCAGAAACTGTGAAAAAGGGAGTATTTAATAAGATTGGAAAAGCAGGGAAAGGTATTGCCTATCAATTGACTGAATTGACCAATAAATGACTAATATTTGACTAAATAGATCTACTATTCATGAATATAGAGGGAAGACATTGTTGAGTAAATAGAATACAGACAAGAAGAGG
>CAKKPH010000181.1 GCA_919901585.1 Thermodesulfovibrionales bacterium | reverse complement strand
AATCCATAATTAAACATATGTTACACCCCTATAGACAGAAATTCAACAAGAAATAATACTAAAATCACATTGCTCTCTTTCTGATCCTATCTGTTCTTCATCACCCTCTCGATCGTGCGTTTTGCCTCCTTCTCCTTTATTGAATCCCTCTTTTCGTAGAGCTTCTTGCCCTTTGCAAGGCCGATCTCGACCTTTGCATACGAGCCTTTGAAATAAATCTTGAGCGGGACAAGCGCAAATCCCTTCTGGAGGATCCTGCCTCTCAGTCTCTCAATCTCCTTTTTATGGAGGAGGAGCTTCCTTGTCCTCAGGGGTTCATGGTTCATGATGTTGCCGTGAGAGTAAGGGCTTATATGGCAGTTCAGAAGGAAGGCCTCTGAGTCCTTGATTATCACATGACTGTCCTTGAGGTTCGCCTTTCCCTCTCTCAGGGACTTAACCTCTGTTCCGAGGAGGTTGATGCCGGCCTCGATCGTCTCCTCAACGGCATAGTCATGAAATGCTTTTTTATTCTGACAGACGATCTGCATATTTGATTTTAACATGAGCCGCTCACTTTTTGATGCTTGATACTCAAGCCAACTTTTCATTTGATTCGGTCTCATTATTGTGGTATAAATAGAGCAGTATTGTTGCCATGAAAGGGAGGTACAAATGGGCATGTTCAGTAAGTTGTTCGGAGGAGGCAAAGAATATCCGCCGCTTGACAGTTCTACCCCCGGGATAGAGCGTTTAGAGAAATTCCGCAGCCGGCTGGAACCTTTTGTCAGTAAAGTATCCGACAATCTCGAAGTAGTTCCAGCAGATTCTGCTGCCTATCTGTTTATAGGCAAGCCACCCGGGATGTTCGGGATTGCGTGGTTCCCTGCAGACGATGACAGGGAGCATAATTTCAAGACCCTTATGAAGGACAAGGGGCTTTCTCAACGCCGCATACAGATGCTTTCAGACAAGCTGCGCGAGGCATACGTCCGCAGTGAAGAGGCGCAGCGATACTCAGCCATGATCTCAAACAGGAAGGTGCTCGTTACACTGTCAGAAGCACTGGCAGAAGATGTCCACAGGATAATACAAGAGGTGGCCGGATAGTCATACAGCACTCAGGTTTTCAGCCGTATCAGTTCTGTCATTGAAATCCCCTTCATTTAAGAAGGGGATTTCAATTATCATATATGTCAACAAATAATTTAAGCGGAGGCATGCCGTGAAAGCGAAAGATTTGATGATACCACTTCAGGAATATCTAAGACCGGACAATACGCTGAAAGAGGCTGTCAATCTCCTCAGGACCGCTAAAAGAGGTGAAGAGAAGATTGGGGTAAAGGGACTCCCTGTCCTCGACGGGACAGGAAAGCTCATGGGCGTTCTATCTATGGGTGATATCCTTAAGGCTATTTTTCCGTCATACTTGTCGATGATGGAGCTCGGGGAGTTCACATGGGATGGCATGGCGGAGTCACTCGCCAAGAGGGTGGCAGACAAAAAGGTTCAGGAAGCGATGACCAGTGACGTTATCACCGTAAAGGAAGAATCACCCCTGATGGAGTGCGTGGACCACATGATAAAGAAAAATGTAAAAAGATTGCCTGTTGTAGATAAAGACCATAAGGTAACAGGACTGCTCTATGAGAGGGATGTATTCTTTGCCCTTGTGAAATCTATACTCGAGTAGAATGCCGTGGATGGAAGATGAAGAGAACCCTTAGCAAACTGTTGTCAGGGCTGATTATTGCAGTTATCATTTTTATTCCATTCTTACACAGCCTTGCAGCAGAAGGGACTCCTTCAGGAAAGGACGCAATGAAACACCAAAACAGGCTCATAAACGAAAAAAGTCCCTACCTGCTTCAGCATGCCGGCAATCCGGTAGACTGGTACTCATGGGGGCCGGAGGCTTTTGAGAAGGCCAGGAAAGAAAACAAACCTATTTTTTTGTCCATCGGCTATTCTACCTGTCACTGGTGCCACGAGATGGAAAAGGAGTCTTTTGAAGATCCTGATGTGGCAAGGCTGATGAACGATGTCTTTGTTTCAATCAAGGTTGACAGGGAAGAGAGGCCTGACATAGACCATATATATATGACAATCGCCCAGATGATGACAGGCTCAGGCGGATGGCCGCTGACAATTATCATGACACCCGACAAAAAACCTTTCTTTTCCGCTACCTATCTGCCTAAAGAGAGCCGTTTTGGATTGATCGGGATGAAGGAGCTCACTGCCCGCATAAGGGATATCTGGAAGGATCAGAAGGAAAAGGCAATAGAGTCTGCTGACAGGATAACCCAATCGCTTGAGCGCCTGACCCCTACTTCAACAGGCGAAGAACTCGGCAAAAACGACTTGAATGCTGCATATAATGAGCTTACACAGCGTTTTGACAGGGATAACGGCGGTTTTGGATCGTCCCCCAAGTTCCCTATTCCGCAGGACATCCTCTTTCTGCTCAGATACTGGAAGCGCACAGGAGATGAAAATGCGCTCGAAATGGCCGAAAAGACACTCAGGGCCATGAGGAACGGCGGCATTTATGATCACATAGGATTCGGCTTTCACCGCTATTCGACCGACTCAAAATGGCTTGTCCCGCACTTTGAGAAGATGCTCTATGACCAGGCGCTGCTGGCGATGGCTTACACAGAGGCCTATCAGGCAACAGGCAAGACCGAGTACAGCAGGACTGCCCGTGAGATATTCACTTACGTCATGCGGGACATGACGTCAAAAAATGGAGGGTTTTACAGCGCTGAAGACGCTGACAGCGAAGGGGAGGAAGGAAAATTTTATCTATGGACAGAAAATGAGATCCGCAAGCTACTTTTGAAAGAGGAGGCCGGTCTTGTAATAAACGCATACAACATAGCGGGCAGCGGCAATTTTACAGAAAAGGGGCTCGGACCGGAGAAGAAAAGCAACAGGAACATCTTCTATCTGAAAAAGCCTCTCAGGAATATTGCCTCTGACCTCGGAATCTCTGAGGAAAAACTCGGAAAGCAGATTGAGGCGGCCCGGAATAAGATATTTAAGGCCCGCAAAAAACGCATCCACCCTAACAAAGACGACAAGGTACTTACAGACTGGAACGGTCTCATGATTGCTGCCCTTGCTAAGGGGGCACAGGCCTTCAACGAGCCCACATATGCAGAAGCAGCGAGGCATGCTGCCGGCTTTATACTCAAGACCCTGCGCCAGAAAGACGGCCGCATCCTGCATAGATACAGAGACGGTCATGCTGCAGTACAGGCATATGCAGATGATTACGCCTTCCTGATCTGGGGGCTCATCGAGCTTTATGAGGCCACCTTTGACCTCTCTTATCTGAAGAGCGCACTCTCACTGAATACGACCCTCCTCAGACACTTCTGGGACAATAGTCACGGAGGTTTCTTTTTTTCGGCAGATGACAGCGAGAGCATGCTTATACGCAATAAGGAGTTTTATGACGGTGCTGTCCCCTCAGGCAACTCTGCAGCAATTTTGAATCTCCTTCGTCTCGCCAGGATAACAGCAGACCCTCAACTCGAAAAGAAGGCTGCAAGTCTCATGCGGGCCTTTTCTACAACTGTCAGACAGAGGCCCTCTGCTCATACCCTGATGATGTCCGGCGTGGACTTCGGGACAGGTCCTTCCCATGAGGTGGTCATAACCGGCGATCTTAAAGCAGCGGACACCAAGGCCATGCTGAGCGCAATAAGGAGAAAATTCCTGCCAAACAAGGTAGTAATATTCAAGCCAATCGGACAGAATGCCTCTGAGATTACAGACATTGCCAGCTTTACTAAGTATCACGTCAGTATCGACGGCAAGGCCACTGCCTATGTATGTATTGACTACAATTGCAAACTCCCTACTACGGATCTAAAAAAGATGATGGAGCTGCTCGGGACACCCCGGGAATTAAAATGACAGATGTCAAGCATATACCGTCATAAGCTTTAGTCCTGTCTCAGGAGGAGGATAACAAAATGATAACTTTAATTTTTTTGTTGTTGATAACTGCAGCGGTGGCAGTTTTTTCTGTCCAGAATGCCGTGCCGGTGACGATCTCCCTCTTCATATGGAGATTCGATGCTTCACTCGCTATAGTCATATTCCTCTCTGTGCTGAGCGGCATAGTCATAGGGACTGCTGCCGTATACCTTATGCGTGCAAAAAGATATTTAAAAAACAAGGAGTCAGATACCCCGCAGGAAAACATCAACAAATAAGAACTGATCAAGGGAGGGTTTGGATGATTGAAGACTTAAGGACAACAGACACATGGAGGGTTTTCAGGATACTGTCCGAGCTTGTGGACGGTTTTGAGTCCCTCTACGACTTAGGGCCGGCAGTCACCATATTTGGGAGCTCCAGGTTAGGCGAGGACTCATACTATTACCAAAAGGCAGTAGAACTCGGCAAGAGGCTTTCAGACTCAGGCTTCTCGGTCATCACAGGCGGAGGCCCCGGCATAATGGAGGGCGCTAACAGGGGCGCTAAAATGGGTAAAGGCAAATCCGTAGGTTTAAATATCCAGCTCCTCCATGAGCAGGTGCCTAACAAGTATCAGGACATTGCCCTCAATTTCAGGTATTTTTTTGTAAGAAAGCTGATGTTTATAAAGTACGCTTCGGCCTATGTGATATTCCCCGGGGGTTTCGGCACCATGGACGAGCTCTTCGAGGCCTTGACCCTTGTGCAGACCCGCAAGATCGACTCGTTTCCGATCATACTCTTCGGCAGCGAATACTGGAAGGGCCTTACTGACTGGATGAAAAACACCCTTATTCCCCAGGGGACAATAGGCCGTGATGACCAGCTGCTGTTGCAGATTGTTGACGACCCGGATGAGGTCTGCAGTCTATTGAAGGGTTACTGCAAAGGAATATCTCCGGACATGCCGTCATAAAGGATTATCCTTTTCTTGCTATGCATACTGACCTGCCGAAAAACCGGATGCCCAGGCCCAGTGCAGATTGTACCCTCCGAGATGCCCTGTCACATCTATGACCTCTCCGACAAAATAAAGTCCCGGGACTTTCTTTGCCTCCATTGTCTTGGACGACAGCTCATCGGTGTCAACTCCGCCGAGAGTAGCCTCGGACTTTTTGTATCCCTCAGTCCCTGCAGGCCTTATAACCCAGTTGTTAAGCCTATGCTCAATAGCTTTCAATTCCTTATCATTATACTGATACAGAGGTTTTGATTGAAAATTGAGTTCGCACCATTTATCGGCGAACCGCTTCGGAAAAAACTGCGAAAGCAGATTGCGCATCTCCATCCTGGACTGTCTTTCCTCTGCAAAAAAATCATAGACGTTAAAGTCAGGCAGCAGGTTGATATTTATTTCATCACCCTGGTCCCAATAAGACGATATCTGGAGCATGGCAGGGCCGCTCATTCCGTGATGAGTAAAAAGCATGTCGCCTTTAAAACTTATATTATTGCAGCTCACCTCAACCCTGAGCGAGATGCCGCTCAATTCGCCGAATACCCTGATATCCTTAGAACTGACTTTAAACGGCACCAGCGCAGGTTTCAGCGCGGTTACTTTAAGGCCGAACTGCCCTGCTGCACGATAGCCGATATCTGTTGCCCCAAGTTCGGGATATGACATGCCTCCTGTTGCAATGACAAGCGACTCTGATTCATACACGCCCTTATCTGTTGAGACTATAAAACGGTCTTTCTTCCCCATAGTCCTGATTGTGCAACTCAGGACTATCTCTGCGCTGGTCCGTTTAGCTTCCTTATAGAGCATATCCACGACTTCGCCGGAACTCTTTCTGCAAAAAAGCTGACCCTCCTCCTTTTCATAATACCCTATGCCGTATTGCGTCAGCATGCTTATAAAATCATGCGGCGTGAAACGCGCAAGAGCGGATTTGCAGAAATCGGGGTTTCGGGAAATAAAATGCTCATGGCCCATATCCATGTTTGTAAAATTGCACCTGCCGCCGCCTGAGACGCGTATCTTGCTCCCTATCCTTTTTGAATGGTCAAGGATAATCACAGAACGGCCCCTCTTGCCTGCCTCAATAGCGCAGATCAGACCCGAAGCGCCTGCGCCGATAATGATGACATTTTTTTTCATATAAGACCTTATCTAAGATATTCAGCAGTATGATAACGTTCTTTCAGTCGTTCTGTCATGCTGGCTTGTCCAGCATCTTTCTTGGGGATAGGATTCCTCTACAAGCCTGTGGCCGACAAGTCTATGACCCGCCTATGGCTCGTTGAGCCAACGGCTCATAGAGTGGGTCACGACCCATAGGGCGAAAATGACAAACTATACTGCCTTACTTTGGTCTAATTGTTTGTCCGAACCGGGGATATGCTACTGTTTACTTTATCCTCTTCGATATTGTCCTGAATCCCTCTGTCCCAGCTTTCTCAAGTAATTGGAAGAGGACGGTCTCGGTGCAGGTGATGACCGCACCTGCATCACGCATCAGGTCAATGCCAGAATTGAAGTTATCCTTATAGCGGGAGCAGACAGCGTCTCTTAAAACATGGACGTCATAGCCTTCCTTTAGAAGGCCAAGGCATGTCTGTAGGACGCAGACATGCGTCTCCATGCCGGTGAGGATTATCTTCTTCCTGCTGATATCTCGAATTCTCTTAAGGAAGACAGGCTCTCCGCAGCAGTTGAAGGTAATTTTTTCGATCGGATTGTAAGGCTGGAGCGCATCCCTTATCTCATTGACCGTGGGGCCAAGCCCTTTTGGATACTGCTCAGTAAGGACGACAGGTATATTCAGGAGCTTTGCGGCCTCAACGAGGTGGATGGTGTTCGCCACCACCTTCTCCCCCTCCTCCATCACAACCGCAAGCCTCTCCTGAACGTCAACGATTATAAGGACAGAGTTGTCTCTGTGAATGATGAATTTGTCCATGGAAAAACCAGGGATTAGGGACTATGGATCAGGGACTATCAGTCTTAATCTCTTGCTAATCCCTATCCCCTGCCTCTCTTACAGTCTTTCCTTCACCAGATTTTCGACAACCGAGGGGTCTGCGAGCGTTGAAGTGTCGCCGAGTTCTTCGACCTGCCCATGTGCAATCTTCCTTAAAATCCTCCTCATGATCTTGCCACTCCGTGTCTTAGGCAGCGCAGGAGCGAACTGGAGTTTGTCCGGAGATGCAATCGGGCCTATGACTGTCCTCACATGGCCTACAAGGATCTTTTTGAGGTCATCAGAGGGCTGGATTCCCCCTTTCAGGGTCACATAAACATATATCCCCTCTCCCTTGATCTCATGAGGGTAGCCTACAACAGCAGCCTCAGCAACAGTCTCATGCGAGACGAGCGCAGATTCAACCTCTGCCGTGCCGAGCCTGTGGCCCGATACATTTATGACATCGTCTATCCTTCCCATGAGCCAGTAATCGCCGTCCTTGTCAACCCTTGCACCGTCTCCTGAGAAGTACTTGCCCGGGAACTTCGTGAAATATACCTCTTTCATGCGCTTGTTCTCAGGGTCTCCGTATGTGCCCCTCAGCATGCCGGGCCATGGCTTCTCGATTACAAGATAGCCTCCCTCATCCACGCCCGCAGGCTCGCCTTTTTCATCCAGAACCCTTGGGACGACACCCGGGAAAGGCCTTGTGGCAGAACCCGGCTTTAAGGTCATTGCGCCCGGCAGCGGTGTTATGAGTATACCTCCGTTCTCTGTCTGCCACCACGTATCTACTATGGGGAGTTTCCCCTTCCCTATATGAGAGTGATACCACATCCAAGCCTCGGGGTTTATCGGCTCGCCAACTGTGCCGAGCAGCCTTAGAGAAGAAAGGTCGTGTCCGTTGACCCATTTTTCGCCTTCTCTCATCAGTGCCCTTATGGCTGTCGGTGCTGTATAGAATATGTTAACCTGATGTTTTTCGACTATGCTCCAGAACCTCCCGGGGTCAGGGTATGTAGGTATGCCTTCGAACATCAGGCTTGTAGCGCCTTCCGAGAGCGGGCCATACACGATATAGCTGTGTCCTGTCACCCACCCGATGTCTGCAGTACAGAAGTGTATATCCTCATCACGGTAGTCGAATATCCACTTAAAGGTAAGGTTTACATACAAGAGGTAGCCGCCGGTTGTGTGGAGAACGCCCTTTGGTTTCCCGGTAGAACCTGATGTATACAGTATATAGAGCGGGTCTTCTGCATCCATCCATTCAGGCTCGCAGTAATTCGCAACGTCTGATGCGTTCATATCTTCATGCCACCATGAATCCCGTTTGGGCTCCATGTCAACAACGCCGTCAGCCCTCTTTACTACTATCACCTTCTCTATTGTCGGACATTCCTGTATCGCCTCGTCAGCACTCGATTTTAGAGGGACAAACCTCCCACCCCTCACGCCCTTGTCTGCTGTAATCAGGAGCTTTGCCTGACAGTCCTGTATCCTGTCCCTTAAGGACTGGGCGCTGAACCCTCCGAATACGACGCTGTGAATTGCGCCTATCCTTGAGCACGCAAGGATAGATATCGGCAGCTCAGCTATCATCGGCAGATATACGGTCACCCTGTCGCCTTTTTTTACACCATGCTTCTTCAGTACATTCGCAAACCTGTTGACCTCGTGATATAACTGCTGGTAGGTGTATGTCTTGTAGGTCCCGTCGTCTCCCTCCCAGATAAGCGCTGCCTTATTCCTCTTTGGGGTATTGATATGACGGTCAAGGCAGTTGTATGAGACATTGAGCTTCCCGCCCTGAAACCATTTTATCTCAGGCTTCTCAAAGTTCCACTCAAGCACCTTGTCCCATTTCTTGAACCACGTGAGCTGCTTCTCTGCCATCTCTCCCCAAAAACCCTCAGGGTCTTCAACCGACCGCTTGTAAATCTTTTCGTACTCTTCAATGCCTTTGATATGGGCCTTATCCCTGAATTCCTTTGACGGCGGGAAGGTCCTCTTTTCGTCCAGATGAACTTCAATGTTTTTTGCCTCTGACATAGGAGCCTCCGTTTTTGTTTTAGATATATTTAAATGGTATCTTTATTCCATTATCTATAAGTGGCGGGTTTGTATATTATTATAATTGTGACCCTGATGATGATGATAATTAAGATTGAAAACCACGGTATACTGTTTTCCCGCGCAAAAGGCATGATTTTTCTCGTTACCCTGTAAACAGGCTCTGTTATCTTCGTAAACATGCTTACGAGAAAGTTCTGTCTGTTCCCTAAAATAAGAGTGAGCAGCATCCTCCCGAGTATCATCCACATGAGGAATGACAGGGTGTAATTAATTATCTGTATAATCCAAATTTTCATCTGCATTTTTTAAAAGGGCAGCGGCATAATGCCGCTGCCCTTTTTGATTATAGTTTATTCTACGGTTGCTGTGCCAGCGCCTTTTGGAATTCTCACGTTTTCAACAAAGTCCTGCATCTCCTTAGAAGGAGGCGCGGTGAGACGCGACACGATGTAAATGGTTATGAACCCGGCAGGGATGCCAAATAGGCCGGACGATATGGTCTTGATGCCCCATATGTCGAGACCATAGAACCTGCTGCCGACCATGTAGATTACGCATGAAAGGAAACCGACCCACATCCCTACAAGCGCCCCTGTCTTATTAGCTCGCTTGTCCCATATGCCCATAACAAGCGCAGGGAAGAACGATGCGGCTGCGATTGAAAATGCCCAGGCAACGAGTTCAACGATGATCGTGAGTCTATATGTTGCAACCCAGGCTGCAATAAGGGCAACTACAACGAGCAGAAGTCTTGATATGGTGAGCCTCCTAAGGATTGAGGCCTGCGGGTTGATTATCTTGTAATAGAGGTCGTGTGAGAGAGAGTTTGAGATTGTGAGCAGTAGTCCATCTGCTGTCGACAAGGCTGCTGCAAGACCGCCTGCTGCCACCAGGCCTGATACAACGTAAGGAAGTCCTGCAATCTCAGGCGTTGCAAGCACGATGAAGTCTGTATTGATGATCATTTCTGCAAACTGGACTATCCCATCGCCGTTCATATCCTGCACCTTAAAGAGCCCGACCTTTCCCCATGAGGCAACCCATGACGGGAGGTTAGCAAATTGTGCGCCTACGACAGTGGTAAGGACCTCATGCCGTGCAAACGCTGCATATGCCGGAGCCGTGAAATAGAGCAGGAATATAAAGAAGAGAGACCAGCCAACGGATATGCGCGCGTCCTTAACTGAGGGGACTGTGTAGTACCTCATCAGTATGTGAGGCAATCCGGCTGTGCCGACCATAAGACAGAATATCAGTGCAAGAACGTTTTTTGCATCCATACGAGCAAAGGGTTCAAGGTACGGCTTGAGCGGTTTGGACCTCCCTGCCGCATCTTTCTGTGCAGCAGTCCATTTCTCCTTTGCTTCTTCGGCTGTCTGAGGCAGTGCCTTTATATCCTTCCCTATTTTTTCCCTGTCTGCTGCAGGCGCATCAGCAGGAAGGGTTGCAAGCTTGTCCTGAAGCTCCTTTTTCTTTGCATCAAGACTTCCGGGAAGGCCCTTTATGTCGGCAGTGAGATTATCAGACTTCTTTTTCCAGAGGTCCCATACTTCCTTCTGCTTAGGGTCCGCAATGATCTCTTTTTCCTTTGCGTCAATCTTTTGGAGGACCTGTCCGTACATGATTTCAGAGACAGGCACACCGGTTGCTCTGTAAGACATAACAGTAACCGGAGTGAGGTAAGCTAAGATGAGGATTATGTACTGTGCAACCTGCGTCCAGGTGACGGCCTTCATGCCTCCGAGCATTGAGCATACAAGGATGCCGCCAAGACCGACAAAGACGCCTATCGTAAAGTCAATTGAAAGGAACCGGCTCATGATGATCCCGACACCTGTAACCTGTGCAATCAGATAGGTAAAGGAGGCTGTGATTGCAGCAATAATACCGATTGTGCGTGCAGCGTGGCCTCCGTATCTTGCGCCGAGAAAGTCGGGTATCGTGTACTGGCCGAATTTCCTCAGATAGGGGCCGAGGAATACTGCCAGCAAGACATAGCCGCCTGTCCATCCCATAACATACGACAGGCCGTCATAGCCGAGGCCGAAGATGGCGCCTGCCATGCTGATGAATGAGGCTGCAGACATCCAGTCCGAGCCTGTTGCCATACCGTTGAAAAACGCAGGTACCGAACGGCCTGCAACATAGTATTCAGACACCTTCGCCGTCCGGGACATAACGCCTATCAAGGCATAGATGCCGATAGTGACGAACATGAACATATAACCGATCATCTTGTTCGACATGCCCATCTTTTCAGCTATGCCAAGGCCTATGACAAAGAGGATGAACACGCCTGTATACATCAGATAGATTTTCCCCAGATTATCCAGGAATGCTGATTTCTGTTTAGCCATTTATTCCTCCTCCTCTTCTACACCGTATGTATTGTCAGCCTTGTTCATCTTAAAGGCATAGTTGAATATGAGCCATACAAAGACTATGAGAGAGCCCTGGGCTCCCATGTAATAACCGAACGGAAACCCGAAAATTACAATGCTGTTGAGCTCCTTGACAAAGTAAGAGCAGACATAGGTCACCACAAACCAGACGACCATCGTAAAGGTTGTCAGCTTTACGTTGTAGCTCCAGTATGCCCGGAGTTTTTCCGTATCCAAACCTTTTAATTCCTGTACCATTGTTCCTCCTTTACAATAATTTTTTCAGAGAAAGAGCCTTATCCTGCCGGTCGCCCCCCTTTAGATCACCTCCTTTTTTTATGGTTTTCCTATCCGCAGCAGGTCTTTCAGGGTAAACAGACCGAGCCCCGGAAGGATGCTCAGGAGCCTCTGGAAAACCTGTGCTGTGATGAAAGCATCACTCAAGGCATTATGCCCCTCGCTTACAGGGACATGGTATTCCCTCGCCAGGGCAAAGAGGCTCTGGTCTTCAGACCTCACCGCATAATGCCTGCTGAAAGAGCCGTTGTTCATCTTTATCCATTCGTGTATCCTCTGTGTGTCGAGCACACGGTTTTGTAAACGCATGTTCAATAAAGCCCTGACCTCTCTCCCGATAAACCCTAAATCGATCGCCGCAAAATGGCCGACTATTACGTCACCGCCGCAGAAGTCGATCAGCTCGGATATTACCTCCCCTATAGGCGGTTTTTCAGCAAGCTCTGACGGCGTAATGCCGTGAATAACTATGCTCTCATGCCTCAGCTCTGCCGAAGGGTTTACGAGCCTGTAAAACGAGCTCCCGAGGTCAATGCTCCTGCCGTGCATCTTTACCGCGCCTATCGAGATTATAGAGTCCTTCTTTATATCGAGGCCGGTCAGTTCTGTGTCGAGGACAACGTACGCTGCCTTATCAATGGGGATGTCAATGCTGCTCCTCCCCGACAGGACTGATGTGACTTTCTCCCTGCAAACTTCAAGCGCCCTCATAATTGGCCCACCATCCCCGGCTTGTATTCTTCTGAGATCGAATCATATATCCTCGAAAGGAGCTTAAAGGACTCCTTGAGGGTGTTCCTCTCGAGCGCGCCCAGGTCGTCGGGATTTATGTAGTTATCAGGCTCTATGCCTCTGCTTATCTGGTCGAACTGATGGTGCAGCCTGAGGGACATGAGGAACTCAAACACCTGTTCAAGCTCTTCCCCAAGCTCTGTCAAAACAGGGTGTTTGTCCTTCAGGTCTCTGAGCCTCTCGAGGGTCGAAGTGCTTGCAACCCCCTTTTCGAGCGCAAAGAGCCTTGCAGCGCCCACTATAATGCCTATGCCGTTCTCCTTTATATTAAGCTCATCCTTGTGTTCTCCCTTTTTCTGCAGCACAAAGGTGCCGAAAAAGCCGAGAGGCGGCCTGTTTTTTAAGAGTGCGCCTGCCATGGAAGCAAGAAATATATTCTGCCCCTTAAGTATATGCCCGAGGTACGACCTCAGTTTATGAGCAAGGATGGCATTGCCGGATATCGGCCTGAAATCAAAGAATATCAGGGAGAACAAGACCGCCTCCGGCGTCGGGTGCTCTATCCACTTGGCAAAATAATCCTTCCAGACACTCAGGGGCTGGCACCACCTTGGGTTGCTCGCCATATAGTTTGCAGGGCATGGAGGGAACCCGCACTTAATAAGGGCATCTTTCATATCGAGCGCAAAGTTCAGGAAATAACTCTTTGCCTTTTCCCTTTCCTCGTCCGTCTTCGGGTCGTCGTATATTATCGCATTGTCCTGATCTGTCCTGAAGGTCTGTTCGCTCCTGCCCTCGCTGCCGAAGGCAATCCAGCAATAGGGCACAGGCGGAGGGCCGAGCTTCATCTCTGTGATCTCGAGCATCCTCCTCACAAGCCTGTCGTTTATCTCTGTTATCACCCTCGTTACATTGCTCGCCTTTGCGCCTTCTTTAACGAGGAGGTCTATTATCTTATTGATCTTCTTTGATGCAGGGATGAGGCCTTCTATTGACTTCTGGATCTCGATCTCGCGGGAAATTGAAAGAGGGGATATGCCCTGAAGCATCATGAGGTCGTGGTTTGTGACAACACCGGCAAGTTTTCCCCGGTCAACAACAAGCAGGTGGTGTATGTTGTAGCGGATCATCTTGAGCAGGGCCTCGAAACAGTAGTCATGAGCATCTGCCTTAATAAGCGAGACGCTCATTATGGTGCTTATCGGGTCGTTTACATTCCTTGCCTTTGCAACGACCTTGTCCCTCAGGTCCCTGTCTGTCACAATACCGACAGGCACATTGCCTTCAGGGTCCACGAGCACGAGGGAGCTTATGCTGCTCCTGGACATTACCTCTGCAACCTCTTTGATTGTAGCGTCCTGAGGCGCTGTTACAACATCCCTTGAGATCAGCTCACTCAGCATTGTGGTGAAGAGTACCTTGTCTCCTCCGCTAAAGAGCACGCTCTTGTTCCGCATCTCGACGTAAGTCTTGTCTATGAACTTGTTAAAGTACGATTTAAGAAAAAATTCAGTAAACGCAGCGTTTGTATCGAGGAGCTTAATAATAAAATCCTTTTTTAAGAGATAGCAGATCGTATCCTCTGTTGCGATCACATTTGCCCTCGACTTGTCACCTCCAACAAGGGAAAGCATGCCGAATGATTCACCCTCACCCCTGTAATCTATTATGATCTCGTCCCCATCGCCCGTCTTCATAAACACCTTTACGCTTCCCTTCTTTATTATCCTGAGGTAGTCGCTCGGAGGGCCGTCCTGCTGTAGTATCAGAGATCCCCTTGGGTGGAGCTCCATAGATACGTTTGTTGCAAGGTTTCTGAGGGTTATTTCGTCAAGCGATTGAAATGGCTGTGCTTTTTTAAGAAAACCTATAACGTCCTCTATAATCATACCAGGCTATAAGAGCAAACTATATGCCCATTAACCCATAAAATAGGTATTATTGCCAACACATTGTAAATAAAGGATTAATAGAACAATGCTGAAAGGACTGTCTAAAGGCGTATCTTTAGGAATAATGAATCATGGTCACTAAAAGTTACAATAACGTAGGGTTAGCAATATTTGTATTTATTATCAAATAGTTTCTAACGTAACTAAATGTAATGTTATGCGCGTGACACGTATATAAAAGTAACATTATTTTCTCTGTATCCCCCACCTCTTCCTCTTTTCCCATAAGGCCTTTCTCGTAATCCCAAGCATCTCAGCCAGTTTCTGCTCTGTATGATTCTGCTGATATCTGATAATTAACGCCTTTGTGTAGCTCTCAATAGAGAGTTTGTTCCCAAGCGACTCTGTTGTAAAGGAATCTCCGGCGCTGAACCGTTCAGGCAGGTGCTCCGGGAAGATAGTGTTGCCCTCTGTAATCAGCACAGCCCTCTCAATTATGTTCTGGAGTTCCCTTACATTACCGGGCCAGTCATAACCTGCGAGCAGTCCCAGTGCGGTCTCATCTATATACTTAACGTTCTTGCCTATCTCTTTAGAGAACCTCTCGATAAAATGGCGTGTGAGGAGGACGATATCCTCCTCCCTTTCCCTGAGGGGCGGCAGGGTAAGAGTCACGACATTCACTCTGTAATAGAGGTCCTCCCTGAAGTCCTTCTCTCTTACGCTCTTTGCTATGTCCTTGTTGGTTGCGCAGATAAACCGTATATCAACTTTTTTTGTCTGCACGCCTCCGAGCGGCCTTATCTCGTAATCGTCCATGACACGGAGCAGTTTAGCCTGAAGGGGATGGGTGAGGTCACCTATCTCATCGAGAAATACTGTTCCGCCGTCAGCCTCCTCAAAAAGCCCTCTCTTTGTAGTCACAGCGCCTGTAAATGCACCTCTTATATATCCGAAAAGCTCTGATTCAAGGAGGCTCTCAGGGATTGCGCTGCAGTTTATAGGCAGAAAAGGCTTATCGCGCCTTAAGCTGTTAAAATGTATCGCCCTCGCAAAAAGCTCCTTGCCTGTGCCTGTCTCGCCGAGAAGGAGCACATTGCTCTTGGAGTCCGCTATCTTCTTCACCTCGTTTATAACCGATGTTACCGAACTGCTCCGGCCGACAATCCTGCCGAAGTCGTACTTGACATCTATCTGTCGCTTAAGCAGGAGGTTCTCGGCCCTCAGCGCCTTTTGGATAAGCGCATTCCTTACAGTCCTCTTTATCTCGTCATGAATTATGGGCTTCATCACATAATCATAGGCGCCGGCCCTGAGCGCCTCGATTGCGGTCTCGAGAGAGGCATTCGCAGTCATGATGATAATTATCTGGTCAGGGTTCTGCTCCTTGTATTTTTTTAAGAGCTCTATGCCTGTCATTCCGGGGAGGACAATGTCGGTTATTATCAGGTCATAAGACTTCTGAGCAACGTTTTTTATTGCAGATTCGGCGTCATTGCAGGCGTCTGCATCATAGCCCTCCCTCTGGAACACACGCTTAAGGGATTCGCTCAGCGTCTCTTCGTCTTCAACTATAAGCAGGCTTTCAGCCATGGATTGATTATATCATTAAAATTGCAAAAACTCAGGAAGGGGGAAGAGGGAGAAGAAACCTTTGACCCTTTGAATCATAGAACCCTATATATCAAAAAAAACCTGCGATCTCTACCGCAGGGTATCCAAAAATTCATACAAAAACGGTCATGGCCCGACCCCCTGATCAAGCCACTGTGGACATGCTTGATCTTTCTCCTCTTTTAGTTCTGACCGCCTCCCGTTATTACAAAAGCAGAGCCGTTATACTGGAAATCTACCCAATATGAAATGCCGTTAAGC
>CAKKPH010000180.1 GCA_919901585.1 Thermodesulfovibrionales bacterium | reverse complement strand
AAAAGATTCAGGCCTATCACTACCAGTCCAAGCTTCAGTATCCCGGATTTCATCTGCCTGGCCTCTTTGCTTCAACCACCCTCTCGATTTTCATAGTGCTCCAGAATACAAAGGTTATGAAAAGGAAAAAGAGTAATGTTACAATCGTAACAATAACAGATGCTACCCCATGTGCAGGGAGATAGGCCTCAGGGCTTGTATCCTTTATTATCCCATATACATGCCAGTACTGCCTTCCACCAGACCTCATATAACCCAGAAGTCCCATGAGCCATGTAAAGGTCACTGTTATTGCAATAAGGGCATACTGTGATCGCTCAGGCATTTTACCCCATCTCGGCTCCCCGATTATCCTTGCACCCTTATACATAAAGTTATCAAGTAGATAAAGGGCGATTATAGCGAGGAAGAAGGTACCAAACTGGATAGGTGAGATTACCTTTACCCTTATTACTGATGGCACCATATAGCTATAGACACCTAAAACAAGGATAACAGTTGATGAGACGACAATGATAAATATCCTCAGCAATCGTCCCCTCTTTGCCCATGGCACTGTTGGTTCTTTATTGCTCATCCTGAATATGGCAAAACTCAAAAATGTGGCGAGATAGGATATTATGACTGCTGTATTCTTAGATGCCATAACACCTAACTTGCCGAGGACTGGGTGATATGAGCCTATCCTTCTTGCCTCTTCAACACTGAGGGCAATACTATGTGGTGTAAGCCAGATGGCATAGCCCATAAGGATGACTATAAATAAAAATTTTACATATTTAAAGTATCTCTCTCCTCCCGGCATCTTATTCAGGGATATCCAGAGGTAGTAGTTAATAAAGAATAGAATGGCACCGATCAGTATAGCCTGCATTACCCAGAGCCATGCAAAAAATCCGCCCATAAGCTGAATCCCCATCTGTTCATTAAAGGAGTATATTTCCATACCAAGGTAAAAACCTATGCCGGGAAGGAGTATAGAAAAACCAATCGAAATCATAGCTGATGTATAGCCCATCCAGTCATAATAGGCCTTCTCATCGTCAGTCCTTGCAGTAATAAACCTGAAGGCAGCATAGGCTGCAGCGATCCCTGCCCCGAATACAACATTCGCTACAAGTCTGTGAAGAGAAAGGGGTATCCACATATATGTCTTTATCGCATCCCATCTGTTTATCAGCTCTCCTGCCTCATTCACACCACCAGGAGTTGTCATGTATCCCACCCATGAACTCGTTATAAGTAAAAGCAGGGTCCCCATAACATTCAGCAAAACACCAATGCCCACATGGAGACCCTTTCTTTCCTTCATCCTCTTCCATGAATAGAAATAGTAATAGCAAACAAAGACCTCTCCATACATTACAAGAAGATATATCCACCACGTAGGCCCAAGGATCTTCAGCATATGCCCTATAAACCTCGGATAAAGCAGTGGCAGGCTGACCATAAGAACCGATCCCAGTATCGCTGTGAGGGTATAGGTGAGGGTAAAGAGTTTTGTGAAGTCATAGGCGATCCTGTCAAGTCTTTCATCAGACCTCTTCCATCCTAAATACTCCATTGCAACAGCAAATATCGGGACTCCTAATACAAAGGCAGCAAAGTTAAGGTGTAGTTGTGCCACAATCCAGACCCATACCCTGCTACCCAATAGAGGGAATAACCTGTAACCGTCCTCTGTTACTGCAGGCAGTATCCATTTAAGGATAGAAAGGAGTGTAAATCCAACCCCAATAATAGCGGTTAACTTGATGAGACCCTTTGTTACTCCTTTTGTTACGCTCGCTTGTGACACAATATTACCTCTCCAGGACAAGAAAAAACTTCTTTATCATTCTTGCCTCTATATTTTATAAAAAATACCCCGCGCAAGTTCATAATGCCATGGGTGAGTTCATGGGTTGATTATGGTTTGTTCCCAGGGACTAAAGTCCCTGGGAACACGTGAGTGAAAACTTAGGAAAACTTAAAAAGCAACATCAACCACAGCTCTAATTACCTTTTCGGTCTTGCTTGACCCTGTGGTTGGATCAGTCTTTACATTCTCATACTGAATGGTGAGATTCACATTTGCCCAGGGCAGATACTTGGCGCCTATAACCCAGGTCCTTTCTTTATCAACCGAATGATTTTTATAATCTACAGTGTCGTAAGCCGCTATTGCCCCTATCTTCCTCTGGAAGAAGTAGTCTGCCTCAAGGTAAAAGCCACTCAATTCTTTTTTCGTCGACCCACCAACATTATCCTCATCACCAGTTCCGTACAATGCCTGGATTTCAATGAGGTGGTCTTCTCCAAAATTCTGTTCTAAGGATGCATCCAGATAGGTCCTCTTAACCTTAGATTTGTATGTGCTGACCTCCTGCTTCCCAGTATAATGGGCCGCCCCAAAGGTCACAGCCCCATCTGGAAGTTTCTGATCCCATGCAAGGCGGAAATATCCATCAATAGGGTCATCAGCGGCTCCACTGCCTAAACCTTCTCCTCTCATGGCCCCTATAGCACCGTAAAGTCTATTACCCAAGAAATAACCGTGGGCAACCAGGGCTTGATTATCACCCATCATTTTAAAATCGTATCCTTGTTCAAGGATACTAGTTTTTCTTTTATAGATCATCCTGCGTCCCCTTCCTCCAAGACTGTTAAATGGATCTGCGGAGACAGCATCGCCTTTAAAAAGTACAAATCCCAGTGTATTACCCTCTCCCACAGGATACTGAAAGGCCAATTTTACAGGTCCAAGCTCGGCATTTGTACCATCCTTAGGCTCCCATTCCATCTCAGCAAAGAAACCAAAGTTTTCACTTATCCTGCTACCAAGGAACAGCTCAATTTCATGTGCGATATCACTATAATCCTTTTTCGTACCTGATTTATTCTCGCTGTACCAGGGATAAGATATGGCCCTGATGGAGACAGGAACATAAGTCAGGAGCATATCAAGCCTATCCTTCTTTATTAATTGCCACTCAGGGGCAACATCCGTATATGCCTTGACCTTAAACTGTCTGCCGGCTTGATTCAGATTCGGCCAGATTGTATGACATGCAGTGCAGGGCTTTTGAATCTGCCGTGCATAAGATGGAACAGCCTGAGCCTCCTCCGGCAATAAGGTAACCATCAAAAATAGAAATGCTACTAAAACTACCAGAAATACGCCTACTTTTTGGTTCATAACACTACCTCCTTTAGGTTTTATTTATATTCCAGCTTGATCTTGCTGGATTTCCCGGCCTCTACCTTTATATTTGCTATCTTTACATTTCCGAGAGCCTCATGCCAGGCTACGAGATTGTATATACCAGGGGGAATATCCTTGATAACAAACTCACCCTTTTCATTTGTGACTGTAGAATAGGGATGATCTAAGATATAGGCATACCCACGCATCCAGGGATGGGCATCACAGGTTATTTCCATAATCCCGGTTTTTCCTAAGCGCTTTGTTGCCGATGAACCCTTTTTAGAAAGACCGAGATTATACATAGTCCTATCGCCTAAGTAGGTATGGACATTATGAAACATCGGATCGCTGTTCGTCGTGGTAAACTCATTTCCCTTAAAGCCCACACTCACATGGGGCACAAACCTACAATCTTTATTGGCAACAACGGGTACTTCGGTAGGGATTCGCTTTCCACTATTAATATTCTCAATAAAGACAACTACATTTTTAATCCCTCTATCCGGGCCTATAAGGAATTTTTCTGCAGGAATTGACTTTCCACAGTACTTTACATCTGAACTTATAGCAAGGATTTCGTCCTTAGGGATTGTAGCGCCAGCAAACCTCACAATCCCCTCAATACCCCCTCCATTTTTAACTTCAATAACTTCATAGGCTATAGAAATAGAAGGGAGATAAAAAAGTAAAACAAGAAACAAAACTAATGATTTCTTCATGATAAACTTTCTCCTCCTTTTTAATTCAATTTTTATTTACTAAATCTTAAATATACATACAGCAATACCCATACCATGATATATTTTTCTTTAATATCGCAGAGTTGCAATTACAGTAGATGTTATGTGTGTTAGATTTTTGTTAAATTGACAAATAACTATTGCCGATTTGACAAATCAGGGTAAAGAATACAAAGAATCCTTCAAGAGATGCCAACTCCCCTGATTGACAAATACTGCCTGAGTAGATTTAACTTTAGCCTGCCATAAAGAATGGAGTGGATATGGATGAACTGATCCCGAAGGTAAAGAATCTTATAATAACTTCCCTACAAGATTGATTAATATCTATAGTTCTTTAGAACTTGATCCCGGATTTTTGTTTCATTATCAGCCCCCCAGTAACTCCGGGAAAATATCTCAGGAGCTGGAACACAGCTAAAAAATACCACTCCGGTTTCGGGACAAACGAGGAATCAGTTGGGTCAGCAGGGTCGCCAAGTTTTGGATGGAATACTAAGGCCAGAACAAATGAGAGTAGAACGAAAACAAACATAATAGCTACCATCTCCTTGAAGAGATGTGAAGGATAAAAGGTTACAGTCTCTTTTCCTTCTGTCATTTTTATATTCTCCTCTTTCTATCTCTTACAAAGGTTCAGCTATCCCCTGCCTCCGGACCATTGCAAAATGACCGATTAGTAAGACCGTAATTAAAGAAGGCAGAAATATAACATGGAGAACATAGAACCTGGATAGTGTGAGTGCCCCGATTATTGTTCCACCCCGAGCAATAAGTAAAATTTAATTTGCCCTGTACCGGCTTATATAGAATTTACAAGGATCCTCTCACCCTCGACCCTCTCCTTAAGTCTGTCGAGCGCTCTTGGCGGAGGACCTTTTATAACCCTCCCTTCAAAGTCATAAACGCCTGCATGACACGGACATTTAAAGTTTTTT
>CAKKPH010000179.1 GCA_919901585.1 Thermodesulfovibrionales bacterium | reverse complement strand
CCGAGGTCTTCAGGCCTCACGTTGTGTTCAGGGCTCTCGATGATCAGCTCGTTGGCGCCGATGCTGTTCATCTTGTCATACATGCCGACGCCTCTTCTGCCGAGGTCTCCCTCGACCTGAAAAACAGGCTTGAAGTTCGGTATGACCCTTACAGACCACCTGCCGTTACTCCTGATTGATGCTATCTCGGCCGGTGTCTCTGCCTCTCTTCCTGCACAGAGAATACAGGAGGATTCAGTTGAGGCAGTCCGTTGTATATGGTATTCCTCAGGCTTTTTTGAATCACTTGCAACAGCAACCCACCTCCCGAGCAGAGGGTTTTTCCTGAGCTCATGCATTAGTGTTCCTTTCGTGTATCAGCCTGAGGCCATGAAGGGTTAGGTCCGGCTCGAACATATAATCTTTTTTCAAAAAACGTTTTATTAAACCGGCATTACCACCTGTAACCACGAGCCTGAATGGTCTCTCCGCTTCCTCCATTTCTGATATAAGCCTCTCAACCCCTCCGGCTGTACCATATATAATACCAGAAATTATGCAGATTGTAGTATCCTTTCCTATAGCGTGGAGGTTCAGACCCTCAGTGACCAGTTCAGAGATGTCTATAAGGGGGAGTTTCGATGTTCCGCTATGTAATGATTTGCACATTAAATCAATACCCGGCATTATGGAACCACCTGTAAATACGCCATTTTTTATGACACTGATTGTAGTTGCTGTGCCAAAATCAACCACAATAGCTGAAGGTCCTGCAATTTCTTGCGCAGCTACAACATTTGCAATCCTGTCAGCACCGATTTCAAGAGGCTGAGGAACATCAAAAACAATGCCGGTATTAAGGGAACTATCTAAAATCACAGGGATTTTTTTACTCAGCCTGGCCATAGACCGATACAGGATGTCTGTTATTTCAGGCACGACTGATGAAATGATGACAGCATCTAAAGGCTTACTGGATGCATCAACCTGAGTAATGGATGAAAAAATAATGACTTCTTCAGCATATTCCTCTTCTGTCATAATTGGATAAGAGGGGATTTTGGCCTTCTTCAGGAGCCTCTCGCCTGAGAACAGCCCGATGTTTATAGACGAATTACCTATATCAACGGCAAGCAGCATAATCTATCTCAGGATATTCAGGTCCCCTGCACTGATCTTGCGCAATTCACCTGATGACATCCTCAATATAAGCATGCCATTATCATCAATGTCATGAGCAACGCCAAGATATGTACCTCCGCCTGTCGCAACCCTTACATGCCTGCCGAGTGTTGAGTTAAGGCTTCGCCATTCATCGAGTAATGTCAGGCTCTCTTTTTTTAAAAAATCATTATAGTAGCCTTCGAGATTGTTCAGGACGGACGAAATAATCTTATCCATGTCCTGTTTTACTGCTGTCTCGATCATAACCGATGTTACAGTATCGCTTAGTTCAGGAGGAAAGTCTTCTCTGCCGGCATTTACGTTTATCCCAATGCCAATTACTGCAAAGAGTATCTTCCCTGATATAAGACGGATCTCTGTAAGTATGCCGCCAAGTTTTTTGTCGCCGAACATAAGGTCATTGGGCCACTTGATTTGTGCATAAAGGCCTGTTCTCTCCCTTATGGCCCTTGCACAGGCGACTGATGAGAGTATTGTCAGAAGTGTTGCATCCTTTGGCTCCAATGCAGGCCTGAGTATGACACTCATGTAAATGTTAACCCCGGCCGGTGATTCCCATCTCCTGCCGAGCCTTCCCCTGCCTTTGGTCTGGGCGGCTGCGATCACAACAGTGCCGTGGACAGCGCCCTTGTCGCCGAGGTCCATGGCAAGTCTGTTTGTGGAATCGATGCTCTCGAGGTAAATTATCTCCCTGCCGACCCCGCCTGCTACAGACATTCTTATATTTTCGCAGTTTAACACTATTCTTTTTCCAGTATAATGACCTCTATCTTCCCCTTTAATCCGTCAGCGAACCTCTCTGCGTCCTTTATTGTGCCGACAACAGAGCCGAAGTGCATGGGAATGGCGATACGCGGTCTGATGTCAAGAGCGGCCTGAACAGCCTCTTCAGCAGTCATAACATAGGTGCCGGAAACAGGGAGGATGGCTATATCTGCCCTGATGTTTTTCATTTCAGGGATGTAATCAGTGTCGCCTGCGATATAAACCCTCAGGCCCTTGAAACTGAAGATATACCCAACCCATCCCCTGTCTTTGGTATGGAACTGCTTGTTTGTATTATAAGCAGGCACCGCCTCGATATCTACTCCGCTTACAGTCAGCTTCTCTCCTGGCCTGATAACCTTGAGGTTGCCGGTTAGTTTCTTTGCGCTGTCATTGGTTGCGATGATAACCGTCTCTTCACTCCTGATCTTCCCAATGTCTTCCTGCGACCAGTGGTCGTAGTGGTCGTGGGTTATGAGTATGATGTCTGCCTTGTCTTTTTTCCTGATATTGTACGGGTCAGTATAAATGATCTTTTCGCACTCAAATTTAAATGTATCATGTCCTAACCAGTGGATGCCTTTTACCATAATATTCCCCTCACTTCTGTCATGCTGCAAGCAGCCGGGCCTTTGCCTTCATCTATAAAATCTACATAAAAAAATCATAATTGTCTACCACTTCATAAAGAGCCTTTTTAGATTCCTCCATTCCCCTGATATCCCATGGGCTTTTTCGAACCTGAAGTCCCTGAAGGTCTTTACCTTGAGCCCGTAAGGGGTCTCTGTGATCTTGACAGCACCATCCCTGTCTGTCCTGTAGACCTTTATCCCCTTAAGCCTGTCAATGATTTCGTGATGCGGATGGCCATAGGGGTTCTGCCTTCCAACGCTTATCACGGCAATATCTGGAGATACAGAATCGAGGAACCCCTCTGTTGTGGAGGTGCGGCTTCCGTGGTGGGGTATCTTGATGACATCACTTTTCAGCAGCCTGCCCAGGTGCAGCATGTCCTCCTCAGCCTCTTCTGCAGCATCAGCGGTAAACAAAAAAG
>CAKKPH010000178.1 GCA_919901585.1 Thermodesulfovibrionales bacterium | reverse complement strand
AAGGCAAACAGGTAATAAGCATTGGACAGATCCTGCAGAAGAACGGCCTTATCCTTGTATCGCGGAGCGGCTCGAATATCAGGAGGCCCAGAGACTTTATCGGCAAAAAAGTAGGGGTCTGGATGGGGAGCTGGGAGGCCCAGTTCAGGACACTTATCGGCAAAGAAGGGATGACCGAGAAAGACGTTCAGATTATACCCCAGCAATGGAGCGTGTATCAGTTCCTGAGAGGCGATCTTGATGTCGCATCAGCTATGATATATAACGAATACCTTGTTATGCAGAACAAAGGTCTAAAACCCCGCGATATCACTGTAATAGACTATGCTGACTATGGTCTGAACTTCCCCGGCGATGTGCTCTTTACCTCAAAGGACAGGACAAGAAGGGACCCTGAGCTTTGTTTGCGCATGCTCCGTGCCTCTCTCCGCGGTTGGCAGTATGCAATCGAAAATCCCAAGGAGGCGGCTGATATTGTCTTCAAATATATTTCGATCGGTGAGCAGACACGCAGCCATCAACTCGCTATGATGAAAGAGATCTCAAGGCTTGTGAATGCGCGTGGACGCATGACCGGCAGGACAGACGAAGCCGGCGTAAGGCAGATGCTCGATGCGCTTAAACGCTATGGTGTCCTGAACAGGCCGCTCCACCCGCGCGATGTATACACGAATGAGTTCTGGGAAAAGGTCCGGATGGATTCCGGGGAATCCTGGCGCTGACATAGGCTTATTGGTCAAACCTCCACTTCCCGGTTCTTGTGGGCATTTTTAATGAATGCCTTAGGGTTTTGAGAAACTCGCTGCGAGGGGTCTCTTTTGCTCCGAGGCTTATAAGATGTCTTGTTGTCACCTGACAGTCGATCAGCACAAAGCCCCATATCTTCAATTGTCTGACCAGTCTCACGAATGCGACCTTTGAGGCATTGCTCTTTTTTGCAAACATTGATTCACCAAAGAATATGCCTCCGAGCGAGACGCCGTATAATCCGCCTGCGAGCTCGCCCTCAGACCACGCCTCGACTGAATGTGCATAACCGGACTTGTGGAGCCTGATGTAGGCGTCTATCATATCCGCGGTTATCCAGGTATCTGCGTGCTTATCCCTGTGCACCTCAGCACAGCTCATGATTACCTTTTCAAAGGCAGCGTCGAGTGTGATTGAGAATTGACTCTTATCCATAGTCTGTCTGAGGCTTCTCGAAACCTTAAGTTCCTCCGGCAGGAGAATCAGGCGCGGGTCAGGTGACCACCAAAGTATTGGATAGCCGTCAGAATACCATGGGAATATGCCCAGGGAGTAGGCGAGCAGGAGGCGTTCCTCACTGAGGTCACCGCCAACTGCAAGGAAACCGTCAGCCTCCGACAGCTCCGGTCCCGGGAATATGATATCGTCAGTGAGCCGATAGATCGGCATGTTCAGTTACAAGCGGCAGGTTAAAATTTTCGAGTTTCAATTTAACGGGGGATATTCAAAGCTAAGCCTGTCGTCCTTAAGGCTGATAGTTACCTTGCCGCCCTTACTGAGCCTGCCGAAAAGGACCTCTTCGGAAAGCATGTCCTTGATCTCTGTCTGTATGAGCCTTGAGAGCGGACGGGCGCCATAGCGCGGATCATAGCCTTTCACAGCGAGCCATTTTCTTGCCGGATCAGACAGGGAGATATGGACCTTGCTCCTCTTGAGCTGTTCAGAGAGTTCCGAAATAAACTTGTCAACCACTTTTTCCATTATTTC
This sequence comes from Thermodesulfovibrionales bacterium, assembly GCA_919901585.1. Classification (GTDB taxonomy): domain Bacteria; phylum Nitrospirota; class Thermodesulfovibrionia; order Thermodesulfovibrionales; family UBA9159; genus CAKKPH01. The sequence goes on along the minus strand of CAKKPH010000178.1, from coordinate 6,762 downwards.
GGGCGTCAGCGGCTTGAATGCTATAACGGCATCGAGTCTGTTTCTGAACTCAGGGCTGAAGAGTTTGTTGACAGCATCGTGTCCTTTGGCGTGCGTGTCTGTTGACCTGTCACCGAAACCTATCGAATCCTTCTCCATGTCTTTAGTGCCTGCATTAGAGGTCATTATCAGGATGACATTCCTGAAGTCCGCCTTCTTGCCGTTGTTGTCAGTCAGTGTTGCATAGTCCATAACCTGCAGCAGGATGCTGAATATGTCAGGATGGGCCTTTTCAATTTCATCCAGGAGGAGGACACTGTAAGGATGCTTTTTGACGGCATCGGTAAGGAGGCCGCCCTGATCAAATCCGACATATCCCGGAGGAGCCCCTATCAGACGCGCTACAGCATGCTTTTCCATGTATTCGCTCATGTCAAACCTGATGAACCTGATACCGAGCACGCTTGCCATCTGCTTCGAGACCTCTGTCTTTCCGACTCCGGTCGGGCCGGCAAAAAGGAAGTTTCCGACAGGCTTGTCAGGAGAGCCGAGACCGGCCCTTGCCCTTTTAACTGCAGAAACGAGCGAGCGTATTGCGTCATCCTGTCCGAATACTGAGAGTTTCAATTCGTCCTCAAGAAGCTTAAGCCTGTCTATGTCGGACGCAGAGATGGTACGTTCAGGTATCTTTGCTATCTTCGCAACAACCTTCTCGATGTCCTTCACGCCTACGGTCTTTTTATTCTTGTATGAAGGGGAGAGCTTCAAGGCAGCGCCTGCCTCATCAATCACGTCTATGGCCTTGTCGGGAAGGTACCTGTCATTTATGTATTTTGAAGAGAGGTCGACTGCTGTCCTGATAGCGCTTTGAGTGAATTTCACACCATGGAAGGCTTCATAGTATGCCTTTAATCCCTCGAGTATGTTGACTGTATCCTCAATACCGGGCTCCTGTATTTCTATCTTCTGGAAGCGTCTCGAAAGGGCACGGTCCTTTTCGAAATGGTTCCTGTACTCCTCGTATGTCGTAGCCCCGATGCAGCGCAGCCTCCCGGAATTGAGGAGGGGCTTGAGTATGTTCGATGCGTCCATGGAGCCTCCGCTCGTCGCCCCTGCACCGACAATAGTATGTATCTCATCTACAAACAGGACCGCCTCCGGTATCTTCTCGATGCATTTAATTGTCGATTTCAGCCGTGCCTCAAAATCGCCCCTGTATTTTGTGCCTGCAAGGAGTGCGCCCATATCGAGTGCAAATATCTGGGATTTCATTAAGGCCTCCGGAACTTCTCTGTTCCGGATCTTGAGTGCAAGGCCTTCAACAATTGCGGTTTTCCCGACACCGGGTTCGCCGACAAAGATGACATTGTTTTTCCTCCGCCTGCAGAGCACCTGTATTGTCCTTCTGAGTTCAAGGTCACGGCCTACAAGCGGGTCAATGTCGCCTGCTGCTGCCTTCTCAACAAGGTTCACTGTGAAGAGCTTCAGGGGGTGCCTTGCCTGTGTATGCTCGGTTTCCGGCCGTGCAGTCTCTGCTCCCTCCGGTATCCCCTTCACCTGCTCATCAGGCAGCCTTGTCGCTCCATGCGAAATATAGTTCAGTACATCAATGCGTGTTATGCCTTCCGATTCGAGGATATGCTGGGCATGAGAGTCTTCTTCCATTAGTATGGAGGCGAGGATGTCGCCGGCATCAGCCTCCTGTTTCCCGCATGATTTAACATGGCTCAGTGCCCGCTGGAGCACCCTTTGGAAACCGATGGTAGGCTGCGGATAGGCCTTAGAGTTCTTCTGGAGTTTTGGGACATTTTCTTCAAAGTAGGCCTTGATTGCCGACTTTACCCTCAGGATATCCCCGCCGCAGTTCAGGATTATGTCACAGCCCCAATCGTCATACAGTATCGCAAAGAGTATATGCTCAACCGTGAGGTATTCATGCCTGTGGGACTCTGCATCCCTTATTGTGGCCTCTATGGTCAGCCCCAGTTCCTTGTTTATCATGCCTTCTCCATCCTGCATTTAAGGGGAAACCCCTCCCTGCGTGACAGCTCCTGAACAGTTGCAACCTTTGTCTCTGCTATCTCCCGGCTATAAATTCCGGCCAGACCCCTCCCGTTTTTATGAACGTGCAGCATTATCTGTGTCGCCTCAACAGGATGCTTGTGAAATACGTTTTCGAGTATATGGACGACAAAGTCCATCGTCGTATAGTCATCGTTCAGGAGAAAGACGCTATAAAGAGGCGGTTTCCTCTTTTTTGTCAGTGTCCCTGTCTCCTGCTGTTCTCTGTATTCGTGCTTGTCTTCAACCATTGAATTGATACCTGTGAAATATTTATTATGCTACCTGTATTTTACCACAGTCGCATGGTGGATAGGAAAACTGAGGCCGATAATTCCAGCCTTCATTTTTTTTATTTTGTAGTCATGAGCTGCTCGGCCGGAGTGCCCTTATGTTAAGCTGCAGGGTTCTGCTGTGGTTCCACTCATTTATGGTCGGAGTGAATGCGGCATCTGCAAAGGTAAAGCCCCCGAGACCTTCAAGGAGTCCTCCCATATCAAAGCCTATTGCATCGATTGACTGATGCCCCTGTCTGAGTCTCATCTTCAGGTGGTTTTTTCCTACAACACGCGGATTCATTATCTCGATCTTTTTGGAGCCGAGAAGGGGTTCCGGATTGCCATAGCCAAACGGTTCGAGCAGAGAGAGTTCTTTTAGAAAATTGTTGTTTATGCCTGATAACGACACTGAGGCGTCTATTTCAACAGCAGGCGTGAAATCCTCACTGCTCAGGGTATCCTTCACTATGCTGTTGATTCTTTTTTCGAAGAGAGAGAGGTTTGGTGTCTCAAGCCTTATGCCAGCTGCCTGTCTGTGACCGCCAAAGGATATCAGGATGTCCCGGCATGCCGAGAGTCCTTCATACACATTAAATGCTGGAATGCTCCTTGCAGAGCCCCTCGCAGTATTACCTTCGACGCTGAATATAAATACCGGCCTGTAAAACTCTTCTGCGATCCTGGATGCCACAATGCCTATAACTCCGGGGTTCCAGCCTTTGTTATGCAGCACAATGGCTGAATCATATCCCTTTGAATTCAGTTGCGCCATTGCTTCCTGATAAGCTTCCTCTTCTATGCGCTGCCTCTCGATATTGGTGCTGTCGAGTTTAACTGCGATAGACGAGGCAAGTTCTGGGGAATCGGACAGGAATAAATTTACGACTTCTGTTGCATCACCGATCCTTCCTGCGGCATTGATCCTCGGTATAAGCGTGAATGAGAGAAGCCCTGCCTTTATTTCCCTTTTGCCGAGTCCGGCGACTTCCTTCAGGGCCTTGATGCCGGGCCTGACGGAAGAGCTTATATGGCACAGACCCTCTTTGATGAGTGTCCTGTTTTCGCCTGTTATAGCCACTACATCTGCTATTGTGCCGAGGCAGGCAAGATCAAGGAGCGACATGGAGTCATCCTCTGTAAAAGGCAGGTCTTTATCGATCGCCATGGCCTGAGCGATCTTAAAGGCAATCCCGGCACCGGAGAGGTTCCAAAGTTTTATGTTACAAGGGTCGAGTTTAGGATTGATAACCGCCAGCGCCCCGGGAAGCAGGAAGTGATTGCCGGATCCCGGGCCTTCATCTTTTTTTGACTGCGGGCTGGCGGCTGCCGGCTGTTTTGCCGGTTCATGGTGGTCTGTAATAATCACGTCTATACCCTCTGCTTTAGCTCGTTCAACTGCCTCAAAGGACGATATGCCGCAATCAACAGTGATTATGAGCCTTGCCCCGCATTTTTTTGCTGCTTCAATAAATGGCGGGTTAAAACCGTAACCGTGCTCTATCCTGTTGGGTATGAAAAAATCCGCTTTAATATTGACCTTCCTGAGTGCGTGCAGGAGGATTGAGGTTGCAGTCAGGCCGTCGGCATCATAGTCACCATGCACAATGACCCTCTCATCCATAGTCATTGCAGCCTTTATCCTCTCGATGGCAGCATGCATGCCCGGGAGGTCAAAGGGGTCGCTTAGACAGGTTCTGCCGGGATTCAGGAAATCATTGATGCCGGCAATGGTCTTTAAGCCCCTGTTTATCAGTATCTGGGCGAGGACGTAAGATGTAGAAGTGTTCCTCGAGATGTAATTTACGAACTCAGGGTTTGTCCTGTTGATAAACCATTGCCTGTTCATTCATCGCTTCTATTTCTTTGCAAAGGCCTTTTTGCCTCTCCAGAGCAACACTATGGGGTTGGCTACAAAGATCGAAGAATATGTCCCAACAACGACCCCGAGTATCATGGCGAGGGCAAAATCATGGATAACCTCTCCTCCGAAAAAAAAGAGAGCGAGTGATGTAAGCAGCACTGTTAGTGATGTAATGATTGTTCTCGAAAGCACCTCGTTTATGCTCGTGTTCATTACAGCCTCTACCGGCTCTTTTATCCTCAGACGGAGATTTTCTCTTATCCTGTCGAAAACTACAACAGTGTCTGTAAGCGAGTAGCCTGCAATTGTGAGCAGCGCTGTCACGAGGATCAGGTTAATCTCCCTCCCCATAAGGTAGAAGACTGCGAGCACGGCAAGCACATCATGGAAGGTGGCAACAGTTGCGCCGATTGCGAAGTCAAATTTAAACCTGATCGCTATATATACAAGTATCCCTAAAGTTGCGAGTAAGACCGCCTTTCCTGCATCTGCCCTCAGCTTGCCTCCGACCTTCGGCCCGATGGAGGTTGTAGAGTCAATGACGTATTTGTTATCAGGAAGCTTCTGGCTTATTACTCCGGTGATTGTGTCGGAGACCTGCCCGAGCTGCTGTTCGCTTTTCTTGACCCTTATCAGAATCTTGTTTGAAGCAGGGAAGTCCTGCAGGTCAAAGTCTCTGATATTGCTTTCATCAAGGGCCTTTCTCACGCTGTGGATATCCACAGGCTTCTCGAACTTGAGCTGAATCGACGTCCCGCCGGCAAAATCTATGCCGAGGTTTGCCCTTCCGTTGAATATCTGGACGATCGCAATTATGCCGATTATCGAGATCAGGCCTGAGAATATGAAGGCGAATTTCTTCTTTCCGAGAAAATCTATCTTTGTGCCCTTTATGAGTTCTAACATCTTGTATCCTCCAATGGGTCTATTCTATATGCTGAGCTTCCTGACCTCTTTCCTGCTGTTTATGAGGTCGAATATGCTCTTTGTCCCGACAAGGGCTGTGAAGAGGTTAATAGAAACTCCGAGACTGAGGGCTACTGCAAAGCCCTTTATGGGGCCTGTGCCGAACTGAAAAAGCACTGCTGCAGTTATGAGTGTTGTTACATGAGAGTCGAATATGGTCCAGAAGGCCTTGTCATATCCGGAGTCAACAGCAGACCGCGGCGTCTTGCCGGCCCTTAGTTCGTCCCTTATCCTCTCGAACATCAGGACATTCGAATCAACAGCCATTCCGATGGCAAGGATAATGCCTGCAATACCCGGCAGTGTCAGGGTGGCGTTGAGCGATGCCATTGCGCCGAGCAGGAGCAGGATATTCAGGAAGAGGGCAAAGTCTGCAATCAAACCCGACAGCCTGTAATAGGCTATCATAAAGACAACTACGAGGATAGTGCCTATAATTCCGGCTGTCTTGCCTGCCTTGATCGAGTCAGTCCCGAGAGACGGTCCAACAGTCACATTCTGGAGCATCTTCACTGGAGCAGGCAAGGCGCCGGCCCTCAGGACTATGCTCAGGTCTTTGGCATCGTCCATCGAGAACCTGCCTGTTATCTGGGCATTACCCCCTGATATCCTTTCCTGAATTACCGGTGCCGAATAGACAGTCCTGTCGAGTATAATAGCGAGCCTTTTTTTGACATTCGCAGCAGTGATCTCCTCAAAGAGCTTTGCGCCTGCTGCATTGAATGTTATCGATACATTTGGTTCATGAAACCGGTCATCTATGTTTACCCTTGCCTCTGTAAGCAGGTCGCCTGTCATCAGTATCTGCTTCTTAAGGAGCATAGGCCTCTTCATAACCTCGCCTGTCTCCCTGTTTGTGACCTTCTCGAAGAGCAGCTCATCATCGACAGGAAGTTTTTCAGAGAATTTCTTTATAAGACCTTCTTCTTCGCCAGGTTTTATTAAGCCTGGGATTTCTGCAGCCACAGTTGCAATGTCGTCAACGAGCCTGAACTCGAGCTGTGCAGTCTTGCCGATGATATCTATTGCCCTCTTCGGGTCTTTTATTCCCGGGAGCTGTATAACTAACTCATTAGTGCCCTGCCTGTGGATTGTGGGTTCTGCCACGCCGAACTGGTCAATCCTGTTCCTGATAGTCTCGATCGCCTGATCAGATGCGGTATCCTTTATCCTTATGATCTCCTTGTCTGAGAGCTTATATACGAGTTTCGTACCCGTTTCTGAGGGTGTGAGTACAGGATAGGAATCCTCTATGACCTTTCTGGCCTCGAGGGTATTGGGAGTTACTGTTATCATCAGGCCGTTCTGTGAGACTTCGGCAGTTATTTTTTTCTTGCCCAGACTGTCCCTGATTAACTGCGCAAGGCGCTCTGTCGTGATCTCTACAGCCCTGTCGCCTTCAACCTCGAAAACGAGATGCACACCGCCCTGAAGGTCGAGGCCGAGGGTAATGCCCTTGTTAGGCATGTTCTTCTTCCACCAGTCGGGCATATAGCCGAACAAAGGCAGATTCGGCAGGAAAAAGATAACAGAGAGAACGACTGTGAGACCGATTATACTGAACCTCCACAAAACCCTTTTTTTCATTGCTTGAACATAACCTCCTAAGCCGTTTGT
>CAKKPH010000177.1 GCA_919901585.1 Thermodesulfovibrionales bacterium | reverse complement strand
AGGTCGACAGCATCGACAATGCGCTCGTCATCCCTTCGCAGGCAATAACCGAGAAGGAGGGCAAAAAGTTCGTCTATATTGTTAAGGACTCCCGTCTAAAACTCGTTACTATCAATCCGGGCAAGTTCAACTGGAACCTGACAGAGATCAAATCGGGCATCAGCGAAGGGGATGATGTTGTCATCAACACCGAGACCCAAAAACTCAAAGAGGGGATGAGGGTCAAGATAAAATGACACGGCAAACCGGTGACATGGTGACATGGCGGGGAATATACCGGACCGCTGACTGTCCTGAATTGGGGGCCTGCTCTTGCTTATCAGGCTTATCGATATAAAGAAATCCTATAGCCTGCCGAAGGTTACGATCGATGTGCTCAGGGGCATAAACCTCGAGGTGTCAGGGGGCGAGTTTGTCGCAATAATGGGCAGAAGCGGTTCAGGCAAATCAACGCTTCTGAATGTTATCGGCTGCCTTGACAGGTTAACATCAGGCAGTTATTTTTTCATGGACATTGACGTCAGCCTCAAGACTGACAACGAGCTGGCAGAGCTCAGGAACAGGCAGATAGGCTTTGTGTTCCAGAACTTCAACCTCCTTCCGAGACTGAATGCATGGAAGAATGTCGAGATACCCCTTATTTACAGCGGAGTATCTGCAAAGGAGCGTAAAGGGTTATCAATGGAGATGCTCGAAAGGGTTGGGCTGCTCGACAGGGCAGACCACAAGCCGAGTGAGCTCTCTGGCGGTGAACAGCAGAGGGTAGCTATTGCAAGGGCGCTTGTGAACAGGCCTGTGATAGTGCTTGCGGATGAGCCCACAGGCAACCTTGATACCCGTTCAAACCATGAGATCATGGACATATTCGGCAAACTGAATAAGGAAGGCGTGACTATAATCATAGTAACACACGAGGAAGACATAGCCTCAAAGACTCAAAGGACAATAACTATAAAGGACGGGGTCTGTTTCAGTGGATGTTATTGAGACTATCAGCATAGCGCGAGACTCTCTCCTGAGCAACAGGATGCGTTCGCTGCTCACAATGCTCGGAGTGATAATAGGTGTTGCTGCAGTGATAATGCTCGTCTCTATCGGCGAGGGCGCGAGAAAATACATCCAGAAAGAGCTCGGTGAACTCGGCTCTAACATACTGGTAGTAGTCCCGGGCAAAACCGCAAAGGAAGGCGGCATGCACATGGGCACATCCGCTGTGAGGAAGCTCCTTTACAGCGACGCCCTCCTCATCGAAAAGCGCTCAAGCAACGTGCTTCATGCTGTCCCGGTAATCGTCGGGACCTCATGGATAAAACATGCCGGCAAGAGCAGAGACACATATGTGGTCGGTGTGAATGAAGATTACTTTGATATAAGAAATCTTAAAATCGCTGTCGGCAGGGGCATCAATACCTCTGATGTGGATTCTTCAAGGAGGGTATGTGTGCTCGGCACCACAGTAAAGGACGAAGTGCTCGGTGAGGCAAACCCGCTCGGCGCATCCGTAACAATAGGAGATTCGAAATACAGGGTCATAGGCGTTATGCAGAAGAAGGGCGTTGCCCTCGGGTTTGATATAGACGATGTAGTCTTCATCCCCACCACAACCTCAAAAGAGCTCTTTGACACGGACAGACTGTTTAACATAACCATAAAGATAAAAAGCCCTGATGTTATCCTTGATGCAAAGAAGGATATAAAGGACATCCTGATAAAAAAACACGCCAACAAGGAAGATTTTACAATACTCAGTCAGGATGAGATGATTGCAGTAATGGGCAAGATACTGAATATCATGACCTCTGTACTTGCAGGGATCGCAGCCATATCGCTTATAGTCGGCGGCATCGGGATTATGAACATAATGCTCGTATCTGTCAGGGAGCGGACAAGGGAGATCGGCATAAGGAAAGCGCTCGGCGCAAAGAACAGGGACATACTCTTTCAGTTCCTTGTCGAGGCTGTAACCTTAAGCATCCTCGGAGGCATATGCGGCACAATTGTCGGCGGCTCACTCTCCCTGATAATCCCGTATTTTATTGAGTTCCTCCCGACAGAGCTCGTCTGGTGGGCAATCATCCTTTCGTTCTTCTTCTCAGCAGCAGTAGGCGTATTCTTTGGTGTTTATCCGGCAAGGAAGGCATCCCTTCTTCATCCGATAGTTGCGCTCCGTTATGAGTAGCTACATCCTTTCAGGCGCCTTTATGCCGAGGATACTGAGACCGTCCTTCAGAACAACCCTGATAGCCTCACACAGCGCAAGCCTTGCCCTGCTCAGTTCTTTGTCGTCTGTAATGACTCTGCATCTGTTGTAATATGGATGGAACAGGCCTGCAAGCTCCTGCAGATAGAAGGTTATCCTGTGAGGCTCATGTGCAATCACAGCGCCTTCAAATGTCATTGTATATGCCAATAACTTTTTTATTATTCTCAGTTCTTCAGGTGTTGAAAGGAGATTAAAGTCTATGCCCTCAAACTCTCCGGCTTCTATCCCCTTCTCTCTTGCATTTGCAAAGATGCTGTTTATCCTCGCGTTTGCATACTGAACATAAAAAACAGGGTTCTCTGATGACTGCTCTTTTGCGACCTCGAGGTCGAATTCGAGATGGCTGTCGGGCCGTCTTGTGAGGAATATGAACTTTGTTGTGTCTGCGCCGACCTCTTCGATCACCTCTTTCAAGGTCACAAACTCCCCTGCCCTCTTTGACATCTGGACAGGCTTGCCTCCTCTCAAAAGGGTCACCATCTGAACAAGCAGCACCTTCAGATGCTCGGCCGGGTGCCCGAGCGCCTGAATGACCGCCCTAACCCTCGGGATATAGCCGTGGTGGTCTGCCCCCCATATATCGACGATCTCGTCAAAGCCCCTCTCTACCTTCATCCTGTGATATGCGATATCAGAGGCAAAATAGGTGAATTCACCATCACCCTTTATTATCACCCTGTCCTTGTCATCCCCGAAATCGGTTGACCTGAACCACAATGCCCCATTCTCTTCATAAAGGCATCCTCTGGACCTGAGGTCGTTTATCGCCTTTTCGACCTCGCTTCTCGCATACAAATCACGTTCGCTCTGCCATGAGTCAAAGATTATTCCAAAGTCTTTCAGGTCTCTATCTATATCAGAAAGCATCGCCTTATACGAAAAATCAATAAAAAAGACCCCTGCCTCCTGAAAGCCCATCTCTGAGTATCTGTTGCCGTGGAGCTCAATAATCTTTCTGGCGATATCTTCGATGTAGTCGCCCCTGTAGCCGTCCTCCGGGAATGGGTACTCAATCCCGAGGAGTTGCTGATACCTCGCGAACACAGACAGACCGAGCATCCTGACCTGTCTGCCTGCGTCGTTTATATAATACTCCTTCTCTACCCTGTAACCTCCTGCAGTAAGCAGGTTCGAGAGCGCGGCCCCCACAGCAGCGCCCTTCCCATGCCCGAGGTGCAGGGGCCCGGTAGGGTTGGCGCTTACAAACTCTATCTGTATCCTCCTGCCGTTGCCTAAGTCCTGCCTGAAATACCCCTCTTTTTTTGACAGCAGTCCCTTAAGCTCCGAGCACAGATATTCTCCTTTAAACGTGATGTTTATAAAGCCCGGGCCCGCAATTTCTATCTTTTCGAAAGGCCCTTCTTTGCCGATTAATTTAACGATATCCTCTGCAATGCTCCTCGGCGGCCTCTTGAGCTGTTTTGACAGGGGCATTGCAACAGGCGTAGCAAGGTCGCCGAACTTTTCTTCCCTCGGTATCTCAAACTCGACAAAAGGGGCTTCGATGCCGAGCCTCTTAACGGCGTTAACAATTATCCTTCTGACATCATTTATCATAGTCTTAAAGTCTAAACAGCCGGTTGCTTAAAGTCAAGGAAGGAGTCGAGACCATCTGCCGATAAAACTGGGTGATCTTCTTCAAGAGGCCCCAGAATGCGCTTTTCGAAGATTGCGTTGGTTCAAAAAGCACATTCGTGAGTGAAACTAAAGGGGACGCAGTTCTCTTTAATAAGTCAACTAATTCATCAACGTCCCCTCCTCACTGGAAAGACCTTCAACCCTGGCCTGAAAGCTGCCGGACATCCCTGATATGTCCCTCATCGCCTATGAATACTATAACATCTCCCGCATTTATCATTTCTTCTTTACGCGGGTTGATGATATACCTTTCACCCTTTCTGAGTGCGACCAGCAACAGCCCTTCAATATCAGTAAGGCCTGAATCCTTTATCTTCAAGCCCGAAAGCCTCGATTTTCCGGATACAGTAATGTCTTCAACCCTCACTGCCTCACCCTTGCCTTTGAGCATCTTATCGAGGAATGTGACCGCCTCCGGCCTCACCATCTCGGAGGCCATCCTTAACCCTCCGATAAATTCAGGAAGGACAACACCATTTGCACCTGCCCTGAACATCTTCTCTTCCGACTCATGTTGCTCAGCTTTAGAGATTATCCGCATTGTTTGGTTTATGCCCCGGGCAGTCATTATGAGAAGGAGGTTCTCAGCGTCTGTCGAAAGCGTGCTGAATAGTCCGCCTGCCTCTTTTGCATTAGCAGCCTCAAGCGCCTTTATGCTCGTGGCATCGCCTTTCATATAGAGAAACCCCTTTTCTTCAAGGTCTTTACAGACCCTGTCGTCCCTGTCAATCGCAACAAACTGCCTGCCTGTCTTATGCAGCTCAAGGACTATATGCCTTCCTATGCCGCCTATCCCGCAGACGATAAAATGCCTCCGCAATAAAGAAATCTGTTTATTCATTTTTCTCCTCCTGAGTATCTCGCTTAATTCACCCTCGACCAAAAAGGCGGTAAAGGTCGATATCCCTGAAAGAAGGATGCCCATCCCGAATATTATCAGGAATATAGTAAAGACCCTGCCGTTGGAAGAAAGGTCATGGACCTCCATAAACCCGACTGATGCGAGGGTGATCACAGTCATGTACAATGAATCGAGAATGCCCCAGCCCTCGATTATCATGTAGCCTGCAATTCCGGAAAGGAAGACTGCCAATAAAAGAAGGAATATAATGAGCAGCCGCTTCTTTGTCATGTAGAAATTATATCAGATTCCGGATATGAATTAAAAAAAGTGTGTGATATTTCGATCGCTGGGAAGCGATCGAAATATCACACGTTAAAAAAAGGGGGGGGGTTGTTATGCCTTTATCTCGACCTTTGATCCGGATTTTTCGAGTAATTTTTTGAGGTTTGGGAATGCGTCCTTCATATGGGGCAGGTGCATCGCCTGCATGAATTCCTTCTGAAAGTTCGGTTCAACAGCTATCTCGACGAATTCGACCCATCTCGCATACTTTTCTGCCTCAGCCCTCTTTGATACGTTAAGGAGCGCCATCCTTGCACCGTCTCCTGCTGCATTTCCGACCGCATAGATCTTATCTATCTCGCAGTCAGGGAACATGCCAAGGGTTAGAGCCGCCTCCTTGTCGATAAAGCTTCCAAAGGCACCCGCAAGTATCACCTTGTCGAGCTTCTCTATGCCCATCTTCTGCATCATAAGCTTTGCACCGGCATAAAGCGCTCCCTTTGCAAGCTGCAGGGCCCTGACATCACCCTGATTTACTGTTATGTCTGCGCCGATCGATGTCTCGTCAGACCAGGCGAGCACAAACTCCGGCTTTCCTTCGGAATCCTGCCTCACCCTCGGGACATTAAGGCCTGTGACAAACTTACCTGTCTTGTCAATAATGCCTGCTTTGAACATCTCGGCAATAACATCTATGATGCCTGAGCCGCATATACCCTTTGCATCAACCTTTTCGAGATGCGTATGCCAGTCTACCTTGCCTATTACCTTGTATTCAGGCTCTTTTGTCTCAGGGTCAATCTTTACCTTCTCTATGGCACCGGGAGCGGCCCTCATGCCGAACTTTATCTGGGCTCCCTCAAAGGCAGGCCCTGTCGCGCATGAAGTCGAGCAGACCTTGTCCTTGTTGCCGAGCAACAGCTCTCCGTTTGTGCCGATGTCTATTATCAATGCCTTTTCCTCGATATTATAGGGCTCTTCAGCGATAAGTACTCCGACGTTGTCAGACCCGACAAAGCCTGCCTCTATCGGAAGCACATGCACATATGAGGCCTGATTTATCTTCAGCCCAAGCTCTTTTGCCTTTATGTCGAGCGAATGCTGGACTGCCGGTATGAACGGAGCCCTGCCTATGTATATAGGATTGAAGCCGAGGAATATGTGATGCATGGCAGTATTGAAGACTACCACCATGTCCATTATCGCCTCGCTCCCGCTCTTCCCGTTAACTCTCAGGTCAGCAGAAGCCCTTTCGAGGATTTCATTCAGACCGTCTATAATCGCCTTTTTCATCCTCTCGAGCCCGTCATCGTTCATCATTGCATAGGTGATCCTCGACATAACATCTTCGCCGTATGGTACCTGAGGGTTCATCATCGATTCAGTACTTATGACCTTGCCGGAATTCAGGTCGCAGAGATACCCGACAACCGTCGTGGTCCCCACGTCAACTGCAATGCCGTAACAAGAATCGATAAAGCCCGGCTCAATCTTAATTATCTCTTTGCCCTTCCAGACAGAGACCGTTACGTTCCAGTCCCCCTTGCGCACTATGTCCTGAAGGTTTTCGAGCACAGAAAAATCGACCGAGAGGTTCTCGATTTTGTATTCGTTTTTGAGCGCCTCCCTTATCCTCTCGAGGTCGCCGACAGTAAGGTCGTGAAGTGTCGGCCTCTTAAGCTCAACAAAATATTTCTTCACAGCAGGATCAAGACTGATACTGAGCTCCTTTGCTGCCTTTCTGACTATCTGTTTGCCGGCGCGTGATTTCTCAGGAACAAATATCTTTAAATCGCCGTGCACATCTGCTGCACAGGCAAGCCTCATCGAAGGCTCTTCAGCCTGTTTAATGAATTTCTTTTCGCCCTCAGTAAGCGGGGTGAGATGGGACATCTTTGACTCTATAGCATCCTTTTCAAAATATCCCTCTTCGATCCTGACTTTGCATTTACCGCATGTTCCCTTGCCGCCGCATATGTTCTCTATATCCACACCGAGCAGGCGTGCGGCCTCGAGCAGGTTAGTACCGTCTGCAACTTCCCCTCTCCTGCCTGACGGCTGGAATATTATCTTACGCTTTGCCATTTAACCTCCTATGTATCGATCAGGCAGTTGCGGCTACTTTTCTTGCCTTTGCCTCTGCCTCTTCCTTTAGCTTCTTAAGGGAGCTCACCATGTTTATAGCA
>CAKKPH010000176.1:17433-18805 GCA_919901585.1 Thermodesulfovibrionales bacterium | reverse complement strand
TTCGTAATCAGCAGGTCGAGGGTTCGAATCCCTTTCCCGGCTCTCTTTATTTTCAAGGGTTTGCAAGCTCTGTGCCTCTTTCCTCTCTGCCCTTCAGAAATCGATCACAATCGCGTCGGGCGTGCCATGCGTAACAGGATAAAAGAGGCTACAGCCGATGACGTATCTGCTGACGTAATTATTTCTTGACTTAATATTTATTTTTTGGCATATTGATTATTATTATCATTGTTGAATGAGGGACGTTGATGGGAATAAGTGAAGCAAAGGAAATATTTTCTATATATCTTAAAAAGAAGGGATTGCGCAATACTTCCCAAAGGGACGAAATCCTCCATGCATTTATTACTGCGGATAAACATATTACCGTAGATGATCTATATAACGTCCTAAAAAAGAGATGTCCCGATATAGGATATGCGACTGTCCACCGCAATCTGGGTTTGCTGTGCGAATCCGGCATTGCAGACGAAATAAAGATCGGCAACAAAATGACGAAATATGAACAAAAATACGGCCATAAGCATCATGACCATCTCATATGTCTTAAATGCGGGAATTTTACTGAGGTGAATGACGAAAGGATAGAGAAACTCCAGGATAAACTTGCAGAAGCAAACGATTTCAAGCCTATGAGACATAAGATGGAAATATACGGTTTATGCAAAAAATGTAAGTAAAAAATACGATTTAAAAACCTCCTACCAGTTCTCCTCCAACAGCTCAAAATGCGCCTGAGGGTGGTCGCAGGCAGGGCATTTGGCCGGAGCATCCGCGCCCTTGTGGATGTAGCCGCAATTTCTGCATTTCCACTTCCTGGGCTTTTCACGCCTGAAGACACGGGTTTTCTCGATGTTTTCTAACAGGCCCATGTAGCGTTTTTCATGTTGCTTTTCGGCCACTGCTATGGCTCTGAAAACGGCTGCAATAATTGGGAAGCCTTCTTCAGCGGCTATCTGTGCGAATTCAGGGTACATAATCATGTGTTCGTGGTGTTCCCCTGAAGCGGCAGCCTTTAGATTGGCGCTTGTCTCACCTATTACACCTGCCGGGAATACAGCCATCACCTCGGCTTCTCCACCAGCAAGGAACTTAAAAAGCCGCTTGGCGTGCTCCTTTTCGTTGTCTGCTGTCTCTAAAAAGAATTCGGCAATTTGTTCATAACCCTCTTTCTTTGCCTGAGAGGCAAAATACGTATAGCGGTTCCTTGCCTGTGACTCACCGGCAAAAGCGGTAAGTAGGTTCTTCTCTGTCCTTGTCCCTTTAATACTTTTCATGGTTTTACCTCAGTTTCGGTTATTAACAATTTTGTCTATACTATTTGTAATATTCTATCATAAGTAAAGTGCGGTTATCAATCTATCCCAGCGTC
>CAKKPH010000176.1:2749-17333 GCA_919901585.1 Thermodesulfovibrionales bacterium | reverse complement strand
CTCAGGTAGATTGATATTGACTTTAAAATTCTGCATGGGTTACTCTAATTCATCCGGCTAATACCTGAAATAAATGCTCATATATGAAGGGTCTGCGTAATCTTTATGCCATGGATGAAAGAGAAAATATCTAAAGCTTTTGAAGAAAGCATAAAGGTCAAGGAAAGATTCGCAGCTGAGAACATTGATGCGATTTCTGATGTATCAAGGCTTATAGCGGATGCCTTCAGCGACGGCAAAAAGCTCATTCTCTTCGGCAACGGCGGAAGTGCCACTGATGCCTCTCACATAGCAGCAGAATTCGTAAACAGGTTCAAGAGGGAGAGGCCCGGGCTCCCTGCGATAGCGCTCAATACCGATGTCGCTGTCATAACCTCCATAGCGAACGACTATGATTTTTCAGAGATCTTTGCTCGCCAGCTCAAATCGCTCTCAGAGGAAGGCGATGTGGTTATAGCGATAAGCACGAGCGGGGGTTCGAAGAACGTTATTAAGGCGATGGACGCTGCGAAGAAGAAAAAAGTGAAGACAGTGGCCTTCACAGGCATCAAGGGAGAGAAATTCGCATCAATGGCAGATTATGCCTTTGTCGTCCCCTCAGAAAATACCCCGAGGATACAGGAGACCCACATAACACTCGGCCATGTCCTCTGCCAGATGGTGGAGGAGATACTGTTTGAGACACACAGAAAAAAATAAGAATTCTCTTCGATACAAGGCATGTCCTGATACAGAACCGCTATTCTTGATCCTGGGATACCGGTGAAGACGGGCAGCTCAGGTAATACAGTTCGTCTTAATGGAGTAAGGGTGCTCGGTATAGACCCGGGCAGCAGGATATGCGGGTACGGAATCATTGAGACGGTAACAGGGCAGACCCTGCTTAACAGCCATAACAGCAACAGAAGCAATCATTCCACGCCATACAGGTATATCGCCTCCGGAAGGGTAGAGATGTCTCATGCGAGCCTGCATCAGAGGCTTAAGGAGATATACGATGCCCTTTCAGATATAATAAGAGAGTACAGGCCGACAGAGGCGGTTGTTGAGAAGGTCTTCTTTGCAAAAGGCGTGAAGTCTGCGCTTAATCTCGGGCATGCGAGAGGAGTATCTTTGCTTGCTGCAACTTCCGGAGGCCTTCCCATTTATGAATATTCTGCACTTGAGGTTAAGAAGGCGGTTGTCGGCTATGGCAGGGCTGAAAAGAGGCAGGTCCAACAGATGGTTATGGTAATCCTTGATCTTAAGAACGCACTCTCTCCTGACAGCGCCGATGCCCTTGCGCTTTCGATCTGCCATTTGAATACTATGAGATTGGGAAGGCCGTGAATCGTGGATCACGTGAATCGTGGATCATGAATAGTGAAGAGAAGCAGGGTAATAAGATAAGGACTGAAAGATGATCGGTTCCTTGAGAGGCAGACTGCTTTCAAAAAAGCCTGACAATGTGATTGTCGAGGTGAACGGTATCGGCTATCTGGTGAATGTCCCTGTGAGCTTTCTGTCGGACCTTCCCCATGAAGGCAGCGATGTCTTCCTCCATATCTATACTCATGTGCGCGAGGATGCGTTGCAACTCTACGGGTTCCCTTCAGACGAAGAAAAGAGGATCTTTACAACGCTGCTCGGCGTCACCGGTATAGGCCCGAAGGTGGCACTGAACATACTCTCAGGCGTCTCGATCAACGACTTCCTGAATGCGATAAACAATGAGGATGTAGCAATGCTCTGCAGGGTCCCGGGCCTCGGCAAGAAGACTGCCCAACGGCTTATACTCGAGCTGAGGGATAAGCTTCCTGCATCAGGAGAGGTCAAGGACAGGCTGTACGAGGATACGCTGTCAGCGCTTGTAAATCTTGGATACAAAAAGGCAGGGGCACAGGAAGCGCTTGAAAAGGCATACAAAAATGGATACACTCGGATAGAGGACCTCTTAAGGGAGTCGCTCAGGTATCTCACGGGAGGTGTTGTTGAAAAGGGTTGATGATTCTGCCTTTGGAGGAGATATTAGTCCTGCTGAGACGAATGAGGATCAGAGCTATGAGGCAACGCTAAGGCCGAGGGCCTTTTCTGAATTTGTCGGACAGGAGAAGATAAAGGGTAACCTCCATATATTTATTACTGCTGCAATGCAGAGGAAGGAGCCGCTCGACCATGTACTCTTCTGCGGGCCTCCCGGCCTTGGGAAGACGACTCTCGCAAATATCATAGCTAATGAGCTTAAGGTCAATATAAAGACTACGTCCGGTCCTGTGCTCGAAAGGCCCGGGGACCTTGCTGCTATCCTAACGAACCTCTCTGAGATGGACATTCTCTTTATAGATGAGATTCACAGACTGCCGCGTATTGTGGAAGAGGTCCTTTATCCGGCCATGGAGGACTATCAGCTCGATATAATAATAGGGCAGGGGCCGAATGCGAGGACCCTGAAGCTGAACCTCCCGCGCTTTACACTGATAGGTGCAACGACCAGGACAGGGCTTCTGACATCGCCGTTAAGGGACAGGTTCGGTGTGATAAACAGGCTCGAGTATTATAGCCCCCACGAGCTCGTAAACATTGTATCCCGCACTTCAGGGATCCTCAATATAGCCGTAGCAGATGATGCTGCATATGAGATTGCGAGGCGGTCGAGGGGTACACCGAGGATCGCAAACAGGCTTCTGAGGCGTATCAGGGACTTTGCTCAGGTGAAAGGAAGCGGCGTTGTTGACCTTGATATAACGCGCCACTCTTTAAACTCGCTCGACATTGACGAGAGGGGCCTGGATGATATGGACAGGAAACTCCTTTTGATGATCATCGAGAAGTTCAGCGGCGGCCCTGTTGGAATAGAGACACTCTCAGCAGCGCTCCGCGAGGAGAGGGACACGCTCGAAGATGTTTATGAGCCATATCTGCTGCAGGAGGGGTTGATAGAGAGGACGCCGAGAGGCCGGCTTGCAACAAGACATGCCTACCAGCATCTTGGGAAGAATGCCCCTGAAGGGCTATTCTGAGATACTGCCGTTATCCATCCCTAATATCCTGTCTGTTAGCCTCTTTGCCTGATTGTGATCGTGTGTTGTCATGAGCACTGTGATGGACCCCTCCATCTTCATCCTGTTTATTATGTCTTCGATGAGTGCTGTGTTCTTACTGTCTATGGATGCTGTAGGCTCATCAAGAAAGAGCATGTCAGGCTTGATGACCATTGCCCTCGCAATCCCGAGTCTCTGGGTCTCTCCGCTTGAGAGCGTTAAGGCATTATCGTTTTTTTTGTGGATAAGGCCTGCTGCTTCCAAGGCTGCAGAAGCCCTGTCCGACAACTCTTTTTTGTTGAACCCTCTTATCCTTAGTCCATAAGCGACATTTTTAAGTACAGTTGTATTGAAGACGCCGATCTTCGGCAGTACGAGTGTCATTCTTCTCTTGAGGCTAATGTCATTTTGAAGGACTGAATCCCCTTCGATGTAATTGACACTGCCTGAATCAGGGTTTTCGAGGAGTGCAGCTATCCTGAGGAGGGTGGACTTGCCGCAGCCGTTAGGCCCCATTAGTACATACACCCTGCCTTTTTCGAACAAATAGGAAGAGTTATTAAGCACAATATTCCCGTTATAGGACTTGGATATGCCTGATAAATTGAGCCTCAGTCCCATAAGACCCACTTCGTCGTGATATCGCCCATTTTCTGAAACCTGTGAAGGAAAATGTTTATAAGCAATGAGATAGAGAGGAGTATTATGCCGAGGGCGAGTGCAAGCTCGAAGTTGCCCTTGTCTGTCTCGAGTGCGATGGTTGTTGTCATAACCCTGGTGTATCCTGCTATGTTCCCTCCTACGATAAGTATTGCCCCGACCTCTGACATCACCCTTCCGAGGGCTGCAATGATGCCGGACATTATGCCGTACCTCGCCTCTTTTATGATTGTGATTGTTGTCTGAAGAGGTGTTGCGCCGAGGGTTGCTGAAGCCTGTTTTATGATAGGGTCGACGTTTACTATCGCTGAATGACAGAGGGCTGCCACTATAGGGAGCGCAATTATACCCTGTGCGATGACCATTGCCGATGGTGTATACAGGAGGCTCATAAAGCCGAAAGGCCCGCTCCTTGAGAGCATAAGATAGAGAAAGAGGCCTACAACGACAGGAGGCAGGCCCATAAAGGTATTCAGAAGGCTGATGATCCCTCCCCTTAACGGGAAACGTTTCAGGCCGAGCAGTGCGCCTAAAGGCAGCCCTGCAAGGGCAGCAATAAGGAGTGCAAGGCTGGAGACCTTAATCGAGAGATATATGATGCCGAGGAGTTCGGTATCAAGGCTTAGTATGATGGAGAGTGCATTAATAAGACCTTCTGTTATTGAATCCATTTCTACTTTGCGTTGGGGAAGAAGAGTTGATTCCCATGACTGTCTTTAAATGATGCAATTGCATGCTGGCCTTCGCTTGATATTAACCAGTTTATGAATGCCATCGCCTCTCTGTATTTTATGTGCTTATGCCTTTCAGGGCTCACAGCCATCACACCATACTGATTAAACAATGGGGGGTCATTTTCAAGGACAAGCAGAAGATCGAACCGGTTCCTGTCCTTTGTTGCAAGCCAGGTGCCCCTGTCTGTAAGGCAATAGCCCATCTTCTCATTTGCGATGCGGAGGGTCTTCTCCATGCCGCTCCCTGCAGAGAGGTGCCATTTCAGGCCTTGGGGCGAAAGCCCGGTGGTCTTCCATAATTCGATCTCTTTTTTGTGCGTGCCGGAATCGTCGCCCCTTGATATAAAGAGAGAGCCTGAACCGTATATTTTTCTCAGGGCCTGAATTGAGTCTTTTGTCCCTTTTATGCCTGCAGGGTCGTCCTTTGGGCCTACGAGAATGAAATCATTGTACATTACATCATGCCTGTTAACAAAATAGCCGTCTTTAACGAGCTTAAGTTCATCCTCTTTTGCATGGACAAAGACCAGATCAGCATCTCCCCTCTTGCCAATGCCTAATGCAGCGCCTGTGCCTACAGCGACCACATCAACCTTTATGCCGGTCTTTTTCTCAAAGACAGGCAATATATAGTCAAACAGCCCTGAGTTCTGTGTGCTCGTTGTAGAGGCGCAACGTATCCTCGTCTCTGCATAGGCTGATTGTCCTATTGCGAGAGGTAAAGACAGAAAAAGAAAAAATACCGCCTTAAGAGTCACATCTTCTCCCTCTATAAATATAGAATTAATATAGCAGTATGCCGGCAATACCGGCACCTATCATAACAAAAGTGGGGTCTGTTTTTGTGAAGGCTATTATGGCAAAGCTTGAGGCAGCTATAAGCGCAGCAGGCAAATCAATCACAGAGACCTCAGACAGCTTCAGCACGACTGCAGCAATGAGCCCTATGACAGCAGGCTTGATGCCCTTGAAGACAGAGTTCACAATCCATGAATCCTTAAAGGCGAGGTAGTGCTTGCTGACAATAGTCACTATCAGCACAGACGGCAGATAAGAGCCTATGAGGGCTATTACCGAACCCCAGATGCCGGCTATCTTGTATCCTATAAATGCGTTCATGATGGTAAGGGGTCCGGGTGTTATCTGGCCGATAGCAATACTGTCGATGAACTCCTTGTTTGTGAGCCATTGGTAGTTCTCGACTATCTCCCTCTGGAGGATGGGGAGCATTACATAGCCGCCGCCTATGGTGAACATGTTTACATAGAAAAATATCCAGAAGATCTTCAGTATCGTCACTGCCTGCCTCTCCTGAATATAGCGAGCCCTGCGATACCGGCAATGATAATGATTGCTATGGGGTTAAGTTTGAATAAAGCAAGGCATATAAATGCAGATACTGCGAATATAACATTATGGCTGTCCCTCAGGGTAGCCTTGGCCATATTGAGTACTACCGAGGCAATGAGGCCGACAACTGCCGCACTAACAGCCTTAAGCGCTGACTGGACTATCTTCAGGTCATGGTATTGCGTATAGTAATGTGCGATAACGAGGATGATAATGAATGAAGGCAATACCAGGCCTGCTATTGCAGAGAGCGCACCCTTAACTCTTTTGAGTTTGTAGCCGAGGAATATGCCGGTGTTCACTATCGGGGCGCCTGGAGTTATCTGGCCGATTACAATGCTCTCTGTTAAGTCATCCTGAGATATCCAGCGCTTTTTGCGCACAAGATCACGCTCAAAAAATGCGAGCATTGAGTACATTCCACCGAACGCAACAGTGCCGATCTTGAGGAAGGTCATCAGTATCTCTCTCAGCGAAGGGGCGGTGTTCATAAAGAGATTATATTTTGTACGGCTTTACAAATCAAGCTCCTTCAATTATTATTTATTCATGAGGAGATTGAGACTTGCTCTTGCGCAGATAAATACGGTCGTCGGGGACCTCGAGGGCAATACCAACAAGATCATCAGTTATATAAAGGCGGCAGCAGACTATTCTGTTGATATCATCGCCTTTCCTGAACTCACGATAACAGGCTATCCCCCTGAAGACCTACTGCTGAAGCCTCAGTTTATCAAGGACAACCTCGAGGCACTAAAGAGGATCAGGGAAGAGGTCTGGGACATGACGGTTGTTGTCGGTTTTGTCGACAGGAAGGATGATATCTATAACAGCGCCGCAATAATACACAATAGGACAGTAGTCGATGTCTATCACAAGGTCTTCCTCCCAAATTATGGCGTATTCGATGAGCACAGGTATTTTCAGGCAGGCTCAAGGTTCCCGGTATATGAGATAGGCGAGGTCCTGATCGGGGTCAATATCTGCGAGGACATATGGTATCCTGAAGGCCCTGCGCATGTTCAGGCGCTGAAGGGCGCTGAGGTTATTATTAACATAAACGCCTCTCCATACCATATAGGCAAGGGAGGTTTCAGGGAGAAGATGCTCTCTACAAGGGCCACCGATAATGCTGTCATAATTGCATATGTAAACAGTGTAGGAGGTCAGGATGAACTGGTTTTTGACGGCCATAGCCTTGTAATAGACGAAAACGGTTTTGCCGTATGCAGGGGGCAGCAGTTCAGGGAAGACCTTATTCTCATTGACCTGAACCTCGAGGCTGTATTCATGAAAAGGCTGCACGACCCGAGGAGGAGACAGAAGGTGCTTGCAATGGAAGGGGATGAGGTCTCTGACAGGGTTATTGTCACGAGGGAGAAGACAGGGAAGGAGAGGGTTCCCCTGCCTGAAAGAACCTGCACTGTTATGGATGAGATTGAAGAGATATATAATGCCCTTGTGCTCGGCACCTCTGACTATGTCTCGAAGAACGGTTTCAGTAGCGTTGTCGTAGGATTAAGCGGAGGCATTGATTCATGCCTTGTTGCAACAATTGCCAGGGATGCTGCCGGCAGTGAGAATGTCAAGGCGTTGTTTATGCCGTCTCCCTATACATCAGATGAGAGTCGGGAGGATGCTGTAGCCCTTGCAGGGAACATCGGCATTGAGATGATCGAATTCCCTATAACAGAGATATACGACACCTATCTGAGCCGGCTTAAGGCGCCATTTAAAGGTCTAAAGCCGGATACAACAGAAGAGAACCTTCAGGCGAGGATCAGGGGCAATATCCTTATGGCTTTTTCGAACAAATTCGGCTGTCTTGTGCTCACGACCGGCAATAAGTCAGAGATGAGCGTCGGTTATGCAACGCTTTATGGTGATATGGCAGGCGGTTTTGCAGTGATCAAGGATGTGCCTAAGACAATGGTGTACGAACTCTGCAGGTGGAGAAACGCCAAAGAGGGCAGGGCCCTGATACCGGAGAGGGTTTTGTTAAAAGAGCCGTCTGCTGAGCTTAAACTTGGGCAGAAGGATACAGATTCCCTCCCGCCTTATCATCTGCTTGACCCTATCCTCAAGGCATATATAGAGGAGGAAAGGAGTTTTCAGGAGATAATTATGACCGGCTGTGATGCAGGGGACGTAAGAAAGGTGATAAAGATGGTCGACAACAGCGAATACAAGAGAAGGCAGTCCCCTCCCGGCATTAAGATAACACAGAAGGCCTTTGGAAGGGACAGGAGATTCCCTATAACCAACAGATACAGGAGTTACTGAAATGCATAATACTGAATGCGGAATTCAGAGTCAAAAAAGGGGTATTGGCACAACCGTGGCATTAGCTGTCACAGTTATCCTGCTTGTCACCGGTATCGGTTTCACTGCAGAGAAGGGCGATTTCCAGTTCAAGAAACAGCCCGAGATACAGCAGGTGAGGCCGCCCAAGCCTGTCAGGGTAAAGCTCCACAGGACTGCGAAGGGCGAATACACATGGGAGCTTGCAGGCGATAATGCAGATGAGATAGTTCAGGCAGACAGGAAACTGAGGAAGTTGTTAAAGTTAGAGTAAGTACGGAGGAGAGCATATGGAAAAATTTTCGATCAGGGAAGCTGTTGCTCAGGCGGTGCAGACAGAAAAATTAGGCTATCAGTTTTATACCTCAATGGCGGAGAGGTTCAGGGCTGATGAGGGGCTTAAAAACCTTTTCACTATCCTTGCCTTGAAGGAGCTGCGGCACGAAAAGACGTTCAGCGAGTTGCTCGGCATTCTAAAAGACCCGGAGCCTGCCGATTGGGAGGAGGCAGAACAGTATCTAAGGGCCATTGTCGAGTCCGAGTTCTTTCTCGGCAAGAACAAGTCTCTTCCTTCTATGGAGAAGGTTAAGACCGTGGAGGATGCGGTCAACTTCGCTGTCGGTTTTGAGAAAGATACACTCCTTTATTTTTACGGTATAAGGGATGCTGTTAAAGAGAAAGAGGTTGTTGATGAGATAATAAATGAGGAGAGAAGCCATATAAGGTGGCTTAACAGGTTCAGGCAGGGGCTTGTAAAATAAATGAAAGGAGTCCTGACAAAACTGTTTCATAAACTTTAAAATGCGTGACAAGGGAATGAAAGGCACTCTTTACATTGTATCTACCCCTATCGGCAACCTTGAGGACATAACCCTCCGCGCACTCAGGGTCTTGAAAGAGGTCGATGTCATCGCTGCTGAGGATACGAGGCATTCTGCAAAACTCCTCAATCATTACGGCATTGCAAAACCTATGATAAGCTACTGGGGCGAGAAGGAGAAGGTCAGGTCTGAGGAGATTATAGGAAGGCTGCATTCAGGACAGTCTGTTGCACTGATATCCGATGCAGGGACTCCGGGCATATCAGACCCGGGCTCTGTCCTGATACAGAGGACGATCGAAGAGGGTATGGATATAGTCCCTATACCCGGCCCGTCTGCCCTGACCGCAGCGATCTCGATATCAGGGCTCCGGATAAAAGAATTTATATTTGTAGGTTTTTTGCCTCCCAAGAAAAGCCAGAGGCAGAAGGCCTTGAATGACCTGGCTGCTGAGAAGAGGACAATGGTTTTTTATGAAGCGCCTCACAGGATCCTCGAGACCATCGGGGATATGAACGATATCTTTGGTGAAAGAGGGGCTGTGGTCGTGAAGGAGATAACCAAGCTCTATGAAGAGGTCTTGAGGGGCAGCCTGTCAGAGATAACAGACATGCTGTATGAGAAGACGATTGCCGGTGAATATGTTGTCCTTGTTGAGGGCAAGGGCATGGGAGATGCCTCCCCTGAAGAAGCGCTTTTGGAGGTGAAGTCCCTGATGAAGAAGGGAAGGGGAAGGAAAGAGGCTGTTAAACTCGTTGCAGGCCAGTATGGCCTGAGCAAGAAGGACTTATATGACAGGAGCCTTGTTGATGAGACTTAAGCCCCTTGCACTTGGGATTAGCCTCGGGATTGTATGGGGAGGCTCACTTTTTGTAACTACGTGGCTTTCTTACTATACAGGCTATGGTAGGTTGTTCCTCGAAGCCCTGGCAGGGTCAATATATCCGGGTTACACCATCTCGCCGTCAGGCAGTTTCCTTGGATTTCTTTATGGCTTTCTTGACGGTCTGATAAGCGCTTCTCTTATTGCGTGGATATATAACAAAATAGCCAAATAACGTTTCTCTGCATTTCAAAACACAGGTTTTTTGCCGGTCTCTCTGTGGTATTATTGAGTATGATGGGTATTGACGGCAAGGCAAAAAAGATTGTCCTTCAGGTTCTTGCAGCAGAATCTCTTCTGACGAAAGAACAGATCGAGTCTATTCTTTCAAATGAGGATATCTACCGCTCAAGGCTTCTGAAGACGAAGCTTTCCGGTGCAAAGAGAGGCAGGACCTTACATCATGACATCTCTTTGATAGACATTATTGACTCGCTCAAGTTTAAGCTTCCGGGAGACCGGGACAGGTTTCTCACGGAAGAGATCATTATGAAGAAGATTGCCGACCATTCCGGCCTCAGCTTCCTTAAGATAGACCCCTTGAAACTCGATTCTGATGTAGTAACAGGGATTATCCCGAGACCATATGCCATAAAACACCAGCTTGTACCTGTTAAGCTCGAAGGGAACAGACTCACAGTCGCAACCTCGAACCCCTTGGAGCACGAGGGGATTGACGGCATAAGACAGTTCACAGGATACGATATCGAGGCTGTGGTCTCGACAAAATCGGATATATACAGGATTATCATGGAGTTTTATGGATTTAAATCCTCTGTAAACGCTGCACAAAAGGAACTCAGGTCAGAGATTGACATCGGAAACCTTGAACAGTACATAAAACTAAAATCTATTACAGAATTGAATGCGAATGACCAGCATGTTGTGAATGCAGTCGAATACCTCTTGCACTATGCTTATTCACAGAGAGCCTCTGACATACATATTGAGCCAAAGAGGGAGCATAGCCTCATACGCTTCAGGATAGATGGGATGCTCCATAACATCCACAAGATGCCGAAGCCTGTGCACCTGGCCGTCATCTCACGGGTCAAGACCCTTGCGCGGATGGACATAGCTGAAAAGAGGAGGCCGCAGGACGGCAGGATAAAGACGGAAAAGGACGGGAAGGAGATAGAACTCCGTATCTCCACCCTCCCGGTGGCGTTCGGCGAAAAAGTAGTTATCAGGATATTCGATCCTGCTGTCCTTATTCAGGATATAGAGAGCCTTGGTTTCCTTGAAAGGGAGGCCAACCTCTTCAAGTCGTTTATCGATGCGCCTTACGGCCTCCTTCTCGTAACAGGCCCGACAGGAAGCGGGAAGACTACGACCCTCTACTCTGCCCTGAAGAGCCTTTCTAATTCGGAATTCAATATCACGACTATTGAAGACCCGGTAGAGATGGTCTGTGAGGAATTTAACCAGACCTCGATTAAGCCTCAGATCGGCATTACCTTTGCAAGCAGCCTGAGGACTATACTCAGGCAGGATCCCGACATAATAATGGTCGGCGAGATAAGGGATTACGAGACAGCCGACAGTGCGATACAGGCTGCGCTTACAGGACATCTTGTCTTGTCTACACTTCATACAAATGATGCGCCGAGCAGCATTATAAGACTGCTTGATCTCGGGCTGCCGCCCTTCCTTATAAACTCTACACTTGTAGGGGTTGTGGCACAGAGGCTTGTAAGGAAGGTCTGCAGTTACTGTGCCGAGGATTATTATCTCTCAGAGGATGAGTGCAGGATGGCCGGTCTTAAATATGATAGTGTAAAAAATGTAAAGGTCTTTCTCGGTGCCGGCTGCACGTATTGCAGGGGAACAGGCTATTTTGGGAGAACAGGGGTCTTTGAAGTCCTGGAAATTTCTGAGAAGATAAGGTCTGCTATTGACAATAAGGCCTCTCCCGAGGCCATAAGGAAGATTGCGGGAAGCGAGGGTTTCATAACGTTGAGGGAATGTGCGATAACCCTGATGCTGAAAGGTGCTACTACATTTGAAGAGGTTATAAGGGTGACAGGGGTGTTGCTCTGACAGGATTCCGATGGCCGGTTTTGCTGTAAGCGAGGAAAAGAACAGGAAGCTCACAGAGTCTATGGAAGCCCTTGGAATAAGAGAGGGCGATATTGAGGAGAAGTTTGTCAGGTCGTCAGGAAAAGGCGGCCAGCATGTCAACAAGACTTCCACCTGCGTTTACTTAAAGCATCTGCCTACAGGTATTGAGGTTAAGTGCATGATGGACAGGAGCCAGTCTGTGAACCGCTTTCTCGCAAGGCGTCAGCTCGTAAACCGTGCAGCAAGGTTTATGGGCATGCCTGCACCGGATGATATCAAAATAGAAAAAATAAGAAAACAGAAGGCTAAAAAGAGGAAGAGGGCCTCAGACAAATACGGAGAAGATCAGTAATAATGCATCAGATCTCGACACGGGTTATGACGCCGTGTAGCTTGTGAGAAGGCAGTTTGTAGAACTGGACGAAAGCAGGGGTCAGCCGCTTAATCACCGAGAATACCTTCCATACAGGGCTGCCTGTGGCTATATCCTCGATGCCGTAGAATATGGTCTTTTCTTCAATGCCTGCCTCTCTCAGTATCTCTTCGATTTCGACTACTTCCATATATCCGAACTGGATCTCAAAATTCCTGAGCCCGGGCGCAAGGTCCTCCTTAAAGAAACCTGTGACTCCAAAGGGATCATCGCGTTTGATTATAGAGACGAAGATATTGTCCTCGTAGATTATGCTGTTGTAAAACATTGTCTGTGTGATGTAAAAAGGTATCTGTTTGGTGTCCCTTATCAGAAAGAGTGCTGTCCCCTTGATCTTGCCGGTAGTGGCATACACCCTGTTGAACTTGTGGAGGAAATCATCTGACGGCATAAACTTCATCATCCTGTAAAGCCTTCTTTGACCCTTGGTATACAGCATTATAGTAGCAAAAGGTATAAGCGCAAGTATTAGGGACCAATAACCGCCGTGAGGTATCTTGTAGAAGTTTGCTGTGAGATAGGCCAGATCAACAAAGGTCACTATGAGTGAGATGATCGAGGTCGCAAATTTACCCCTGAGATAAAATATCCATGTCATCATAATACCGGTGAGGGTCATTGTCCCCGTAACAGCAAGGCCGTAAGCGGCGGCGAGATTGCTGGATTCCCTGAACTCATACATTATGAAGAGGACGGCGGCAAGCAAAAACCAGTTGACAAGCCCTATATAGATCTGGGCCCTCAGCTCGGAAGAGGTATAGTCAACCTTGAACATCGGCATTATCCGGGTCTGAATCCCCTGATAGACTATCGAGAACATGCCGCTGATCATTGCCTGTGAAGCAATGACGGTTGCGGCAATACTCAAGATTAGAAAGGGTATGTACAGGAACTGTGCCTGATGGAATATCATCTCAAAAAGCACATTCTTTACCCCTGGGTGCTTGATAATATAAGCGCCCTGTCCGAGATAGTTCAGCAAGAGGGCAGCAAAGACAAAATACCATGCCCTGATAATAGGCCTCCTGCCGAGGTGGCCCATGTCGGCATATAAGGCCTCGCCGCCTGTCGCACACAGGATCACTTCAGATAGCACAAAGAATCCGGCAACGCCGTTTTCTGAGAGGAAAGACATTGCATAATACGGGTTCACAGCCGTCAATACGTGAGGCACCCTGAGTATGGAAGCGACTCCTGAAAAAGCCAGAGTTAAGAACCATATAACCATTAATGGCCCGAATGCGCCTGCAATCTTTTCAGTGCCCTTTTTTTGAACGGCAAAGAGTGCTATCGCAATGATGCTTGCTCCTATGATAAGGAAGGTCTGGGGTGTATTTTCAAATCCCGGGATGAGCAGAGAACCCTCAACAGCACTTAGTATGCTTATTGCCGGAGTAATCACACCATCGCCGATGAGCAGGGATATGCCGACAAAAGTGAGCATGGTTACAAATGTTGCCTGTCTGCCGGATTTAAGAAGTGGAAATAATATTTCTTTCAGCACAATAGTGCCGCCTTCACCTTTTTTGCTGAGACTCATCGCAAGCCATGCGTATTCGGCTGTTACAAGTATTATAAGAGTCCAAACGATAAGTGAAAGCACCCCGATGACATGAGCCTCTGTCGGTTTAGTCAGCAGAAAAATAACTGTGAGGGTATATATAGGGCTTGTCCCGATGTCGCCAAATACAAGGCCGAGGGATTTTATTATCCCTTTTATCGGAGATTCTTTTTCGGTCATATAAAAGCTCCTTCAGGACAGGAGGGACGAAAAAACAAAAAACCGCCGGCAATTCAGCGGTTTTCTTCTCCATCCATTGCCCTTTCAAATGCCTGCGAGGTTAGCTGACGGGCTCGGGTCTGGAAGTGCCCTATCCAGTGAGGAATGCGCCCCAAAATTGGTTCCCCCGCACCTGCTCTAAGAGCAGATTTCGGCTACACGCTAATAAAATTATATATAAGGGATTCTTTGCTTGTCAAGGAGAGAACTTGTTTAAATTATCACAAATTTCTCCCTGTGCCGAGGCTATTTTGCCTCTATCTTCTCTTTTGTTTCTGACTTCTCTTTTGTTTCTGACGGCTCCTCTGAAACCCCTTTTTTGAAGCCTCTTATCGCCTCTCCAAGGCTTTTCCCGACGGACGGGAGCTTGCTCGGGCCAAAAAAGATAAGGGCAATGACGAGGACAACCATCAATTCAGGCAATCCAAGACCGAACATGAGAACCTCCTTGCCTGTGCGGGATACCGCATCTCAGCACAGCACGCACGTTTCATACAGATAATGTTTAGTATAGCCTATTCAAACTGTCATCGTATATATA
>CAKKPH010000176.1:0-2649 GCA_919901585.1 Thermodesulfovibrionales bacterium | reverse complement strand
GACATTATCGCCTACGATTTTCCTTAGCCAGTGACGCTTGCGTGCGCCCATGATAATAAGGTCGCATTCTTCCTCTTCAGCCACCTCCACGATTTTTCTGTCTGCTGGACCTTCTTCGAGCCTTGTCTTTATTAACGCGCCTGCAGAGTTCGCCGTGCTTTTGATGGCTGATATTGCTTCTTGGCCCCTGCTGTTCAGTGCATCCTCAATGTTTTTAATCCCAACAAGGTTAAGGTCGCCTTCATAGGGAGGGATGACTTTTACGACCGTGACCCAGCATTTTTCATCTGATGCGAGCTTCAGGCCATGACTGAGCACATCCAGCGACCCGTTAACAGCAATGAGTATTTTCCTATAGCCTTTCAAACCGGGTTACCTCACTACCAATATGGGACAGTGTGCGTTCATGATCACCCGCTCAGTGGTGTTTCCCATTATCGCCTTATTCACGCCTTTCCATCCATAAGTACCGAGGACTATCATGTCGTTTTTAAAACTATTCGCAGTCTCTATAATCTTGTCTCCTGCGTGTCCTTCCTGAATTGTAGTTGCTATGGATGCCCCGTATGATGAGGCGACCTTCTTAGCTTCATCCATAATCCTTTTAGCCTCTTTGAAAAGGCTCTGCTTTATGGACTCGGTTCTGAAAAACCCTATCATCTCCTCATAGCGGGGGATGACATACACCACTGTTATATCAGCACCGTCAACTTTCGATAATTGACAGGCACGGCCGAGCGCTTCTTTGCTGAATTCCGAGCCGTCAAAGGGAACGAGGATGGACTCATATATACCGGTACACTCATCGCAAGGCCTTTTGACTACCAGCACATCGCATGGCGAATTAACAATAACATGCGATGTGACGCTGCCCATAATCAGCCTCTTTAATCCTTTTCTGCCGTGAGTGCCCATGGCGATGAGGTCTGCCTGCCGCTCCCTTGCAATATCCGTTATCACTGAAGGCGGCTCCCCTTCGCATACAATGGATTCAATATCTATCTTAAACTCGGAAGAGAATGTATCCTTCGCCTGATAACATATCTTTTTGCCGAGTTCGAAGCGCTTTTCCAACTGCTCCGGTTTAGCTCCAAACTCTTCTTCGTCAAAATAGACCGCATGAACCATAATGATCTTTCCGCCGTGCCTCTTAATCCGGTTGGAAGACTCTATGAGCGCTGCCTTGCTGTACTCAGAGCCGTCAAAAGCCACTACTATTGTTTTGTACATTAGTGCGCCCCTCCACCCTTTCTGAATATCATCCCTACGCCGAACCCAGCGCCGAGGGCAATGACTATAGAGATAATTCCGTATAGAGCGCCGTTGTTTTTCGCCATGTCTGAGAGCGCCTTTACAATACCGGACTGCTCAACTGTAACATCTGCCTCTGCCTTCTCGATAACTTTTTTATCTTTAACGGCATAGACCGTTACGAGATATTTCCCTGGAGGGGCCTGATACGGCCAAGCTGTCTGCATATAGTATTTTTGCCTGCCGTTTTCATTAGTGGTCTTTATCTGTCCTGAAGAAGCAGCATACAGCCTTGAATCCTCCTTGTAGTGTATGAACTCATTGAACCATTTTGTTCTTTCTTCGTCATTTGAAACGGGGATGATTTCAATGTGTTTGTTTAGTGCTGGATAGCCTATAACGGATTTCTCCATCTCTTCAGGACTTATGATGTCCTCTATCTTCTTTGTACTGTGAACGAAATAGAGGTACGGTGCGTGCTCAAACTTAAACGTCCCTATATTCATCCAGAGAAAACCTGCTGCCCTGCCTTTCTGCTTTAGCGCTTCATGTCCGTCCGGAGCTGTTATCTTGATAACCAGATCGGTTTCTGTGTCGGAGGCCCCGCTGACGCTCACCGTGCTTCCGTGATAGAAAAAATCTATCGTGATATGGTCGTGATTCGCGTTAATCGTAAGTTCTGCCGATGAAGAAGAGCAGTAGAACAACAGTGCAGCAGTGCAGCAGAGTGAGAGGAAAACCACAATTGCAAATTTTGAATTTTGAGCTTTGAATTTCATGATTAGTGTCCGCCTCCCTGTGATAAGAGCAGCGACGGCGTTAATGTGAGCTCGAAGATTATCTTCACGGTTACAACAAGCACGATGACAGCGAGGATTATCTTAAGCTGCTCGCCTTTAAGCTTTCGTCCGAAAACAGCTCCGATTTGCGCTCCCACCGTGGAGCCGAGAAGCAGAAGAACCGCAAGGATAAAATCCACATTATGGTTTGTGTATGCCTGAAGGAATGTAACTTCAATGCAGTTAAACAATATCTGGAAAAGGCTCGTTCCAACAACTACATGCATCGGCATCCTGAGGATATAGACCATCACAGGGACCATGAGGAATCCGCCGCCCACGCCCATAACTGCCGCAAGTATACCCACAAAGCCTCCGAATATTACCGGTATTAAAGCAGAGTGCGTAACGCCCGATTTTTCATAATGCGTCTGAAGCGGAAGCGATTTAAGAAATCTGGAAAAACCTGATTCCTTCTTATGCCTTGCGTCTTCAACTCTCTTTTTTCTCATGCTCCGGATGCTCTCAATAAACATATATGTCCCGACTATGCCGAGCATCAATACATAGGTCATCTTTATTACAAAATCCGCATTCCCCATCGCCTTAAGTATTTTTA
>CAKKPH010000175.1 GCA_919901585.1 Thermodesulfovibrionales bacterium | reverse complement strand
GAACCCGTGTTTTAGCCTTGAGAGGGCCACGTCCTAGGCCTCTAGACGATGGGACCATAGAAAACCAAGCAAGAAGTAGGAACCAAGAACTGAGAAGCGGGAGAGAAAGTTTTTTACTTCCTACTTCTTACTTCTCTTTTACTGGGGAGAGAGGATTCGAACCCCTATAAGCAGATCCAGAGTCTGCCGTCCTGCCGTTGGACGACTCCCCAAATATACCCTGAACGCCAAGTGATTTTTATACCATAAAATATTCTTATTTGTAAACTGCGATCAGGATGGCTGCAGCAAGCAGGAACCTGTAGTATACAAAGATGTTCATAGGATGCTTCCTGAGAAAATAAAGCAAAAACTTGATGGCGAAAAATCCGCTTATAAAGGCAGCGATGAAGCCTACACCGAAAAGCTCAAGGTTATAGGACACAGGGCCGTTAAAAAGCTTTCTCCCCTCAAGCAAGACTGCACCTCCGATTACCGGAGTTGAGAGCAAAAATGAAAACCGCGCAGCAGACTCCCTTGTGAGGTTTCGGAAAAGGCCTGCGGTTATTGTGATGCCTGACCTCGAGACACCGGGGATGAGGGCAATTGCCTGAGCAAGGCCGATGAATATGTAGTCCTTCAAAGATGCCTGTCCCCCGGTCCTTGACTTGAGCCTCTTGCTGTATGACTCAGCTATCAGCATCAGAATGCCGAAGACGACGAGCGAGAAGATAATTATGACCGGGCTCCTGAATGTATGCTCTACAAGGTCCTTCAGGAGGATGCCGGCAATGCCTGCAGGTATAGTCGCTATTATAATGTAATAAAGCATCTGTCTGTTCTTTGTGAGCATATCTATCCAGTCCCTGTAAAAACATATCAGAAGTGCTAGGAGCGTGCCTCCGTGCAGCGCAACATCAAAGATGAGCGAGTCGATGTCACCGCTCCAGCCAAAGAACCATGGGAAAAGTATCAGGTGGGCTGTGCTGCTGACAGGAAAGAATTCTGTTAATCCCTGCACAACACCCATTATTATGGCTTTCAATATTTCTGAGTCCAGAAGGCGCCTCCGGTAATCATTTTTTGAATTTTACTCCATTTTTCTGCTATATTTTAGCACAATGGATAATAAAGCGAGACTGATAAAATATATAAGAGAGCATTCCTTCAGGAAAAGCGATAAGCCGGTATTCAGGCTGTCATCCGGAAATGTGAGCAATTTCTACTTTGACATGAAGAAGACGACCTACTCGCCTGAGGGTCTGTACCTCACCGGCAATCTCGTATTTGACATGATAAAAAAACTCGGGTTGAGGCCAAAGGCTGTCGGGGGTCTGACAATGGGCGCTGACCCTATAGCTGCTGCAACTGCGTTTTGTTCTTATCTTAGGGGAGAGCCTGTATCAGCTATTGTTATAAGAAAAGAGCCCAAGGATCACGGCACAGGGAGTCAGGTTGAAGGGGATATGCAGGAGGGTGCAGATGTAGTTATCATTGACGATGTGGTCACAACAGGCGGTTCGACCATAAAGGCCATAGAGGCTGCAAAAAAGGCAGGGCTTAACATACTTGCTGTTATAATACTATTGGATAGGTGTGAGTTTGAAGGTAGGCAGAACATAGAAAAGCTCGGCTATACTGTCTATTCCATTCTCACGATAAAGGATTTTGACTGAAGATTTTTCAGGACCGAAATAATGGAGGCATCCATTTCTTCCATAATAATAGACGGCTATAACCTCATCGGCATTCACCATACCGACCTCGAAGCAGAGCGTAACAGGCTGATTGAGCTTCTGATAAAATACAAGAAAAAGACAGGGCACTCTGTCACAGTCGTCTTTGACGGCTGGAAGGGCGGCAGCAGGACTGAAAGCTCTGCACTGAGGGGAGGGGTGAATATAATATATTCAAGGCTTGGCGAGAAGGCGGATTCTGTAATAAAAAAGATCATATCAACCGACAGGCGTGAGTGGATCGTTGTGAGCTCTGACAGGGAGATTGCCTCATATGCATGGTCAGTGAATTCCGTTCCTGTACCTGCAGAGACATTCATGGGATTTACCGGTATTACTGAGGCAAGTGGTTCATACGGAACTGACGAAGATGAGCCTGAGCAAGAGGCAATAAGAAAGGGTAATCCCAACAGGCCTTCAAAAAAAGAGAGGGCCTTGCATAGGGCTCTCAGCAAGCTCTGATGAAGGCTTTCCTCAGAGCAAGGCCTGCGGACTCCCTGACAGTCGCCTTCCTTATTGCCCTTATCGTCATATCGGTCATATTTCAGGGCAAGCTCCCTCATTTCAAGCTGCTTATCGGCATATATGGCGTCCTCCTGATGCTCCAGCTTTTTATTATCAGCAGGTCAGGCATGTTCAACAGGAACAGATTTCTGGACATCACACGCAGCCTGATATTCCCTACTATATGCGTGCTTGCCATCTTTGACAGCCTCGAACTCATTGTCCATAACATTAACCCGCAAGATATTGATCCCTTGCTCATAAGACTCGATTACGCACTCTTTGGCGGACATCCTACGGTTATGCTTGAGGCTTTTCAGAACCCGCTTGTAACGGATATACTCCAGATGGCCTATTCATCCTATTATTTCCTGCCGCTCGGCCTTGGCCTGATATTAAAGGTGAAGAACAGGGATGCTGATTTCGACAAGGCCCTCTTCTGCATCCTCCTCTGCTTTTACCTCTCGTATATAGGCTACATAATCTTCCCTGCTTTGGGGCCGAGGTTTACAATCAACCATTTACAGAATGGTGAGCTTAAGGGTTTGTTTGTCGCAGAGGCTGTTCAGGAGCTGCTTAACAGGCTTGAGGGAATTAAGAGGGATGCCTTTCCGAGCGGCCATACAGGTGTTGCCCTCGTTGTCTCCGGACTTGCGTACAGGATGAGCAGGGTCTATTTTTATTTCAGTCTCCCGGTCATAGTATTGCTCATATTATCAACAGTCTATTGCAGATATCATTATGTGGTAGATGTGATTGGAGGTTTTTTGCTCGCAGTGGTAACATTGGTTATAGGAAGGGGGTATTATGTCTATTGGGAAGGCAGGAAGAGTATTAATCATCGAAGATGAAAAAAAGATATCGGATATAGTCGCCCTCTATCTCGAGAGGGAAGGCTTCAGGACAGTGGTTGCTGATTCAGGGGATAAAGCACTGAAGCTGATAAATGAGCCTTTTGATCTGATTGTGCTCGACCTTATGCTCCCTGACATACAGGGTGAGGAGCTCTGCAAGGCCGTGAGGGAAACATCAGATGTCCCTATCATAATGGTGACAGCAAAGAGCGGCGAGGATGACCGTATTAAGGGGCTCGGCATAGGGGCTGATGATTATGTTGTGAAACCCTTCAGCCCGCGGGAGCTGGTCGCACGCGTGAAGGCACACCTGAGGAGGACAAAAAAGACTTCAGGAAAACGACTCGGCTTTAATGGCGGAGTGCTCATCATTGATGCAGAGAATATGGATGTTAAAAAAAGAGGGGTAGCCGTTGTGCTGACTCCTACGGAGTTCCGCCTCCTGATGGCCCTCGCTGAAAAGCCCGGAAGGGTGTTGTCAAGGCTCCAGCTTATTAACATGGTGCAGGGATATGATTTTGAGGGCTATGACAGGACAGTCGATGCACACATTAAGAACCTCAGGCATAAGATAGAACCGGACCAGAAGGAGCCGGTTTTCATAAAGACTATTTATGGTGTGGGGTATAAGTTCACGGGTATTCCGGATGAGGACTAAACTCTTTCTTGCATTCCTCCTTGTTATAGTCATTGCGCTTGTATCAAACCTGATCTTTGAGCGGCTTATCATGAAGGATTTTGATGATTATGTGAGAGGCACAAAAGAAGACCATCTCTATTGGGTCCTTGCGTCTGTCGAGGGAAGTTATAACAACGGCAAATGGGATAGAAATTCATTGTCAGAATCGATCCATTGGGGCATGATGCTCGGTTTTGACCTTAGAGTAGAGGATTCAAAGGGTCATGAGCTGATGAATTCAATAAGCGTGATGGAGTCGCTCCCTCCTGCAATGAAGAGGAGAATGGAGTCAATGATCCATCTGCACGCTGCTGAAGGGGGATACGAGGAATACCCGCTTTATGCGGGAGGCAGTGAACTCGGGACACTGCTTGTAAGGAGGTTGGGCAGTGCAGGCACTCTAAAAGTGAAGGAGGGCATATTTAAGGAGAGGGGCCTGAATTTTCTTAAGATATCTTTCCTTATAGCAGGTTCTGGCGCTCTTATCATAGCTGTGCTTTTGAGCCTCTATCTTTCAAATCCACTTAAGAGGCTTAAGTCTGCCGCTGAAAAAGTTGCCAAAGGTGATTTCAGCGTAAGGGTCAGGCCGGCGTCAGGGGATGAGATCGGCAAGGTCTCTGAGAGCTTTAATTATATGGCTGATGCCTTACAGAAGGAGGACCTGCTGAGGAAGCGGCTTGCATCCAATATAGCTCATGAGCTAAGGACCCCGCTCGCAATCATGGAGGCACAGATAGAGGCCATGATAGACGGGGTTATTGACAGGAGCCCCGAGGGGCTCGAGAAGATAAGGAGCGAGATCATCGGGTTGGCAAAGCTTGTAGAGGGCATTGAAGACATTGCAAAGGCTGAGGCAAGTTTTTTCACAAAAGGCGAACAGAGGCTTATTAATTTAAGAGAGTTTTTAAGAGGCTTAGAGTACGCAATGGGGCCGGCATTCAGCGAGAAAGGGCTGAACTTATCTGTAACAGACAGGGGTAATATTAATGTAATAACTGACACGGAGAAGCTTGACAGGGTCTTAAGGAACCTGCTCTCAAACGCAGTGAAGTTTACAGATGAAGGCGGAGCATTGCTCGATTATGGGAATGAAGGAGATGGATTCTTTGTTGAGGTGAAGGATACAGGCAAGGGGATACATGAGGATGACTTATCAAAGATATTTGTGAGGTTTTACAGGGGCAGGAACGCTAAAGACAACGGCATAGGCATCGGGCTTTCGATAGTAAAAGAACTTGTTGATGTTATGGGGGGGAGGATTAATGCAGAGAGCAAGGCCGGTGAGGGGAGCAGGTTCAGGGTATGGCTGCCGACAAAATGAACATCCGGGTCTCAGGTGGCAGTTTCAGTTAGGAATAAATTGTGGGGGGTCAATAAATGGAGATACCCTTTAAGAAAACAAAAGACAGTATCACAATAAATGTGAGGGTCCAGCCACGCTCATCCAAGAAAGGGATCTCCGGTGTTTCAGGAGAGACCCTTAAGGTCAGGCTCACTTCTCCACCTGTTGACAATGCTGCAAATGAACAGCTCATAGAACTGCTTTCTGAGGAACTGGGGGTGAAGAAGAGCGCTATTTCGATAATAAGGGGGCAGTCCTCGAGAGACAAGGTGGTCGAGATCAGGGGTATTGCCGGATTGCAGCTTTTTTCATAATTTCTTCACGCTTTTTTGAGATAATTTAGTAAAGGGAGAAGGTGTGTTGCGTTATATTTTTATAGCACTGTTGTCTGTTTTCCTTG
Organism: Thermodesulfovibrionales bacterium; assembly: GCA_919901585.1. Taxonomy (GTDB): domain Bacteria; phylum Nitrospirota; class Thermodesulfovibrionia; order Thermodesulfovibrionales; family UBA9159; genus CAKKPH01. The sequence continues at coordinate 5,832 of CAKKPH010000175.1, read as the reverse complement.
TAAGCGCCATAAGCGTTGCTCAGGAAAAGGTGACGCCGTATGGGGATCATTGTGAGTGGTGCAGCTCTTATGGTATCTGCGAAGAAGACCTCGGCCCGAAGGAAGCTGAGATTGCGATAAAGAGGTATTTCGGGATTAGGGGGCTGAGGGTCAGGAATATTATTGTCAAAGGGAGGTTCATAGAGGCAGAGATATATAATGACAAGAAAGAAGTCGACAAGATAATTTTTGACAGGAAGACAGGCAGGATAAGATCAACATATTAGCAATCTTCCCTTGACAAAGAATCTTTTTAGTCCATATACTTTGAGATATGGACCAAACCCTTTATGAGCTCTACAATCTCGGCAACGTACTCTTTGACGCTGAGAAATACTGCGAGGCGGAACCTGTCCTTAAAAAAGTCATTGGGCTTAACCCGAAATATGCTGATGTCCTGAACAAGCTCGGAATCATAGTGCATATGCGCGGCAGGTACAGGGAGGCCTCAGAGCTTTTCGAACAGGCCCTCGAAATCAACCCGAGATATACAGAGGCATCGCTGAACCTCTCTATCGCATATAATGAGATGGGTGAATTCAATAAAGCTCAGGAGGTTTTTTTCAGGGCAGCCCAGTTTGCACGTTCAACACCCGCAACCATAGACCCTTTTATTGCAGGGAAGCTCGCAAACGAGCATTACAGGGTCGGCAATATGTACCTTGATTTCGGCTTGTACAATGAGGCTATTGAAGAATACAGGAAGGCCCTGAAGCTCCACCCGGAGGCTGCTGATGTTCACACAAAGCTTGGTCTCGCCCTCAGGAGCAAGGGGAATTTTATAGATGCTGTGGAACACTTCATTAAGGCAAAAGAGACCAACCCGTTATATGGTCAGGCGTGGGTGCAGCTCGGCCTGACATACTATCTCAAGGGCCTGAAAGAGCTCGCTATAGATGAGTGGGAGAGTGCCATCAGGCACAATCCTGAACTCAAAGAGGCCAAGGCATACCTGAAGCTCCTTAGTGAAGAGGGATAGCAGCAAAAGTGCCCCTTCTTGAAATACGGGACCTCAATATCTCATTCAGGACATCGTCCTCCCCAATAAGAGTTGTCAACAGGCTCGGCTTTGATATCAGAGAGGCAGAGGTCTTTGGCCTTGTAGGCGAGAGCGGCTGCGGAAAGAGTCTCACGGCGTTATCTATCATGGGACTGCTTCCGGATAACTCATTTTCTGAAGGCATAGTTAAATTCAAAGACAGAGACCTGCTGACCCTTGACAAGGAGTCCATGAGGAGGCTTCGCGGAAAAGATATCTCGATGATCTTTCAGGAGCCGATGACATCCCTGAACCCTGTGCTTACCATAGGTTATCAGATTGCTGAGGTGGTAACAACACATGAGGGGCTTTCAAAAAGGGATGCCATTATCAAGGCGGTTGACCTGCTTAAGGCAGTAAAGATTCCAGCCCCTGAGATAAGGGTTAAGGAATACCCGCACCAGATGTCCGGCGGGATGAGACAGAGGGTGATGATAGCGATGGCTATTGCCTGCAACCCCTCGCTCCTCATCGCTGATGAGCCTACAACAGCACTTGATGTTACAATACAGCTCCAGATATTGAACCTGCTTAAACGGCTGCGGCAGGAGAGGGGCATGAGCTTGATGCTCGTAACACACGACCTCGGCATAATCTCAGAAAACGCTGATCGGGTTGCGATCATGTATGCAGGAAGGCTTATGGAACTTACAGATTCAGTCGGGATATTTTCTAACCCGAGGCATCCGTATACAATAGGGCTGCTCAAATCCATTCCCGGCAAAAAGGGTGTTGAACTAAAGCCTATAAGGGGTGTTGTCCCGCGTCCTGATGAGCTTCCAAAAGGCTGCAAGTTCTCCGGCAGGTGCGATTTTGTTATGCCGCCATGCAGGACTGAGGAGCCTGAGCTTAATTATAGCTCTGATGGTCATCTTGTGCGTTGCTTCAGGGAAAAGGAGATCCCAAAATGGCGCTCCTGAAGGTTCAATCCCTGAAAAAGTATTTTGATGTAAAGGACCCCTTCAGTGGAGGCCGCAAGACCCTCAAGGCAGTTAATGGGATCGATTTTTCTATCGAGGAAGACAGCATATTCGCGCTTGTAGGCGAGAGCGGCTGCGGCAAATCCACAGTTGCGAGGCTTGTATTGAGGCTGATGCAGCCTACATCAGGGAAGATATCCTTCAAAGACAGGGATATCTTTGAGCTTAAGGACGAGTCCCTGCGAGAGTTCAGGAGATCAGTCCAGATCGTGTTTCAGGACCCGTTTGCCTCACTCAACCCGCGGAAGACCGTATATGATGCTGTATCAGAACCGCTTAAGATCCACAGGATAGTCGAAAAACAGAGGATGAGGGAGAGGGTCAGCGAGATACTAAAGACTGTTGGGCTCGACAGCGACGTGCTTGACCGCTATCCTCATGAATTCAGCGGAGGACAGCGGCAGAGGATATGTATAGCGAGGGCGCTTGCCGTATCTCCAAGGCTTATTGTTGCGGATGAACCGCTTTCTGCCCTCGATGTCTCGATTCAGGCACAGATACTGAACCTCCTCCGGGATATAAAGGAACATTCAAGGGTATCGTTCCTTTTCATAAGCCATGACCTTAATGTCGTGCATTATTTCAGCGATAATGTTGGTGTCATGTACCTCGGGAAGATAGTTGAGCAGGCAAAGACTGAAGAGCTTTTTGAAAGGCCCCTGCACCCTTACACACAGATACTGCTCGCATCAGCACCAAAGATAAGAGTCCAGACAGACAAACCCCGAACTCCTCTATACGAGCCTTCGGCCATGGGTCGTAGACCGAACGCTGAACTCCGAACTGACATAGGCGAAGTCCCGAGCCCTATTGACATCCCGCAGGGCTGTCCGTTCCATACAAGATGTCCGGAGAGGTTTGACCCCTGCGATAAGATAGTCCCCGAACTTAGCGAGCCTGTTTCAAAAGGAATTAACAGCAGGCTTGTATCCTGTCATCTCTGGAACCCTCGCTGAGCCCTTAGTTTTAATTGAGAGCCTTCCTGAGGTCTTTCTTTATCTCCTCTGAATCCCAGTCTTCTTCTCCGATATACTTTTTGACAATAACGCCATTTTTATCAAGGAGAAAGGTCATTGGTATGGAAAAGACCTTAAACTGCCGCGCTGCCTTGCTGTCAGCATCCTTGAGTACGATAAAGTCGAATTGATTCCTGGCCAGATAGTTGGATAGTGCAGTCTGGCTTTTATCGGTTGAAACAGCAACCACCACCATGCCTTTCCCTATGTGATCCTTGTGGAGTTTGTTCATGGCCGGCATCTCTGCCGTGCACGTCGGGCACCATGATGCCCAGAAGTTCAGAAGGACTGCCTTGCCCTTAAAGGAGGAGAGGGCAACTTCCTTACCCTGCATGTCTCTGAGAGTAAAATCAGGGGCCATATTGCTAATCAGTGCATCTGCCGACCATGTGGACAGGGCTCCTGCGAAGATGACGGCTAAAAACAAAACAACAACGATCAGGCTTTTCATATACAAAACTCTCCTTTTGATATCTATTGGTGCCGATGGAGAGAATCGAACTCTCACGGGGTTGCCCCCACCGGATTTTGAGTCCGGCGCGTCTGCCAGTTCCACCACATCGGCTGTTTAAAAATAACATAATAACCTGCTGATTTGGAAGAGAATGGCCATTTACCCCGTTAGAAAGGCGAAGATTTTCTAACGGGGTTTACTTCCCTATGCAGAATTCACTGAAGACCGTGTTCAGGATGTCCTCTGTTGTTACTGCCCCGACTATCTCTCCGAGCCTGTCAAGGGCATCGCGCAATTCAATTGCTACGATCTCGAGAGGCCGGCGTGAAACCAATACATCTGATGTCCTGTCGAGGGCCTTTATTGCATTATCGATGGCTGTCTTGTGCCTTACATTTGTGACAAGGATACCTGCAGCGGTCTCATGGGATACTGAGAGGGTTGAAGATGAAGGGTGTTTAATCGCAACATCCACTATCCTCTCTTTCAGGATGTCAAGCCCTAACCCTGTCTTTGCTGACAGCATCACAATATTGGCTGAATAGGCCTCCAGCTTTTTTATAATATCTTCTGCAGGCGATAGATCTGACTTGTTCAGTGCAATAATTATCTTGTAATCCCTTAGCCTGCTTAAGACATTAAGGTCTTCGTCAGACAGGTGACTGCTCCCGTCTATGACCCCTATTACGATATCTGCATCCTCTATAGCCCTGAGGCTTCGCAACACACCTTCCCTCTCAGCCATCTCATGGGTCTCTCTTATGCCTGCAGTGTCCATTACCCTGACAGGAAGCCCTTTTATATTGAGATACTCTTCGAGCACATCCCTTGTGGTGCCCGGCATCTCAGTCACGATCGCCCTGTCCCTTTTAAGCAGCGCATTCAGGAGGGACGACTTGCCGACATTCGGCTTCCCGACTATTGCGACCTTTATCCCTTCCCTGAAAAATCTGCCTTCTTCAAAACTCTCCGAGAGGAGTGATAGCTCGTGCCTGACAGAACGGACTCCGTCTGAGATCAAATCCTTTGATGCAGGCTCTATGTCATCCTCAGGGAAGTCTATGTATGCCTCTATGTGTGCGCAGAGCTTTGTGATACTGTCCCTGAGTGAGGTTATCTTTTCTGAGAGGCTGCCTGAAAGCTGTTCTATTGCGATTTTGCGGGATGCCTCGGTTTTCGCCTTGATAATGTCGATAACAGCCTCTGCCTGAGAAAGGTCTATCCTGCCGCTCAGAAATGCGCGTCTTGTGAATTCTCCGGGCTCTGCGAGCCTTGCGCCGTTATTAAGCACAAGTTCGAGCGCCTTTCTTAAAGGCAGAAGGCCTCCGTGACAGTTTATTTCGACAATATCCTCTCTCGTGTAAGTATTAGGAGCGTGCATTATTGAAACAAGGACTTCGTCTATGGTTGCGTTTGTTGAAGGGTCGATAATGAAACCATATATAATCCTGTGGGACTCAGTGCCGGTCAGTTTCCTGTTCTTCGGTGATCTGAAGATTCTTCCGGCAATCCGGATTGCATCCCTTCCGCTTAATCGAACAATCCCGATCCCGCCCTCTCCGAGTGGAGTAGAGATTGCTGCTATGGTGTCATCAAAGGCATTAATTGCAAACAAAGCAGTTCCACCTTACTTCTGCTCTTTGCAATGTACAAGGGCTGAACATTCTGAAGGATGCCCGGTGCCTTTTCTGCATTGGCCATCCAGAGCAGGGGTGCAGTTGGAGTTGCCGAATTTTTCAGTATCAAGAGAAAGTATGCAGCATCGGGGTGTTTTAGGTTTCGGGGCCTCCACACAGCACTCTTCCTTGTCTGTGCAGTCAGTAAATGCGCCCTGCTCAATAGTTTCATTCTGACTGCACGCCTGCCTGCACTTCCCGCCGATCTGGGAGCAGTTCTCCATTGCATATGAAACAGGAGAAAGCAGAAGGACAAGGCATAAGCAGCCCGTAGTCTTTGTCAGCAGACCCGGCAGTTTAGAGATATGCTGCAGAGAGAACGATATTATTTTCATAACATATATTTTTAACATTATTGCGCTATATCGTCAAGGAAATATTATTGGATACTGTCCGCTAAAATTGACATTTTGCATTTGTTGATGTAAATTGAATCAACATGAATCAGTTGAACGCAAAGACACCATCCGAGGAAATAAGGAGCAGGGTCAGGCTCCTCAACCTGCTCATCTCTTTCGTCATAACCTCCTTCATTTTTGTCATAATGCGTTACGTTTATGAACCTTTCGCCTCTGTGCTTAGTTTTATACCCGACAGTTCCATGGCTGTTATTGTCATAATCGCAGTC
>CAKKPH010000174.1 GCA_919901585.1 Thermodesulfovibrionales bacterium | reverse complement strand
CAATCAGGAGCCTGATCAGTGCTGGGAGTGTTATAACTGTGTGAAGATATGCCCGGTGCAGGCTGTCGAGGTAAGGGGCTATGCGGATTACATCCCTCTCGGAGGAAACGTTATTCCCTTGAGGGGTACTGATTCCATTATGTGGACAATCAAGTTCAGAAATGGCGCGCTCAAGAGGTTCAAGTTCCCCATCAGGACTACCGCTGAAGGTTCTGTAGATCCATATAAGGGTCTGCCTGCGCCAGATTATTCAAAGATAAAACAACCTGGTTACTTCAATTATGAAGCCAAAAAAGCATAAGGAAAGGAGGGAAAAAATATGGAAAAAGAAACCTGCACATTTTCATATTGCGCAAGACCGGAGGTAGTAGAGCATGAGACTGACCTCCTTCTCATCGGCGGCGGTATGGCATGCTGCGGCGCTGCCTTTGAGGCAACTGCATGGGCAAATCCAAAGAAGATCAGAATAACGATGGTAGATAAGGCAGCTACAGATAGAAGCGGCGCCGTTGCAATGGGACTTTCGGCCATTAATACATATATGGGTGGAAACAAAGTAGAGGACTATGTGAAGTATGTAAGAAACGACCTCATGGGAATAATCCGTGAGGACCTCGTCTTTGACCTCGGAAGGCATGTTGACAACAGCGTCCATCTCTTTGAACAGTGGGGACTTCCTATCTGGAAAAAAGGCGATGACGGATTCTCCCTTGACGGCTCCCAGGCAAAGGATGCCGGGAAACCAGCTTTACAAGATTGTAAAGATGACGCAGAGAGGGAGAAAAACGTTGTCAGGTCGGGTAAATGGCAGATAATGATTAATGGTGAGTCTTATAAAGTAATTGTCGCAGAGGCAGCAAAGAAGGCGCTTCAGGCAAACAGAGAGGCAACTGGTGTTGATCAGAACCACTTTGAGAGGGTATTTATCACAAGGCTGCTTCTTGATGCTAACAAACCAAACACCATAGCAGGCGCCATTGGTTTCAGCGTTAGAGAGAATAAGGTATACATCTTCAAGGCAAAGGCAATGCTCCTCGCTCCCGGTGGATGCGTTAATGTCTTTAGGCCCCGTTCAATCGGTGAAGGCATGGGAAGGACATGGTTCCCTGTTTGGAACTCCGGCTCAGGATATGCGATGGGCGCACAGATCGGCGCCGAGCTTACACTTATGGAGAACAGATTCGTGCCTGCAAGGTTTAAGGACGGATACGGACCTGTCGGCGCATGGTTCCTGTTCTTCAAGGCGAAGGCAACGGATTCAAATAAAGATGACTATTGTGCCAACAAAGAATACATTGAAGATGCAAAGAAGAAATATGGGAAGTATGTTGATGCCATGGGCACGACTATCAGGAATCACCTTATGATGGAGGCGATGATACGCGGCAAAGGTCCTATCATGATGTGGACAAATGAGGCAATGGACATCATCAGCAAGACATTTAAAGAGAAGCTTGGCGACAAAGAAGGCGCCAAGAGGGTTAAACACCTTGAGGCAGAGGCATGGGAGGACTTCCTTGACATGACTATCGCACAGGTAGGTATGTGGGCTGCCAATAACATTGAGCCTGACAAGGTCCCGTCAGAGCTTATCCCATCAGAGCCATACTTGCTTGGTTCGCATGCAGGTTGTGCAGGGTTCTGGGTAAGCGGACCTGGTGATATAGAGGGAACACCGGCGGAATGGTCATGGGGTTATAATAGAATGTCCACTGTCAACGGCCTCTTCATGGCTGGAGACACGGTTGGTGCATCAGGCCACAAGTTCTCCTCAGGCTCACATGCAGAGGGAAGGATTGCAGGAAAGTCTGCTACTGCTTATATACTTGATAATATGGGCTTTAGTCCGGCAATAAAGGAGAAGGTGGATGACCTTGTTAATGAGATGTATCTACCGTATGAGATTTATGAAAAATATAAGACCTATACAACATCTCCAAATCACATCAGTGTCAATCCGGATTTCATAAAGCCCGACCAGTACCAAAAGAGGCTTATGAAGATAGCAGATGAATATTTTGGCGGCTGCGGCACATGGTTTAAGACAAGCAAGACCATGATAGAAGAGGGTCTCAAGAGACTGCAGCTTCTTAAGGAAGATTCCAACAGGCTTGCAGCATCCAATCTCCATGAGCTCCTCAGGTGCTGGGAGAACTACCACAGGGTCCTCACTGCTGAGGCGCATGCAAGACATATCCTCTTCAGAGAAGAGTCTAGGTACCCGGGCTACTACTACAGGTCAGACAAAGACTTTATTGATGATGACAACTGGAAATGCTTTACAAATTCAAAGTACGACGCTGCAACCGATACATGGGAATTGAAGAAAGTTCCATATGTCCAGTTGTTCGCCTTATAAGGCTTTATAGGGGAGGGCCTATCGCCCTCCCTATAAAGTGGTGTGGGAGGGAGGGGCCGTGAGGCTTCTTCCTATCCCGATTAGGCGGTTGCCCAACGCCGGGGGGCAACCGCCTTTCCTACAGTTCCCGGTATTTCTATCAAATTACAGATAAAAACATTAATAATAGAGCCATGATATTACGGGAGTGCGATCATGGCGCGGAAAGCGAGTGGAGCGGATCAACTGGAGGTGGCCAAAGCGCTGCTGAAGAAAGCCAAGACAGCGGAAGAACTCAGGGCAGGGCGGCGCAAGCAATTGTGTTGCCGCTGGCATTGGGATTGAGCCTGGAGCGAGAGACACAGATACTGGAAGAAGTGCTGAACCATGCCGCAACGGGCGGGGTGGTAATTGTTCCGCCCCTGAAGCCCGCGATAGAGGCCAAGCTTGGCAGGACGCTGGCTACGTATCACGGATTACGCATCAAGGAGGATAAAGATGGCGGGAAACAATACAGTGTTGATTATAGGAGGAGGCTTCAGCGGGCTTACAGTAGCAGTTGAGGCTGCTGAGGCTGGGCTCGATGCAGTCATCGTCGAAAAAAACCCGTACCTCGGCGGCAGGGTGGCACAGCACAATAAATACTTCTGGAAGCTATGTCCGCCAAACTGCGGCCTTGAGATACAGTTCAAGAGGATAAAGAACAATGCACTGGTGAAGTTTTACACCCTTGCAGAGATCGAGGGCATAAGCGGTGAGGAAGGGAACTTCGATGTAACCATAAGGGTCAATCCTCGGTATGTGAATGAGAAGTGCACAGGCTGCAATAAGTGCGCTGAGGCATGTCCTGTTGAGAGGCCGAATGAGTTCAACTTCAACATGGACACTACAAAGGCAGCGTATCTGCCGTTCAATCAGGCTTTTCCCTTCAGGTATGTGATAGATGATAAATTCTGCAAGAGCGACTGCAAGAACATATGCATGGATGCGTGCAAGTATAACGCAATAGATTTCGGCATGAAGCCTGAGACCATAAAGCTGAAGGCCGGCGCCGTTGCGATGGCCACAGGCTGGAACCCCTATGATGCGGCTAAGATGGACAACCTTGGTTTCGGCAAGGTCAAGAACGTGATCACAAACATGATGATGGAGAGGCTTGCGTCTCCTAATGGCCCGACAGCAGGCAAGATATTACGGCCGTCAGATAAGAAAGAGGTTAAAAACATAGCCTTTGTGCAGTGCGCCGGTTCAAGGGATGAGAACCATCTGGCATATTGTTCATATATATGCTGCCTTGCTTCATTAAAGCAGGCGACCTATGTGAGGGAGCTCTATCCTGATTCAAAGGTCCGGATATTCTATATAGACATCAGGACTCCCGGTCTTTATGAGAACAGGTTCTTGTGGAAGGTTCAGGAGGACACGAATGTTACCCTTACTAAAGGCAAGGTTGCAGGGATCAGCGAAGACCCGGCAACAGGCGATGTGATTATAGAGGCTGAAGACATACATGCAGGCAAGAAGATAAAGGCTAAATTCGACATGGTGGTGCTCGCCTCAGGCATGGTCCCTAACACCGGTGAGATGAAGAGGGCAGCGGGCATCCCGGTCACTGATGACGGTTTTGTGAATGCGCCCGAATTGAAAAAGGGCATATACGCAGCCGGAACGCTCAAAAGCCCTGTTGATGTGGCCCGGTCAGTTCAGGATGCCACAGGCGTTGTGATGAAGAGCATCCAGAGTTTGAGGAGGGGATAAGCAATGGAAAAGAAATTCGGCGTATATATATGTAAAGGCTGCGGAATAGCAGATACAATAGATGTAGAGAAGCTTTCGAATGTTGCGACAAAGGACAGGAAGATGCCCTTCTGCAAGACTCATGATGTGCTCTGCAGTCCTGAAGGCGTCCAGATAATAAGAGACGATATGGCTAATGAAGGTGTTAATACCATAACTATCGTTGCATGTTCTCCGCGCGTTAAGTATGAGGTCTTTGATTTCCCCGGCACAATAACGGAAAGGGTGAATATCAGGGAATTTGTTGCATGGTCTCAGGAGCCGAACAACGAAGAGACCCAGGCGCTCGCATCCGATTATCTGCGTATGGGCATTGTGCGGACGCAGAAAGGCGACCTGCCTGAGCCGAACATCCTCGCTGACCTCAGCAATACAATACTTGTCATCGGCGGCGGCATATCAGGCATGACAGCAGCACTCTCTGCTGCAAATGCAGGCTCAAAGGTCGTGCTTGTCGAAAAAGAGCCGAAGCTTGGAGGCTTCATTAATGAATTGTATAAGAAGATCCCGACCGGCGAATATAAGGAGCCGCTCATAGTTGACGCGGGGATAGACCCGATGATCAATGAGGTAGAGACCCACCCTAATATTAAGGTCTATAAATCAGCACGGGTTGATAAGACTGACGGACAGCCCGGGCTCTATGATGTCACAATTTCATCAAACGGCAATTCAGAGACAATAAAGATCGGCGCAATCGTGCTCTCAGCAGGATGGAAGCCTTATGACGCGAACAAGCTTGACCATCTCGGGTACGGGAAATTTAAGAATGTTATCACAAATATAGGGCTTGAGGAGATTGCCCGGAAGTCCGGTAATAACGGCAAGATAACAAGACCCTCTGACGGCAAAGAGGCAAAGAAAGTTGCCTTTATTCAGTGCGCCGGAAGCAGGGACCCGAACCATCTGCCGTACTGTTCTTCAATGTGCTGCGCAACATCTCTTAAACAGGCAAAATATGTGCGGCAGAACCCTGATGCGCTCGCAATGATACTCTATAAAGACATCAGGACCCCCGGAAGGCTTGAGTATTACTACAAGGAAGCGCAGAATGACCCGGGCGTGATGATGACAAAGGGAGATGTGACCGGAGTCTCTGACGCCGGCAACGGCAACCTCTATGTCGAGATGACGGATTCGCTTCTCGGCGAGAAGGTCAAGATAGAGGCAGACCTCGTTGTGCTCGCAGTCGGGATAGTGCCTGCAACAAGAGACCCGCAGGTCTATCTTGACGGCCTTACTCAGGCAGCAGCAAAAGGCGATGATGCAAAGAAGGCTTACTTAGAGACAACGCTAAAGCCGGAATTTATCTTAAATCTAACTTACAGGCAGGGTCCTGAGATACCATCTCTTGAAGGAGCATATGGCTTTGCTGATTCCAACTTCATATGCTTCCAGTATGAAACGAGGAGGACAGGCGTATACGCAGCAGGCTGTGTAAGGCAGCCGATGAATATGGCTGAGGCGCAGGATGATGCGGCAGGCGCTGCGTTTAAGGCGATGCAGTGTATTGAACATGCCTCGCGGGGCGTTGCAGTTCATCCGAGGTCATGGGATGTCACCTTCCCGGACCCGCAGCTCATAAGGTGCACGGCTTGCAAGAGGTGTACTGAAGAATGCCCGTTCGGAGCGATAGAAGAGGATGCAAAGGGTATTCCATACTACAAGATCAACAGATGCCGCAGATGCGGAACCTGCATGGGCGCATGTCCTGAGAGGATAGTATCGTTCAAGGACTACAGCGTTGACATAATCGGTTCTATGATAAAGTCTATTGATGCACCTGAGGATGAGTTCAGGATTGTAGCATTGGCATGCGAAAACGACGCATATCCTGCGCTCGATACAGCGGCTATTAGCAGAAAGAGGATAGATTCAAGTGTGAGGTTCATCCCGCTCAGATGCCTTGGAGGCATAAACCTTGTCTGGGTCGCTGATGCGCTTTCAAAGGGTATTGACGGGATGCTGCTCATCGGCTGCAAGTTCGGAGAGAACTACCAGTGCCACTTTGTAAAGGGCAGCGAACTCGCAGACTACAGGTTCAGCAAGGTCGGCGAAACACTCAACAGGCTCCAGCTCGAGGCAGAGAGGGTACAGATGATGCAGGTATCAATCTCAGAATATGACAAACTGCCGGACATGATAAATGCGTTTGTCGAAAAGGTAAAAGAGATAGGGCCTAACCCGTTTAAGGGATTCTAAAATAAGTTCATAGCTCAGGAGCCAAGAGCTATCAGCTACGAGCTAAGTTGGGAGGTACATAAATGTCGGAGCAGGTTATAAGTCCGGACTTGAATTTTGTAAAGGAAGTAATTGCCTCTGGAGGCGAATCGCTCAAGAAGTGCTTCCAGTGCGCCACATGCTCAGTTGTCTGCAATGTGACGCCTGATGACAATCCTTTCCCAAGGAAAGAGATGATGCTTGCCCAGTGGGGACAGAAGGACAAGCTCTTCGGAAACCCTGATATCTGGCTCTGCCACCAGTGCAGCGACTGTACAGCGTATTGTCCAAGGGGAGCAAAGCCCGGCGAGGTGCTCGGCGCTATCCGGAAGCTGAGCCTTGCTCACTACTCAAGGCCGTCATTCCTCGCAAAGATGGTAGGTTCACCAAAATTCTTTTTAATGCTTTTTGCAGTGCCGCTATTGCTCTATCTCATTATCCTCTCTGCCATCGGGCATCTTGATTTCTCTAAGCCTTACCTCAACGACAGAGGGGTGATGTCCTACTCGGCCTTTCTTGACCCGACGTATTTTATAGACCCTGTCTTTATCGCTGCTGCCCTATTTGCCCTTGTCATTTTTGCAAAGGGCGTAAGCAACTGCTGGAAGGACATGTCCGGGCATGCAGGGAAGCCGAACGTCAACATCGGTTCTGCCTTGTTCGCGACGATAAAGGAGATTCTTGCCCACAAGAGGTTCAAGAAGTGCACGGTTACTAAGGCCAGATCTACTTCTCACCTTCTCGTCTTCTATGCCTTTATCGGGCTCGCAGTCACAACAACTATGGCTCTTATATATCTCTATGGCTACAAGATATTCGGCATACAGGCGATGCCGTTCCTTAACTTCGGCCAATCGCCTTATCCGCTTACAGACCCGATGAAGATTATCGGAAACATAAGCGCTTTAGCGCTCCTCGCAGGCGTAGTGCTTATGATTATGAACAGGATGGCAAATAGCGCTAAGGCAGGGGCCGGGAGCTATTACGACTGGCTGTTTATCGGCGTTGTCTTCGGGATTATGGCAACAGGAATCCTTTCAGAGGTTCTGAGAGAGGCAGCAGTGCCCTCGATGGCATATCCTATGTACCTCCTCCACCTATCGTTCGTATTCTTTCTCTTTGCCTATGCGCCGTTCTCTAAGATGGCACACATGGTCTACAGGGCTACCGCAATGGTGTTTGCCCGGGCCACCAACAGGGAAGGAGGGATAGGCAATGAGAATTAAGGTTATCCTCAGAGAGAAGGAACTTGAGGTTATAGCTATTGACAGCGGCTCATCTATGTCGAAGCCGAACCTGATGACGATGTCAACTTCGCGATGACGATCATGATAAACAAGAACATCAGACACCTGCCTGTTGTTGAGCAGGGAAAGATCGTGAGCGTGCTCTCGATCCGTGACATGGTCAAGTCCCATGTGAGCAATCTGCAGGCAGAGGTCCATTATCTTAAGGTTCGCCAGTTCAATAACGAAGTGCAACACTTGGGAGAGCCGACTAGGCATGGATTGCGCCGGCTTAAATATAAGCCATGAGGCAATCTATCAGTACATATATGACAAGGAGACAGAAGACAGGGAGGAGCTGATAAAACTGCTCAGGCGCGGGCATAAGAAACG
>CAKKPH010000173.1 GCA_919901585.1 Thermodesulfovibrionales bacterium | reverse complement strand
CCCCTTTTCCTCATCAACTCCTCCACCTCTTTAAACCTCTCCGGGTGCCTTGGTGCAATAATGAGGTTCAGATCAGGGAAATCATGCAATAGCCTCTGATATACATCGATTATAAGGTCCTCTTCTGTCCTGTGTGTGCTCCCTGCGACTATCACAGGACCATTTAGCAAGGCGGTCCATGCCGGGACATTCATGGGCGGAAGTGCATCGAACTTAAAATTACCTGCAACCTTTACCCTGTCTCCGTCTGCGCCGAGCATCTTTATCCTCTCTGCATAGATATCGTCCTGCATGCAGAAGAGGTCGACGCCCTGCAGAACGTCTTTCATGAAGCACCTGATCCTGTTATAGCCCTTAAATGACCCCTCTGATATCCTGCCGTTTACGACAACGACAGGTATGCCTTTCCTCTCTAATGTCCTGAATATATTCGGCCATAGCTCAGTCTCTATCGCTACAAACAGGTCAGGCCTTACCCTTCTAAGCACCTTCTTAAATATTAGGCTTATGTCGAAGGGGAGGTAAACAACGGCTGCAATGCCCGGCAGCCTCTCCCTCGCGACCTTCTGTCCTGTATCGGTTATCGTCGAGAGGATTATGCCTGCTGAAGGATGCTTGGACGCGAGTTCTTTTATAAAAGGGACAGCGGATATCACTTCGCCCATCGAGACCGCATGAACCCATATAAGTTCGGAGTTCGTAGTTCGGAGCTGACTGCTGACTGCTGACTGCTGACTGCTGACTGCTAAATCGAAAAAGCCGAACTTCTCCCCCAGCCATCTCCGCCTTACCTCTTTTGGCCTTTTCAGATACTCAAAGGGCAGGAGGATAAGGGCTGTGATCGAATATAAGAGGCTATACAATAAAAACATTATGATATCTGCCGTTAATGTCCAATGCCTCTAACCCCTTCAACCACCTGATCAACAGGTGACTTTTCAAACTGGAGGCTGTGCAGGCTTTTATAAATTCCGTCCGATGACAGGAGTTCGTCGTGCGTGCCGGTCTCTGCTATCCTGCCCTTGTCAAGCACAATTATCCTGTCCGCCCTCCTTACTGTAGAGAGCCTGTGTGCTATGACAAAGGCCGTCCTGTCATGCATCAGGTTTTCGAGCGCCTTCTGGACCATCAGCTCTGATGCAGTGTCGAGGGCTGATGTCGCCTCATCAAGTATGAGGACAGGCGGGTTCTTGAGTATTGCCCGCGCTATAGAAAGCCTCTGTTTCTGGCCTCCTGAGAGCCTGACCCCTCTTTCACCGACGACTGTGTTGTATCCATCAGGAAACTCCATTATAAAGTCATGCGCATATGCAGCCTTTGCTGCATTTATTATTTCTTCATCTGATGCACCATTTTTGCCGTAAGCAATGTTAGCCCTCACAGTGTCATTGAACAGTATCACATCCTGACTTACTATGCCGATAAGCGAACGCAGTGAACCGAGCGAAAGCTCAGAGATGTCAGTGCCGTCTATTTTGACGCTCCCGCTCCCGGGGCTGTAAAACCTTGGGATAAGATCGACAAAGGTGGTCTTGCCTGCACCGCTCCTGCCTACGAGCGCGATGACTTCTCCCTTCCTGACCTTCAGATTGATATCATAAAGCGCATCCTCGTCAATGCCCGGATATCTGAAGGAGACATTATCAAAAACTATCTCATTATTGAAACCATTAAGCTGCATTTCACCCCCCTGCTCCTTTTCCTCAAGCAGCAGCCTGTCGACTCTTTCGAGCGGAGCCTTCGCCTGCTGCAGGGAATTGCTTGCTGCAGCAAGCCTCCTCGCCGGGGTATATATCAGGAAAATGGCAGCGAGGAATGAGAAGAAATCACCGGCGCTGATCTGGCCTTCGAGCACAAGGCTGCCGCCATACCAGAGCACAAAGGCTATCCCGATGCCGCCGACGAACTCCATCATAAGAGATGTTGCCTCTATTATCCGTGTAGATCGCATCAACTCCCTGTAATAGCCATGGTTCTTCTTCCTGAACCTCTCCATCTCGCCTTCTTCACGGCAGAAGGACTTCACTATCTTGTTGCCTGAAAAACTCTCGGTGATGAGCTCGGTAAGAGTTGATATCTTCTGCTGGGTATGCTCGCTCACCTTTTTGAGCCTCTTGCCGAGCCTCGACACAAAATAGAATGCAACCGGGAGCACGAATATTGATATCAGGGTCAGATCCCATCTCCTGTAAAGGGCAACAGCCATCAGGATTACGACAGTGCCGCTTTCTACAAAAAGGTCCTTTATGGTGTATGCGAGGAGCCCCTGAACAGCGCCTGCGTCATTTATGACCCTCGATACCATTGCTCCTGTCGAGTCCCTGTGGATAAAGCTCATAGGCAGGTACAGCATATGCCCGTACAGCCTGTTCCTTATGTCCCTAACGATCTTTGCCCCTGCTGACCTCATGAGGTAGGAATGGAAGAAAGAGAAGATGCCCCTGCCGAGAAAGACCGTCATTATAGCGAGGCTGATAAGGACAAGGGCGTGCAGGTCCCTCTCGACAAAGACCTTGTCTACCGCAGGCTTCACAAGCCACGCAAGGGTGCCGTTCAGGCCAGAGATAGTAAGGCTGCAGAGCCCTGCAAGCGCAATGCGCTTCCAGTAAGGCAACACAAGCGCAATTATCTTGTTCAGGTCTTTGCTCAGGTCTGCCTCAAAAAGGCCTCTGTTTTTACGGAGGGCCAGCCTGCCAGCTCGCCGGTCATAATAGCGACCCTCTGAGAAGGCCTCTTTCCAAAAAAGAGCTCTCTTATCCTCATGAAAGTAGAGGTCATATTCTCCCTGTATCTGTAATCATATAAAATCCTCTTTAATTCTTCTACTATATTCAGAGGCTCTGCATTCTGCTGGATAAACTCATTCACAACACCCCTGCCTTCAATAACATTAACAAGTGATATATGCCTTACATCGAGTATCAGTTTTCCGAGAAAGTATGTGAGCGGAGCGACCTTGTAAACCACAACCATAGGTATGCCGAGAAGCGCTGCCTGCAGGGTCGCTGTCCCTGAGGCAATAACTGCGGCATCAGAAGATGCAAGGGTCTTTAATGCCCCGCCCCTTTCAAGGGTTACGCCTTTTCTTTCGAGTGCCTCGAGATCTGTCCTGAAACGGCCTTCCTCAATATTAGGCGCAACCGGCAGCATGAGCTTGCAACATGGGAACTCCTTCTTCAATAAACCGGCAAGCCCGACAAATACAGGTAAAAGCATCTTCAGTTCATTAGGTCTTGACCCCGGGAGGAGTGCAATAACAGGATTTTGGATTTTGGATTTTGGATTTTGGATTAACATTTCTTGACTATCTACTTTTGACTGCTGATTGCTTCGGTCTTCCGCCTGCCCCTTCCCTGGGTCAGTTAGGCGGACACAGCCCCCCGCCCCTATATTTTTTTCAAACTCCTCTATCTCCTCCATCGCCGGATGGCCAACGAATTCGCACGGCATTCCTGCCTTCCTGTAAATCGCTTCCTCAAACGGGAGGATTACAGCCATCCTGTCGACAAATTTAGCCATCTCCCTTACCCTCCCCTTCCTCCATGCCCAGACCTGCGGGCTCACATAATAAAACACCTTTACCCCAAGACGTCTTGCAAACTTCCCTATCCTGAAATTGAAATCAGGGTAATCTATGAGCACAACCACATCAGGACGGGCCTCTGCGATCGCATTTTTGGCAGCCTTAAAAGAATCGTGAATCTTCTTTATCGAAGGCAGTATCTCTGTCAGACCGAGCGCACCGGATATGCCGGATATTATCCCGACCCCTGCGTCCCTCATCTTCTCCCCGCCTATGCCTATAACCCGCACTTCCTGCCATAAGCCTTTCAACGCCTTTGCGAGCAAAGAGCCGTAGAGGTCACCAGAACTCTCACCCGAGATTATCATTACTGTCTTCAAAAAGCCTCCTATCAAGAAACAAAACAACAGGAGAAACAGGGATACATGAACACTCCGGATCAGGAAGCAAGGTTGTTGATTATTTTGGCGATCTTTTTTATCAACGGTTCTTCAAGCTCTGGGTACATAGGCAGGGAGAGCACCTCTCTGGATGCCTTTTCAGCATTCGGGAAATCGCCTTCCCTGTATCCGAGGAAACCCAGAGCCTCCTGGAGATGGAGCGGCCTCGGATAATAGACGACCGAGGATATCCCGTTATCTTTAAGCCCCTTCTGGATAGTCTCCCGCTTTGTTGTCATGATCGTATACTGGTTATACACATGATAGGTCCCATCCTTTTCATAAGGGAGTTTTAACGACCTGTCAAGGAGCATGCTGTATACAGAGGCCTTCTCCCTCCTCTTCCTGTTATAGTCGTCAATCCTCTTTAGCTTGACCAGGAGAATGCCTGCCTGTATCTCATCAAGGCGGCTGTTAAAGCCCACTGTGTCGTGTATGTATGAGCCCCGTGAGCCGTGGTTGCGGAGGGCCCTTATCGATTCCGAGAGGCCCCGGTCATTAACTGTTATAAGGCCCCCGTCGCCGTAAGCTCCAAGGTTTTTGCTCGGATAGAAGCTGAAACAGCCTGCCTCGCCATAACCGCCTGTCTTTTTTCCATTGATATTGGCTCCGAACGACTGGGCACAATCCTCTATGACATAAAGGTTGTGTTTTTTCGCAATATCCATAACCCTGTCCATATCAGCAGGATGGCCGAAGAGGTGCACTGGCAGTATAGCCCTGGTCTTGGGTGTGATCTTCTCCTCGATACTGTTGCAGTCGATATTGAATGTATCGAGCTCTATATCTGCAAACACAGGCCTTGCGCCTGTATAGATTATTGACTCGACAGTCGCAAAAAAGGTGAACGGCGTTGTTATGACCTCATCGCCCTCGCCTATCCCAAGCGCCTCTATAGCCAGATGCAGGGCATCGGTCCCGGACGCTACACCGATGGCATCTTCCGTTCTGATATATTCAGAGACCTTTTTTTCGAACTCCTGCACATGCTGTCCGAGGATGTAGTGTGCACTCTCGAGTATCTTCGTTATACTGTCACATACTTCGTCCTTAATCTCGGCAAACTGCCTGCTTAAATCAACCATAGGAACCATCTTCAGACTCACCTCACCAATGAATTTATTTCGAGCACAACCCTCAAGGCGTCCCTTCCCTCTATGCCCGAGACCCTCGGCGTCTCCCTGTTCATAACGCACCTGATGAAATCCTTAAGCTCCTCCTTCAGGGGCTCCCTGAACTCAGGCTTGATATCCTCCTGAGCCCCCCTGTGAGAGAACCTCTTTATACTGCCATTCTGGTAGTCGAGCTCAATATATGAATTATCCTGAAACACCTTGAGTTTCCGCTGCTTCTCCTCTGATATACGGCTCGCAGTAAAAAAACCGGCAAGGCCGTTTTCGAATTCAACCCAGGCGCGCGCCTCATCTATCATATCTGTAATTGACGAAAAACCGATTGCCTTTACGCTCCTGACAGGCGATGAGACCAGGCTCAGCACAATGTCAATATCATGGATCATGAGATCGAGCGTCACATCAACATCAGTCGCCCTGTTCAGGAACGGAGAAAGCCTTAAGGACTCGAAAAAGATCGGTCTGTCTATCATCTCTGAGAGGGCCATTATGCCTGAATTGTATCTCTCAAGATGTCCGACCTGCAGTATCCTCTCCTGCCTTTCAGCCTCGCCTATAAGCTCGTCAGCCTCTGCTATTGTCGTTGTGACAGGCTTTTCTACAATTATATCCTTCCCTGAAGTGAGGCACTCCACCGCTATCTCATAATGGAGGGTTGTCGGCACAACAATGCTCAGGGCATCTGCATTACCGATTAGGTCCTTGTAATCTTTGTATGCCTTTGTGCCGTATTTGCGCGCGATCTCTCCTGCCCTCTCGATATTAGTGTCTGCAACACCGACAAGCTCGGCATCCTCAAGCTCGGAATATATCCTTGCATGATGCTGTCCGAGATACCCGACTCCGATAACACCGGCCCTTATCCTCTTTTTAGTTCCTTTATTCATGAGTTTAATATTTTGCACTAAACTGTTGTATTTCAGCAAGTTCCTTGCACAAATTTGACAATAGTGTCTCTAATAGGTTATCTTTACAGATTCGCGGGGTGGAGCAGCCTGGTAGCTCGTCGGGCTCATAACCCGAAGGTCAGAGGTTCAAATCCTCTCCCCGCCACCAATGAAGTCAGGGGCTTGCAGTGATGCAAGCCCTTTTTTATTGATTTTCCTTTGTAAGGCACGGCCCAGTCCTGCCATGTGAGTTCAGGAACATACTGCATTGCCCCGGCGCAGTTTGAGCGCCGCATGATGTCGCAGATGGATTTTATCGCGGAGTTGACCAACTGCTGGGAGTTCAGCTTCTTGCTGTTGCCGTTTCCGTTTTTCTTGCCTCTTGCCATATAGTTATCTCAATAGCCGCTGCTGAAGAATGTCTTGTAAATCCCTTCTGCCGTCAAGCACACAATGTACAAATACGGATGCGCCGTCAACCTGATAGATTATTCTATAGGGCTTGAAGAATACCTCCCGGTATTCAAGGATGCCGAGCCTCTCCAGTTCAGGCGGGCAATGCCCTCTAATAGGTGAAGTTTCAAGACTTGCAATAGTCTGTTCGATATTATGGTAAAGTCTTACAGCCTTTCCTTTTGAATCATTCCTGCTGACATAGAGGCATATGTCAGCTATATCCTTTTCAGCAACCTCAAGGAGGAAAACATCAAACCTCTTTGTCATTCAGACTCTGCCCATTTTTTGCGCATGTCTTTAAAGGCTTCTCTGGCGGGTCTGAATTTTCCGTCTTCAAGATTCTTTCTGCTTTGTGCAAGTATCTTCAGCAAGGCAATGCTCTCCTGCATCTCTTCATACTCCTTGATGCCCTGAATCACTGCCTTTGCCTCTCCATTCAGGGTAATAACTACATGACTGCGGCTTTCACATACATCTTTTATGACTTCAGATGCATGGGTTTTAAAGTAGCTAATGGGTTTTACTGCTTCGCTCAATTTCATGTTTTTTGTCCTCCAGTAATCAGGTCTGAATATAGTCTATATAATAGTCTAATAAATTACAAGGCAAGAACTAAAAATAGACATAAATCATTGTACAATTCCTGCCTTTGCTCGTCCAGCTAAGACCTTTTAAATACAATTCTATATCTGCGTCTTCTTCGTTTCCATGCAGCCATTCTTTGCTGTCGGCGTGAAGCCATTGATAAGGGATTTTTGTAAGAACAAGGTTGGCAAGGATTGCACGGGTCAGCTTACGCTCCGCCATGACGCCGCCGATGGTACGCATTGAACCGCCCAAAGTGTCAACACTCGTCAGAAGGAATCTGAAAACCAACTCTTCAACGAAGGCCGGGCCTGCCGGATCAAGGTATTTTGTTATCAATCCTTGAATTGCCTCAATATTGTCTTCATGCAACAAATGATTAACTAATCATTAAACCTGTCTCCAACTGCCGTCCTCCTATCAAATTTTAGCAGAAATCATTAAAATATAGATTAGGATTTTAAATCGTGTAATATTAGGGCATGAAGATGGACAACAAAGACAAGATAACAAATGAGATGCGCGAGACCATTAAGAGATACAAGAATATTGTGATCAGCGGCGAGGTCGGCGTCGGCAAGATCACGCATACAGTCGAGGCGGTTCAGGACAATGCAAATGTATACTACCTCGGCAACCCTGTTGACTATGTAGGTAAACCGAGGCCCAAAGGATACGACAAATACATAGATTACATAATCTCCCTTAAGAAGGATATGCACATTATAGCCACAGAAAAGGAGATATTGTCTTTTGATTTTTCATCCATGCGCGGAGACAATGCAATACTCATAATAGATGAGATATACGGCAGGAGCGCAGAGCAGTTCGAAAAGGTGCTCGGCATACTGGGCATCGAGAAACTAAAGGTCATTATAATCGCAGGCTGCCTGAAAAACGTCGGCAGGCTGATCCGTGATATCGATGCTGCTGTGATGCTTATACCTGACGGCATTCTCCTCATCGAAAAGGAATTTGCTAAAAAGATATGCAGCGTATTGGGTCCTGATCCGCAGGTTGAACAAGCGAAGCTGTTTAACTAAACAGGAATGGAAAGGGTGCTTTTGTGATTGCGATCATAGATTACGGAATGGGGAACCTGAGGAGCGTCGAAAAGGGCTTTCTCAAGATGGGCATAGACGCGAGGATAGTCTCAGACACGGGATCAATAGATGATGCAAGGGGTATTGTCCTGCCGGGCGTCGGCGCGTTCAGGGACTGCATAAAGAACCTGACAGAGGCCAGGCTGACTGATGCGATTATACGGTCAGTTAAAAAAGGCAAGCCTTTTCTCGGGATATGCCTTGGCCTTCAGATGCTTTTTAGCGAGTCTGAGGAATTCGGCAGGTGCCGCGGCCTCGATTTGTTTAAAGGCAAGGTTGTGCGCTTTCCTGAGAGCGGGCTTAAGGTGCCGCACATGGGATGGAACAATGTCAGGATACTTAAACGGCCTCCTATTTTCGACAACATAGCTGATGAGGGTTTCTTCTACTTTGTGCATTCGTTTTATGTTGTCGCTGAGGACAAGGGGATAATAGCCGGGACTACCGACTATGGCCTCACTTTTACCTCAATGATCTGGGATGAGAATGTATTTGCTACTCAATTCCACCCGGAAAAGAGTCAGGCCCTCGGACTCAAGGTATTAAAGGGTTTTGGAGATTTTGCAGCTAAGGCTTGATTTCTGACAGAAGGGCTGAGATAGTCTTCTTAAGCAGAGGATGGAGGATGTCAGGCGCAATCTCCGACAGCGGCCTGAGCACAAATTCCCTCCGGTGCATTAAGGGGTGCGGGATACAGAGTTCAGGCGTCCTGATAACAAGGTCGTCATGCAGGAGTATATCGAGGTCTATGATGCGCGGGCCCCATTTTCCGGCCTCCTTTCTGCCCATTTGCCGTTCTATAGCCTTTAACGTTTCGAGCAGCTCCTCAGGCTTCATGCTTGTCTCTGCCCCAACTGCCATATTAACAAAATACGGCTGGTCTGTGACACCCCAGGGCTCTGTCTTATAAAGGGACGACTCTTTTTTTATGGTTAGTCCGCTGTCCCTGAGAAGCCTGACTGACCGAATGCAGTTTTCTTCCCTGCTGCCGAGATTGGAACCGATGCCTATATAAACAATTGGCATAACCTGCAATAAACCTCCCTGCAGCAAGACTACAGGGAATAGTTTAATGAACTTTAAATATCAGAGGACCTTACTTATCCTCTCAACCGCCTCTTTCATCCTCATCACAGGCACTGTTAGCGCAAATCTCACATACCCTTCACCCGGTTTGCCGAAGCCGTTTCCGGGGGTGCATAACACTCCGGCTTTTTCGAGGAGATGAGCAACAAAGCCCGATGAGTCAAAACCGGCAGGCACCTTTGCCCAGAGATAGAAGGTAGCCCCGGGTTTTATGGCATGGATGCCAACAGTTTGAAGGCCTTCATATAAAGAATCCCTTCTCTCCTGATAAGTCTTACGTATCCCTGCAAGCAAGGAGTCATCAGTATTGAGCGCCACAATACCGGCCTCCTGTATAGCCTGAAATACCCCTGAATCCAGGTTCGTCTTTACCTTGCCGAGGCCTGCTATGATATCGCTGTTGCCTGCTGCAAAACCTATCCTCCAGCCTGTCATGTTATACGTCTTAGACAGGGAGTGAAACTCAATACCGACATCCTTTGCACCCTTGACCTCAAGAAAGCTCATAGGTTTTTTGTTGTCATAGTATATCTCCGAGTATGCTGCATCATGGCATACGATTATATTGTATTGCAGCGCAACCCTTATGACCTCCTCATAAAAACCACTGCCGGCAACTGCTGAAGTAGGGTTATTGGGATAGTTTATGAACATCAGTTTTGACTTTTTCAGCACTTCAACAGGTATGGCTGAAAAATCCGGAAGAAAATTGTTCTTCTCAAGCAACGGCATTACATAACCCTCGCCGCCTGCAAAGAGTGTCCCGACAGGATAGACCGGATAACCCGGGGACGAGACGAGCACAACATCCCCAGGGTTCACAAACGCAAGGGGTATATGGCCAATGCCCTCTTTTGAACCGATAAGGGATATCACTTCCCTGCGTGGCTCGAGGACTACATTAAACCTCTCTTTATACCACCCGCAAACAGCATCCCTGAAAGAGAGCATACCTTCATATGACGGATAGCGGTGGTAGGATGGTTTTTCCACTGCCTTTTTCATTGCCTCGACAATATGTTCAGGCGTCGGGATATCAGGGTCGCCTATGCTCAGGTCAATCAGGTCAACTCCCTTTGACAGGGCTTCCTGCTTCATCATGTCTATAGTCGCAAATAAATATGGGGGAAGATTTTTTACCCTGTCGGCAAGCTCAAAATGCGGCATAAGTGACCTCCGTTATCTGTCTTAATGTAATCGCCGGTCGCCTCCGGCAGTGGCTGGTATTATATACTAAAAAGCGGAAAGGTTACGAGTACATCCATATCCCGGTGCAAAAAAAAAGACACCCTAAAGGGTGTCCTTTTTTTTGTAAAACGAAATTATTTCTTTTCAGCCGGCTTTGCTGCTGGTGCTACTTCCTTCTTCTCTGCCGGAGCTGCCTTCTTCTCTGCCTTCTTTGCTGCAGCGGTTGCATTTATGCTCTTTGCAACGTTCTTGCCGTCAGCCGAAGAGTACTTTACAGTCGCCTTGTCGCCAACCATTACATCTGCAAGGGACTTCTTGTCCTTGCCGATCATTACGGTTGTCTTGTCATCTGCTGAAAGAGCGACATCACCCTTCTT
>CAKKPH010000172.1 GCA_919901585.1 Thermodesulfovibrionales bacterium | reverse complement strand
AAGGGGCGAGCAGGACGAACGGCAGTAGAATAATGAGGTAGAGCCTTAGGTTCCTCGCAAAAAAGAAGAGCGGTACTAAAAGCAGGCCTGTTGAAAGAGCGAGAAAACCGAACTGCCTGAAGGTGGATTGTATTTCCTGCCCGACAAAGATATAGTAGATATTGGGCGACAGGACAATAAGGAGCGCAAATGCAATCAGAAGGTAATTCTTAAGGCGTCCGTTCATCACATCACTTCCTCTGCGAGCTGCCTCAGCATAATATCTGAAGCCGATAACAATTCATGATAGTCAAATGTAAAGCAAAGGATATCCATTTGTCAATTCGGTAGCATAAAGAGGGAAGGGGGCAGGCAAGCCTGCCCCCTTTGGGCATTGATTTATAGTCCGTCAGCCTGATGGCAGCTTCCGCAGGTATTTGTGTATGGTATCGGCATAGCCTTGCCGGGCTCAATGCCTTTCACCCCGACATTGGTCTTCCTCGGGACATCGAAGATGTGCGAGGTTACATCGTTCATCCAGTAGTTTTTGCCGTCTTTTCCAATAAGGCCTTTACCAAAACCTGCACCTGTCTGCATGGTCTTTGTGGTGTGGCAGTCTATGCAGCTTATCTTCTCGTGCGCCATCCCGACCTTTGCAGATGTATGGGCTTTGATATCGGAAGTTCCTGCATGACAACTGATGCAGAGGTTGCCGTCCTTCACCTCAGCCTTAGCCTGATGCTTTATTGCGTTCTTGCCGTGAGGGTCATGGCAATCTGCGCACGAGAGCAGTTTGGTGCCGTTCCTGTATTTTTTTGACTTTAAAAAATCAGTATACTGCTGGTGGTGTGACTTCGAGTGTATACCGTCCGGCCAGAAATCCTTTGGCGCGGCATCTTCTCTTGTAGTGTAATTAACGAGGTAGTCGTTCCTGCTTGTGCCGGGTATCATCATCTTGTTGTCCTTATTTACAGGCTGGTCGTTCTTGAGGTTTCCTTGAGGCCTGCTGTGGCACTGCCCGCATATGACCGATGAACGCTCGGAAGCGAGTTTGCGCGGGCTAACGATTGTCGCGGCCTTTTTGTTTAGCGGTGACTTCATATGCACTGAGCCGGGGCCGTGGCAGACCTCACAACCGATGTTAATTTCGTTCGGTATGCCGTCGCCGTCAATATCAAACTCGCCGTTTTCGTCGTTTACAGCGCCTGCAATATATTCGCCGTCAGCGGTCTTTTTGAGCGTGTACCCTGTATAGTGACAGGAAGCGCACTCTTTATCAAAGGCCTTTGCCTTCGGCGGGTCTGTGAGCTTCTTTGTCTCTTCATTGAAGAGCCAGTCTGCATGGTAGTCTCTCCACTGCTTTCTGGACCTGTCGTTATAAGAATCATTCCCGTGGGTGTTGTATTGCACAAACGGGAATAGGCTCTTGCCGACCCTGTAGAGGTAGCGCTGTTTATACAGGGCGCCGCCGTAGGTCATCTCGACAGTATAGACCCTCGGTGTGTCGCTTGGGTTCATAACGTTTTCAGTCCTGAATTTCAGTTTGCCGTCGCTGTCTTTGAAAAAAGTGGCTGTGAAGCTTACTGACGCAGGGTCAGAAGGCATCTTTTCAGAGATCATGTACTTGTCAAAGCCACGGGTCTTGTCGAAGCCATAAAAGTAGAACTTGGTGCCAGCCGTGAGCTTCTTCAGGCCATTGTCAAACTCCGGGAACCGTGAAGTGTCCTGAAGTTCACTGTCCTTACCGCCGACGCGTATGCCGAGCTTGTGGGCGGTTTTCTTTATGTTCTCGTATTTCGTGTGGCATATAAGACATTTTGACGAACCGATATATGTCGCATTTGGAGGCACATTCCCTGATAAAAGTATCTTAACTGTCTTGCCCCTAAACTCATCTGTCGACATAGCCTTGCTTGCTGTATCACCGCCGGGCAGATGTTCTTTGTCTGCAGGAACTGCGTAGATAAAGTATTTTCCGTCAGGAATATTTAAGATGCTGAAATTCCCCATGCTGTCTGTTATCCCCTTCTGATATCTGCCCTTATTGGCAGCGAGATTATCCTCGAGAGGCTCGTCATTCTTAGAGGCCCTCTTTATCTCTATGGGTATTTTTGCCATTGCCTCTACATCAGATGACGGGATAAGATAGACCTCGGCATTTCCGATTGCCTGTCCTGATGCATCCTGAACCACGCCCTTCAGCGTGTTGTCTGCCTTCTTTTCTCCCAGCGTTCCGCATGATATTAAGGCCAGCACGCTGAAGGAAACGAGCATAAAGATCAATATTTTTTGTTTCATAAGCATCCCTCCTTTTGATTTTTTTTTAAATATGATTTGTTGCCTGATAACTAAGATATTAGTATCACCTCCTTAATTTTAAGGGTTGCCTAAACTCATAACTTAACAATAATGATAGCTATTTCTATGCCAGATATGCCTCGCATAAAACATCTTTAAAATCAATAAGTTACAAATGACCTATCATAGGGATGGTGCTGTGGTAAAGACACATAAAAGCAGGCATAACTGATAACTGCTTGAAAATAAAGTTTAATTATGGCTGTAGAAATGACGCAGGCCTATTCTTTAAATCCTGCAGCTGAAATGCCGTATTTCCTCATGAGTCTCTGGAGATTAGCCCGGTCAAGTTTTGATTTCTCAGCGGTTTTTGTGACATTACCTGCTGTCTCTCTCAGGGCAGACCTGATGAAGCTTTCATTAAACTCATCAAGGGCCCTTTTCCTCGCTTTACTGTATGGCAGGTCAGTATCAATCGTCTTACAGACGGCTTCCCGAAACTCTGCGGGCAGGTCTTCATGCATTATAGTATCTGAGCTTGCGAAAACCACAAGCCTCTCTATCAGGTTCTCTAATTCCCTGACATTCCCGGGCCATGCGTAGTTTATCAGTATATCGAG
>CAKKPH010000171.1:1659-12398 GCA_919901585.1 Thermodesulfovibrionales bacterium | reverse complement strand
TTGACAGAAACAAATATATTGCCGTTTTCAGTCTTGTCAGATATGACAAGCGTGCCTCCGCCGGGCATTGCCTCAATGCCATTTAGAACGAGATTCATAAGCGCCTGCTGTAGCATTGCCCTGTCAGCCTTTACAGGTGGAAGTTTGGAGAGTTCAAGGTTTACTTTTATGGACTGGTTTTTTGTCTGAAACTGCGTGAGGTTTAAAACCTGTTTTATCAGGGAATTGATATACACATCCGAAATATTGAATTCATCGCTCTTTGCAAATCTCAGGAATTTGCTGAGAAGGTCATCCATCTGTTCAACTGCTGAAAGCACTACTTTCATATCCTCTTTTGTCAAGGCAGGATTGTCCTTAAATGTCTGAAACAATATTTTTATGGAAGTAAGAGGATTTCTAATCTCATGGGCAAGGCCTGCGGAAAGTCTTCCCAATGCCGTCAGCTTCTCTGTTGTGAGCATCTGTTTATAAGACTCCTCCATCTTTCTCCGGTATTTCTCAAGTTCGAGAGAGAGATTGTTAAACGTCTGTGAAAGCTCTCCGACCTCATCCCGTGTCCTGATACAAACCGTTTTGCCGAAATCCCCCTTTGAAAGACTGTGAGTAAAATCGGCGAGTAGAGAGAGAGGCCTTGTCACAAGCCTGCTCAATGAGCATGATAAGGCGGAGCCAATTAGGATAGCCATGATCGTTATCGCGACCGTTATGTTCCTGATACTGTCAAGAGTCTGTTTGAGCCTGTCCTCCTTCAACCCGATATGGAGTTCATGATCCATGCCTTCAAAAACCCTCAGACCTATGTCCCTTATAAGGCCCTGTTCGGTGCTGAGAAGCTGAATTGATGAGGTGTTATTGTGATCAAGCGGGTTCCATGCGAGCAGGTCGGGAGGATGACCGTTGCTGAAAGTGTGTGCAGACACAAACCCTTGTTTGCCAGTGACAAAGATGTATTCTATGTCATGCTCTGTCTTTTGTACATTTTCGATAGCCTCCTGGACAGTATAAAGGTTATTCAGCAGTATGGCGTCAGCTATCCTCTCAGACAGGTTTCTTGCAACAGACTTTCCCTGCTTTGTCAGTTCTTCGCGCATGGAGTTTGTTACGACAGTCCTAACAGCTATACTGATCATTACCCCAAGCCCTACGACTACAAACACATTCAGCATGGCGATTTTAACCCAGAGCTTCATTATAAGATTCCATACCTTTTTACAAGTAGTCTTATTTCATCAAGAGATACTTCGCTGAAGTCTGCAAAACCGTTAGGCATCTCTGTCTTGTGCCAGTCCACAAGGGTGTTTGAGTGTTTGCCCCTTGGACTGAAAGACAGGAGGGCTTGCTTTACACTTTTCACGACAACAGGATCTATGTCCTTATTCGAGCAGATGAGACTGCTCGGGAACGGTCCTGAAACAGCGATTATTCTGATCTTGCCCTCCTCGGACAACCGCTTCGCAAGGGCATCTTGCATGCCGCCAGCATCGTATTCTCCGTTTAAAACCGCCATAGCTGTATTAGCATGAGAGCCTGTAAAAGTAAAGCTTTTGAAATCTTTTAAAGTGAGGCCGTTATCCTCAATCATCTTGCGGGGGATGATATGGCCCTGCGTAGAGAACTTGTCGCCAAAGGCAAATGTTTTTCCCCTTAAATCAGCGAGCCTTTTTATCTGACTGTTGGTCTTTGTGAATATAACGGCACGGTATTCTGGCTTTCCTTCAGAGTTAAGTCCAGCGGCAAGACAGCTTGCTCCATGTCTTTCGATTGCAAGTATGGCGTTGACAGGGCCGAGCGCAGCCAAATGCGTTATGCCCTTACCGAGGTTCTCAACAGTGTCTTCATACCTTTCAGTAAATCTCAGAGAGAACCTCCTGCCGGTGTATTGTTCGAGATAGCGGAGAAACGGAAGGTATATCTTCACATCGTCCTTTGGACCGAGCCTTAAGTCGAAACCGAATTTTAGGCTACCAATGTCCAAGGGAATATTGTTACTGTTGGGCTGAGGAGACCTCTTTTCAAGGCTTACTTTTTTAGGCGTCTCGCTCTTTTCACACCCAAAATCAAACGGCATAAAAAGAAGTAAAAAGAGTAAATAAATTACAAAATATCCTTCTCTTTTGAGCATTACTTAAAGATACCACTATCCAGCTCATCAGCACAAGACTGCATCTGAATATAAAGAGATATATGCAACTACCTCTTGACAAACATATCAAATTTTGTTTATATATAACTAACATCGTCTCAAAGGAGTATGACATGCTGAAAGAGTTTGCATCATATGTTACATACGGTCTCATAAAACTTGAACACGGCTCCCGCCTTGCAGATGCGCTTGAATTTTTCATTTATGACACGATAAAAATATTTCTGCTTCTATCCGTAATAATATTCATCGTATCAATAATCAGAAGCTATTTCCCTCCTGAGAAGACAAAGAAAATCTTATCGCATAAAAAAGAATTTATAGGTAACATACTCGCAGCGCTGCTCGGAGTTGTCACGCCGTTCTGTTCATGCTCGGCAGTTCCTCTTTTTATAGGCTTTGTTGAAGCCGGCGTGCCTCTGGGTGTGACATTCTCATTCTTAATATCCTCACCAATGGTGAATGAGGTTGCTGTTGTCCTGTTATGGGGGCTCTTTGGATGGAAGATAACTGCAATATATATCGGCACAGGTCTTCTTGTCGCCATATTCGGAGGATTCATTATAGGAAAACTAAGGCTCGAAAAATGGGTCGAGGAGTATGTCTATAAAATCCATACAGGACAGGGACAGGAGACACTAAAGCAGACGTTTAAGGAAAGGATCCAATACGCAAAATGGAATACCGCCGATATTTTAAAGAGGGTATGGCTTTTCATCCTTATTGCGATCGGCATTGGCGGGTTTATTCATGGATATGTGCCACAGGACTTTTTAACGCAGTATGCCGGACCCAAAAATCCCTTTGCAGTCCCTGTTGCCGTTGCGCTTGGGGTGCCTCTCTATTCCAATGCCGCAGGGGTCATTCCAATTGTTTATGCATTGATGGAAAAGGGGTTGAGCATGGGGACTGTCCTTGCGTTTATGATGGCGGTAACCGCACTTTCGCTCCCTGAGATGATAATTTTGAGAAAGGTTATAAAAATGCCCCTTCTCGCGATATTTGTGGGGATAATGACAGTAACGATAATTTCGGTCGGGTATCTGTTTAACTGGGTAATGTGAATGAAGATCAACTGTTATATTTCTTTAAGCTGCAGTTCTGAAGATGCTTTGAGGGAGAATATCTCTCATGCCCTCTCTCTGGAGAAGATTGAGGCTGATGTTAATTTCATCAGGATTGACGGGAACAGGGCAGAGGAGCTGGGGTTGAGGGGTTCACCGTCAATATTTGTTGATGGCACTGAAGTTCAGCCTGTTAATATTTCAGGATTTTCATGAAGGATGTTCAGAGAAGAGTCAGGCAGGCTCTTGAATGTTCCTTCAGTCGAAACATTGCAGAAATTTATAAGACTAAAAAGGGAGGCTTAAAATGGAGATCAAGGTGCTGGGACCGGGATGCACAAACTGCTATAAGATGGAGGAGCTGGCAAAAAAAGCCTCGACAGAACTCGGGATTGACGCAACTGTAGAGAAGGTGTCCGACATACAGGAGATTATGAAATACACAATGTCGACTCCGGGTCTTGTTGTGAACGGAAAACTAAAACACTCAGGCAAGCCTCTGCCGGATACTGAAAAGGTGAAAGAATTGATAAAGGCGGAGATGTAACAATGCAGGAGTTGCTGAGCACCTTTAAGGCGCTTTCAGATGAGACAAGGCTCAGGATATTAAAGCTCCTTGAGCATGGGGAACTCTGCGTATGTGACATAGTGGCTGCTCTTGATATGAGCCAGCCGAAGGTCTCATTTCACCTGAATGTCCTAAAGGAGGCAGGTTTTATCAGGGACAGAAAACAGGGCAAATGGATTCATTACAGCATTGACGATACGGATATGTTTAAACGATTTCTTTTATTCTCAGTATTTGAGCGAATTCCTGATGAAGCTATGCTGGAAGACAGAAAGAGGCTTAATGAATTTCTGAAATCGAAAGAGAAAACAATCGTAGCTATAAAAACCAGAAGCGACTGCTACGCGAGGTAAAATATGCTCAGCAAATTTTTTGAAAGGCTGCATAATTTCAGGCTGCTTCCTGTATTCGTCGTCGTCAGCATGATTATAGGCATAGCCATCGGCAAGTGGTACGGGATTTCAAATTTTGAACTAACACCGCCTATTGACGCCATCAAATCCATATTTCACGGGACTTATGAATTCAGCATAGGCAACACTCTTGCCCTTGGGGTAGTGGTAGGCCTTTTCATAATGATGTATCCTGCGATGGCGAATATCAAGTTTGAAGATTTGGGAAAGGCCGCCAGATCGCCGAAGCAGCTTCTTATTGTCATGTTTTTAAACTATGCTGTTGCCCCGTTTTTGATGCTTCTTCTCGCAAAGATTTTTTTGAGCGGAGAGCCCGATTTATACACAGGGCTTGTGCTTTACGGCCTTGCTCCGTGCATAGCAATGGTCATTGTATTTACCTATCTTTCAGCAGGCAACGGCCCATTGGCAATAATCCTCGTTGCCTTAAACTCCATCATTCAGATGATTCTCATACCGGTATATGCAAAATTGCTCCTTGGAGATATTCAATTTGATGTATGGGTAGTCGGTGAAAGTGTGCTCTTATATCTCGGCATTCCTCTTGTCGCAGGAATGCTCACAAGGTTTTTAGGCATTAAGAGATTTGGAGAGGAATGGTTCAATAAATTAAAATTCTATCTCGATACCATGTCAATCATTGGTCTACTCTTTACACTCGCTGTGATGTTTGCGCTGAAAGGCGATCTAATCCTTGAAAGGCCGTTCCTCATTGTCCAGATGGCAATACCGATGACACTATTTTTCTGGACTATGTTTGTTGTTGTCTATCTTGTGGGATGGAAGCTCGGATTAAACTATAAGGACGCTGTTGCTGTCGGATTTAACGCAACAGGCAGGGACTTCGAGATAGCAATAGCGATTGCAATCACCGCATTTAACCCTACGGTAGCGCTCGCAACGGTTATCGGCCCATTGATTGAAGTGCCGGTAATGCTTGCCCTTGTCTGGTTTGCAAAGTCAACGGAATTAATATTTTTACCAAAAAAACCCAAATAATCCGGAAGTAAAAAGTCTATTCAGAAACAACAGAGCTTATGCCTCAATCCTGTAGGAGTTCATCTTCTCCCACAAGGTCTTTCTGCTGATACCGAGCATCCCGGCAGCCCTTGTCTTATTGCCTTTTGTTTCTTTCAACACCCTGATTATATAATCCTTCTCTGCTTCTGCCGCCACATCTGAAAGAGAAAGCTGCCTGTTATCATCAATTTTTGGAGCAATAAAAGACGGGAGGTCATCTTTACCAATTATATCCGAGGCGGTCAAAGTCACGCACCTTTCTATTATATTTCCGAGTTCACGTACATTTCCGGGATAATCATACTTCATCAGCAAATCAAGCGCCTCTTTCGAAAAACGGATACCCTTTGACAACCTCTTTTTCTCAAGAAAGAAATCAACCAGATATGGTATATCCTCCCTCCTCTCCCTCAAAGGAGGAAGGGTTACCGGTATTACATTAAGGCGGTAATAGAGGTCTTCCCTGAACCTTTTTGTCTTAACCTCCTGTTCAAGGTTTTTATTTGTTGCCGCAATAATCCTGACATCTACGCTAAGAGACTCTGTCCCACCGACCCTCTCGAATGTCCTTTCCTGTATAACCCTGAGAAGTTTTGACTGTGTAGATAATGGCAGGTCCCCTATCTCATCAAGAAAGATAGTCCCCTTATCCGCAAGTTCGAACCTGCCGGGTTTCCTCTTTAAAGCTCCTGTGAATGCACCTTTCTCGTATCCGAAGAGTTCGCTCTCTATAAGCCCTTCAGGTATTGCAGCAGAATTGACCTTTATCAAAGGCTTATCCTTGCGTTTGCTCTGATAATGAATTGTCGTTGCTATCAGTTCCTTGCCTGTCCCGCTTTCGCCGAGGATCAGCACTGTAGAATCAGTCCCGGATACCTTTTCTACAAGCGAAAAGACCTTCTTCATCGCTTCGCTCTCGCCAACAATATTAGGGAAACAGTAGCATTTGCTTAAATCTTTTTTGAGCCTGATGTTATCGTCTCTCAACCCTTTAACCTCAAGGGCCCTTTCTACAAGCATCAGGAATTCATCGAGTGCAAACGGTTTTGTGATATAATCAAAGGCGCCGAGCTTTATAGCATCAACAGCATCCTTTATAGTCCCGAATGCCGTCATAAGGATCACCTGAGAATCGCTCTTGATGCTCATTATCTCTCTCAGGATGTCATGGCCGTCAGCGTCAGGGAGCCTGACATCAGTGACGACAACTGCATAGGGGTTTTCCTTAAAGGCTTCCAGGGCCTCAGCCCCTGCCTCATATGAAGAGACGCCATATCCTGCAGATTTAAGCGCGTCCTCAAGGGTGACCCTCATAAGCTTCTCATCCTCTATCAAAAGGACCATCTCTTTCATACAGCCTCTGTTTCCGGGAAGCTCATTATGAACTTAGCCCCCCTCCCTTGCTCGCTTTGGACGTAAATATCACCATTGTAATTTTTGATTATCTCATAAGTCAGCCATAAACCAAGCCCTGTACCTTCCCCGGTCGGTTTTGTCGTAAAGAAAGGATCGAATATTTTATTCAGATTTTCATGAGATATTCCGGTACCTGTGTCCATGACCTCTATTATAGCCTTTGAGTCAGTCCTGTAGCCTGAGACCTTCAGACTGCCGCCGTTCTGCATTGCATGTATCGCATTAATAAACAGGTTAAGCGCAACCTGCTGAAAGTCATGAGGGTCTATCACAATGCTAAGGCCGTTATCTATTTCATTGCTGAACTGTATCTTGTTCTTCCTTACCTTATACTCCAGAAATGAAAAGACATCATTCACTGCATCTCTTACTCTGAGATTAACTGCCTTATGCTCTCCTTTTCTTGCCGTCCACAAAAGCCTGTTCACGGTATTCTCTATCCTTTCGAGCCCCTCTGCTATTAGTTCCATATACTTATCCCTGAATTCAGGATTATCGCCCTTCTGCTTCAGCATCTGGAGGCAGTTAAACAAACCTCCGAGGGGATTGTTTATCTCGTGCGCAACGCCTGAGGCAAGAATGCCGATCGAGGCAAGCTTTTCGGACTGAACAAGCTTCTCATGGGTCTTTCTGAGTTCTTCATTTGCCTGCCGTATCCTCTCTATCATGCTGTTGAATCTCTCCCCGAGTACTGCGAGCTCGTCATGCCCCTTCACATCCACCTTGACATCAAGAAAACCCGCGCCTGTCCTTTCCATTGTGCTTGCAAGATGTGTTATAGGGTTGATAAACCGCCTGCTCAGTAGAATTATTACCACAAAACCTGAGACAAGAAAAAAGAGCGTCAGGATAATAATCTTTTTAACAGTAGCAATAATATTCTGCTCGACCTTCTGAAGTGATATGGCAAATCTCAAGGCCCCCCATCTTTTTTTGCCTATTAAAATCGGTACGCCGAAATCGAGAGCATTATGTCCCTTAGTCGAAAAGGGCCGGATCACTGTTTCTTCAGACTGCATAGCATTCAGAGTTACAGGGTCGGAATATACTTTTCCGTATTCACTAATGTTATTGTGCGATATGACACGGCCTGTCACGTCCAGAATTGTTATATAGAGCAGGTCAACATCACGCCTGTTGAATATCTCCATGACATAGTTATCAAGCAGTCCTCCTTCTTCAATAAGACCCAGTTTTTCGTAAATAAGGTCATTTATTATGGGGATGGACAGTGTCTCTCCCAGGAGTTTCCCCTGCCTCTCGGCCTCTTCATAAAGTATATCCTTCTCCCTCTTGACCGCCATATATCCGATAATACTCGTCAGCAGAACAATAGATATAGTCGTCAGAAGGATAAATTTGTACTGAAGTCCTAATCCTGTAAATATATTCGGCGCAGCCTTCATAGCCTTATCCTGGGGTGGCAGGCCTTGCCGCAGGTCTGAGGTATCGCATTGAACCTTGCCCTTACCTCAGCATAGTCTGAATCAGAGGCCTCTATAAAACCATTTCTCATTTCTTCATATAGCTTGCCGAGTATCTTTTGGTGTTTTACATTTTTCGGGCTGAGTTCCAAAAGCGCCCTTTTTACTGCCTCTGTCACTGAAGCAGGAGTTTTGGGCCCTGCAACAAGAGGGTCAGTCGGAATAGGCATCGATTCTGCAATAACCTCTATGCCGATATCCATAAATCTCTTTGCCACAGAGTCCCTGACAGCACCTGCATCATACTCTCCTCTGAGGATGGCCTTTACAACAGAGTCGTGATAGTCGAAGTTCCCGTATTTGCTGAGCTCGTTAAGGTGTATGCCTGCGCTTGCAAGCAGATAACGCGGCATAAGATTCCCTGAGGCTGATTTTAATGCAGAAAAGGCGACACTCCTGCCCTTAAGGTCGTACAGTGTCTTTATTGGTGAATCCTTTCTCTTTATTATTGCGCTCTTATAAGTTGCGCTGTTGTCTGTACCGCGGGGTTTAAGTACAGTTGCAGCGTTGTATCTAAGATGTGCCTCAAGATAGGTCAGGGGGTCGAGGAAAGCAATATCCAGTTCACCCCTTCCAAGGGCATTTACAGTATCTTCATAGTTCTTTTTCAGAACGAGATCATACTTGTATGGGGTACTTTCTGCAAGGTAATCAAGAAGCGGCTGGTATTTTTCATACAGGATTCGCGGATTGTCCCTCGGGATCACGCTGAAGTGTACTATACTGCCGTCTCTCTTATCCTTTGATATATCCATAGTGTTCCAGACAACGCCTTCCATCCTCCTTATAGAGTCATAGGCACTGTCTGAAATTTCGACAAACCTGTCGATAAGCATCGCATTAAGAATCCTCTTGCCTTTTTCTGTTGTGTGCATGCTCAGCAGAATTTCCTTCAGCCTTTTCTTCATATCAGGGTGAATATATCTTGTTACCACTACGGGAGGCATGCCATAAGGGGGCGATCTCTTGATAATCTTGGTCTGTCTTGTATATGGCGAATTACTCTTCAGCATATACTCATACACAAGGCTGTCGACAGCAGCGCCGTCCGCAATCTTTTTTGCTACAAGTTCGACAGATTTGTTGTGGCTGTAACTGTACATATACTTTCTGAAATACTCTTCAGGCGTAGATTTCAAGGTCTTTAACAGATACGTAGGATATAAAGTGCCTGTGTTCGACCTCGGATCAGTAAAAGCGAAAATCATGCCCTTCAGTTCCGGGAAAGATTTTATAGGGCTGTCCTTATGGGCAATAATGTATGAGTGATAAACTGCCTTGCCGTCAACGCTCGGAGCGACAAGCGGCTCAACGCCAAAGCTCCTTCTGTCCATGACGTATGAGGCAGAGCATATAAACGCAATTTTGACCTCGCCTTTTTCGAGCATTAAATCCATCTCCTCGTAAGTCTTTCTCTGGACCATCTGTGTGGGCCGGCCTGTATGCTCTCCGATATAGTCAATAATCTCCTGATAGTATTTGACTGCATCTACAGGTGTTATCATGGATGATACGCCTATCTTGACCGGATTATCCCTGTTAAGGTCATGTCCTGTTTCAATTGATGCGTGGATACTTTGGACGCCTGTCGACAGAAATGCTGCTGTTAAAAAAATCAGTATAATCAATCTGAAGGACATTTTTTATTATATGACCAAACCTATCAACTTTACAACAGGATATGAAAAGAGATAAACTGGTCAAGCTTAAAAATACTTAAAAAAGGATCAGGAGGATAATGGTGTCACTAACTAAGCAGAGAATTGCATCCTTGCTCGGAATTGCGATAGGCCTTCTGTCAATATTTGCAGGTTCAAAGGTTTTGCTCGGCATCTCAATACCTGCGTACACTGTTTTAAAATGGCTTGTTGTCTATAATCTGGTTCTTGGCTTTGTCTCTGTTGCTGCCGGCATTGGTCTCTGGAAAGAACATAGATCGGGACTTCTGTTCGCAATCCTGATCGCAATCTCACACAGCATTATACTTATTGCGCTGTCAGCGATATACTTAACTGGGGGTGCTGTAGCGGCTAAGAGCATTCTGGCAATGGTCTTCAGGACTTCTTTATGGCTGTTGATAATAATGCTCGTCAGAAAGGCTGCCGCTGCCTAAAGGCCGGCTTTTTTGAATCCTAAGTGCTCTTGAGCAATCTCTCGCGAACCATCTCAGTCACGCTTCTGAAGTCGATCTTGCCGCTGCCCATCTTTGGAAGATCGCTTATAACAAAGAACTGCTTAGGAAGCGCAATATTCGGAAGCTGTTCTGTCATCTTTTGGAGTATCTCTTTTTCATTAAGACGCTCTGTAACAGCAGCCACTATCTTTGCGCCCTTCAGCGCATCAGGTATTTCTACAACACAGCAGGATACGCCATCAGGCAGCAGTTTTTCGAGCACGTCTTCCACCTTCACAAGGGATATCATCTCACCGCCGACCTTGACGAATCTCTTCAGCCTTCCGGAATGCCAGAGGTAACCGTCCTCATCAAGATACCCCATATCTCCTGTATCGTACCAGCCGTGCCTTATGCGCATTGAGGTCTCTTCAAAGTCGTCCAGATACCCCTTCATAATAAGATCGCCTTTTACAAGTATCCTGCCGACCTCCCGGGGCTTGCATTCCGCGCCT
>CAKKPH010000171.1:0-1649 GCA_919901585.1 Thermodesulfovibrionales bacterium | reverse complement strand
AATTCTCGATCTTAACCTGAACACCTGAGATTACCTTGCCTATGCTGCCGGGCCTGTTATAATCAGGCGAGTTTGCAGAGACCACAGGAGAGGTCTCGGTAGCCCCATAGCCCTCATAGACTGTAAGACTGTGTTTATCCTTAAACCCCTGTCTGAGTGCATCAGGGCACTTGTCGGCGCCGCTCACAACAATGCGAAGGCTCTTAAAGTCGCCGGGTTCAGAAGCGCGCAGATAACCCCATAAGAAACTCGGCGTACCGACCATCATAGTAGGCCCTTCATCCCGGATTATAGCTGTAACGGTCTTATAATCAAGCGGATTTGAGTATGAAATTATAGTCATACCATGATAAAAAGGCGTCCACAAGGTACCGGTAAGCCCGAAGACATGAAAATACGGCAGGTTTGCGAGCATCCTGTCTTTTTCATTCAGACCAAAGATCTTGCTGAAGTTCTCTATATTCGAAGATATATTCTTGTGAGTGAGCTGGACTGCCTTCGGCGCCTTTTCGCTTCCGCTTGTGAAGAGAATGACTATATTATCATCCTCGTTGCCTTCATGTATCCTTTTAAGGATTATACTTACAGGGAGTTTTGTGATAAAGGCTGCCTTGATCTTGTCGATGAATGAAACCGATGCCATTATATCCTCGATAAAGACCATGCCCTCGACGTAAGGACAGTTAATCTTTTCGAGCAGGGCCTTTGAAGTGATTATTGTCTTGAATTTGCATTTCGCCTGTGCATACTTTGCGTTGTTGGCTGCACCGGTCGAGTAGTTGATCATTACAGGCGTCCTTCCGCTCATGAGGGCGCCAAGGGAAGACAAGGCACAGCCGGCTGAGGTCGGAATCATTATGCCGAGAAACCCCTCTTCATACTTCTTGAATTTCTCTGCAAGGATAAGAGAGGCTATCAGTGCCTTGGAGTATGTTATTCTCTTGTCTGTTGTGCGGTCAATAAAGGCGAGTTTTTTGCCGAGTTTTTTAGCGATCTTTACAAAATGCTGATGTAAAAGCATATTTTTATGTCACCTCAAACCGGATGTCAGTCTATGTAAAATACATTTAGTCGTTTTGAATGTCAAGAGAAAATGTCAACATAGTGCAATAAATGCATTGCCTGTAGATAAATTGCATTTCTATTCAAGCCCCGTCCATGTAACATCTGGTATTATAAAAAATTATCGTCAGGCATAGGAATTGCTGTATTTTTCTCTGTTGATTAATCTCTCTGTTGATTAATACAATGAGATACGTTAGCATTTAATCAAATAATCATGACTCAAAAGGAGAAGTTATATGTCATTGATTGTTGCTGAAAACATTGGAAAAGAGTATCAGGCAGGCGAAGTCAGCATAAGGGCATTGAAGGATTTGAGTTTCAGTATTGAAGCAGCCTCGTTTGTCTCTTTTGTCGGGCCTTCGGGGAGCGGGAAAACAACCCTGCTTAATCTCATAGGATGTCTCGATAAGCCCTCAGATGGAAAACTGATGGTGGCGGATACGGATGTATTGCATCTCGATAGGAAGCAGAGTGCGTCATTCAGAGGCAATAACATCGGCTTTATCTTTCAGGACTTTAACCTTATCCCAGTATTAACCGTCTATGAGAACATCGAATACCCATTGATCATGGTCCAGAACATA
>CAKKPH010000170.1 GCA_919901585.1 Thermodesulfovibrionales bacterium | reverse complement strand
ATTAAATTTAAGAAAAAAATCTGGTTGAGAGTCTGCGTATGGACAAAAGGGTCTTTTTGCCCTTGAGGACAATAAAGACAGAGAGGAAAAAAGAGACTCCTCCAAAGATATGCATAATAAAGGCCCAGTCGGTCTTATATGTCATAGTGGCAGGGTCGAACTGGAAGCACCTGAGCAGGAACCCTTCGGCAATGCTCAGTTTGGATATTCCTTTTTTTGCCTCGAGCAGGCTGAGCTTCAGATCCTTATCATTGTAGGTAACACCGTAGAAGTATCTCGATACTCTCCCGTCAGGTGTGAGTATCACAAGGAGGTTTGGGTGGAGAAATTCGCCTGTGGCCTTATCGAAGATATAGCCGAAGTCTATTGCCGTTAGGAGCTTATCGACCTCTTCCTTTTCGCCGCCGGCAACTATCCAGCCTTCCCGGTCAAGCCTCCAAGTCCTCCTGAACTCATCAAGTCTCTTCGGATTGATATCAGCAGGGTCAAAGGAGAGGGTAAGGACATTGTATTTCTCACCGAGGCCCCCGAGCTTTCCTACAACGTCTGAAATACTGTCAGTGATGAGGAGGCAGGTAGTGGTACATTTTGTATATATGAGGCTGAGGATGAGGGGTTTACCCCCCATCCTCTCTTTCAGGGAGAAGCTGCTCCCGTCAGAGCCCATCAGCCTCACATCAGGAACATTCTTACCGAGTGTCTTTTTCTCGTTGGGCATCGTAAGTTCTGCTGATGCCACAACACCTGAAAAAACAACCAGAAAAAGCGTGAGGAATAATTTCCTCAACACTCATCTAACCTCCCATAACGCACTCAGCCAGCCCCAGTTGAGGGTTGCATAGATTATGAAAGTGGCTATAAAGATTAATGTAAGGACAAAGGTCCCGGGCGCCACAAAACCTTTATGATGTTCAAGCGCCGGAGGCTGACTAACAATCGGCATCTGCGTATCCATATCCGCCTTGGATTTTACAGGCTTTCCGAAAAATACAGTTGAAACCACCACAAAAACCCAGATCAGCACGCCGATAAAGGCTATGGTTCCTCCCAGAACAGACACGACCCAGAAGAGGTCCGCAATCTCAGGGAACGTGTAAGTGAACGGTCCTCCTGAGAAGGTGATGTCCCAGTGCCTCCTCGGGACGCCGAGATAGCCGATGATCGAAAACCCTATAGACAGCATTGCGATACCTATCCAGGTAACCCAGGGCTGGATCTTAGCAAGGCTGAAGAAGGATATCTTCTTCCTGAAGATCAGCGGCAGCAGATAATATGTAACGCCCATAAAGGTGAGGGTAGTGCCGATAACGACTGTGCCTTTAAAGTGTCCTGTGATTGCGAGTGTATTATGGACAATCATATTTGTCTGCTCCATGCCGTTAACTACGCCTGTTATGCCGCCTATAAACCCGAAACCGACAAGCGCTAAAAAAGTAGATGAAAACGCCGGATTCCCCCAAGGCGCATTCTTAAGCCAGTCAAAGAGCCCTTTAGTGAAACCCCTTCTCCTCTGGGCCGACTCAATGGCGGAAGGAACTGCAAAGGCGTGTATCATAGATGCGAGGACTGCAAGGTACATAAAATAGCCCGTATTGAAGACCTTCCATGAAGGTGACGGCACAGGGTCGGTAAGGAGATGGTGCGCTGAGGCGAGGTTAATGCCAATAAGGTATAAAAAGAAGGCTCCCCTGCTGACCTTCTCATTAATGGATGTGCCGCCAACAGCAAGGAATGCAACGAGGTACCATACGGATATCATTGCAGCCACGTTTAACTGCTGTGAGGCGTGTCCAAAGCCCCAGAACACTATCCTGTATACGGTACTGTTCATCGTCTCGATTAAACCGAGCGACCAGAGGAACGTCGGCACAAAGATGACCGCACCCGGCAAGAGCGTGCCTACCGCGAGGATTGCGGCAGTAAGCAACCCGAAGGTAAAGAGCGGCAGCGGTCCGTCCCCATAGGTCTTTTCCTTCTTGGCAACGATTAAATTCGCAAAGAACAATCCGCAAACGATAAGGGCACCCACTGCGAAGAGTATGATGCCGAGGTAATGAAGAGGATTGGCCTTAAGAGGCGCATAAGAGGTGAAAAGCACATCTGCCCTTCCTGTTAAGATAGTAAAGGCGCATATGCCTGTCCCTGCTACCATCAGCACAAAGGACAACCATCCAAGCCAGGGCGCAATCTGTCTCGCATTGAGGACCACTGTAGAACTGAAATAGAGCCCCGCCATTTCCCAGAAGACTACCCAGACAACCAGGGCGACAAGGCCGTGAAAGGTTAGAATCCTGTAATACCAGTCAACAGGCAGGAGATGGATCACCTGCCATCTTGTGAGCAGCACTAAAAGGGCCGCAGTAACAGCCAGCAGCAAGGAAACAGTGGCGGCTACTGCGTTAGCCTTTATCAGAGGAATAACCCTCTTGTCTACATTAAAGCCGGTTAAATCGCATTTCATAAACATTTTAGCTCCTCCTTCAGCTTATTCTTCAACTGTTATTTTGCCTATCATAGTATGATGGCCGAACCCGCAGAACTCGTTGCATATTATCCTGAAATCACCGCTGGATGTCGGCTTGAAAGTAAGGACATAATCATATTGAGGGTGTATCACGAAGTTCATATTCAACGGCTGAAGAGAGAAACCATGCACAAGGTCCATCGAAGATATATGAAACCTGTATTCCGCTCCTTTTTTCAGGACAAGGATAGGCTCCCACCTCCATGTAGTAGCCAGGATAAATACGTCGCTGCCTGCCGGAGGCTTTACCACAGGGATGCCTTCCTCTTCACCGATCTTGTATTTCCTCCAGTTTGCCTGAGACAGCTTGTAGAACTCATCAGGCGACGTATCGTAGACGATAGAGGAGGCATTCTGTTTTCCGACTACATGCCATCCTGCCATCAAAACAAAGAGGGACAAACAGACGATCAGTGCAATGATAATCCAGGCCTTTTCATCCTTTGCGATCTTTGTCTGAAACCATCCTTTTTCCGGTACGGTTAGCGCCATTTTATTTACCTCCTAAGATAGTTTCTTTAAGAGCCTCGGGGATCGGGGATGTGGTCCATACCTTCATAACTCCCCAGATGAAATAGGAGACCGCAAAGATCGCATTCGACATTATCAGCAGAGCAATCGGCCTATCAAGTAATCTCTCTAAAAAGGACGTCTTATCTTCTACCATTATTCTACCTCCTGCTTATAACTAAAAGGTTCTGTACCATTAACTTAACGCATTAGCTTCATTGTATACGAAACAAGATGCCAGCGGTCCTCTTCATTCATCGAGTCTTCATAAGAGGGCATCCCAGTGCCGTCGAGACCGGTGGTATAAGCAAGATAGATGTTTTCAGGAGTGGTACCCCTCTTAAGCGCGCCGATAGTGAAATCAAAGGGCAGGATCGGTCTTTTTGAGTCATCTTTAATACTGTCTGACTTCGGGCCATCACCCCTGCCTTTTTCACCATGGCATTCCCAACACTTCATCTCCTTCCAGACCAGCTCGCCTTTTTCGGTTGATTTAGGGCTGCCGACCCAGTCCGGCTTTGCCGCCGTTATAGGCTTGCCCCGCTCTTCTTCTTTCCATCTCGGAGAAAGTGTCTTGATATATTCAATTACCGCCTTTTTCTCATCCTTGGAGAGATCCTTTGCAGGAGGCATGCTCGACCTCGGAATGCCATCCGTTAATGTCCTGAGAAGATCCTCGTCTGTCGGCAGACTGCCGGTGGCTGTCGACCTTAACCTGAAAACACCGTTGGTAAAGTCGCGCGGATACAATTTCCAGACCTTACCCTTCGCTTTTTTGTAAACAAACTCAGCCATGCCGATACCGTCACCTTTCTGACCATGGCAGAAGGCGCACCTCCTCTTAAAAACCGTTTCACCAAGCTTCAGCGTTTGAGGATCAGCTCCATACCCTTCACCGATAAGAAAAGCCCAGGAAACAATACTCAGTAACGCTAATAAAACAATCTTTTCTTTCATCATTACCTCCTCTCATAAGTATTCTTGATGCTTGACAGATAAGATATTATTTGCAATTGCGAGTTGTTATTATTTGCTATGATTTTGTTCTTGTTCCTCCCCCCTGGAAATGTTCAATATAAGAGAAATCTTTTTTATATTAAAATAGATTTTGTTGACATCCTAATAGACCATTGATTGAAAGTCTGTAACTTAAGTCACAGAGAAGGAGATTTACCTTTTTTTGCAAATTATTTACAAATTCTTTACAAACTCCTTATAGGGGTTATGGTATATACTTTCTTTAAGGATAGAGCATATATAATGCGGCAAGTGTGATTTAAATCATAGCAGAAAGCTCAATCACTAAATAATATAGCCGTTGGCAAAACTGATGAAACTTACACGACTACATAGATATTTCCAATATCTCACAAATTTATTCAGCTGGGTCTTCTCGGCTAAACTGAACCCGCTCCATCACCTCGGAGCCATCTCGATATTCCTGCTCATTATAGACAGCATCTCAGGCGTCTATCTCTACATTTTTTATAAAATAGACCCGAGGTTTTCCTACTCCTCTGTAGAGGCAATATCTTCCGGAATAATCGGGAACATCATGAGGGGAATCCACAGGTACTCCTCCGCCGCTTTGATCCTGACTACACTCCTCCATGCAATGAACGTGCTGATGACAGACCGGTTCCGCATGTTCAGGTGGCTGGCCTGGTTCACAGGCGTGGTGTCCCTGATTGTATTTGTGGTGACAGGAATCTCCGGATATATCCTGGTATGGGATATAAAGGCTAAGCTCGTAGGCATCCTTTCAGGAAAATTGCTGAGTTTCCTCCCAATCTTTGGTGGCGCCATCATGAGCACCTTCTTCGGCACTGATATAAAACATCTCGGCGGGCTCTTCAGGAT
This sequence comes from Thermodesulfovibrionales bacterium, assembly GCA_919901585.1. Classification (GTDB taxonomy): domain Bacteria; phylum Nitrospirota; class Thermodesulfovibrionia; order Thermodesulfovibrionales; family UBA9159; genus CAKKPH01. The sequence goes on along the minus strand of CAKKPH010000170.1, from coordinate 4,017 downwards.
GCTCCTTTATCTGCATATTGCCCTGACCATTCTGATTGCCTTAATCCTCTGGATCCATGTTATGAGGAATGCAAGACCGCGTCTTATACCGCCCAGGTTCGTCTGGTCAGGCATCCTGGGATACATGGTTCTTCTCAGCATCATTCTTCCTGCAAGGAGCGACCCTGAGGCGTCCCTTTCGAGCATCCCTTTTGAAATGAGCATGGACTGGTTTTATTTCTTCATCTATCCGCTTATGAAGGTGCTACCCATTTCGTGGATATGGGTCATGTTAGGCAGTATTCTCATTGTCCTGATACTTTTCCCTTGGCTGGTCAGGGGAAAGAAAAATCCGGTTGTAGTAATGGATAAGGAAAAGTGCACAGGCTGTGAGAGGTGCTATTTCGACTGTCCCTATGAGGCGGTCATAATGAACATATCAACCGACGGGAAGAAAAAGGCGCTTCTTAATGAAAACAAATGCGCAGGGTGCGGGATATGCGTAGGTTCGTGCAGCTTTAAGGCAATAGATCTTTCGATATACCCGTGGCAAAAACTGATCGATGATATCGAGGCAAAGAAACCTGAGGTTGTGGTCCTCCGCTGTCCGTTTTCAGCAATGCCTCCGGAAGGCGGCAGCGTCTTTACCATCACAGTCCCTTGCATCGGCGACGTGCATACCAACCACGCAAAAGAGATACTGAACCTTAATGTAAAGGGGCTGCTTCTCGTGGCCTGCGAACAGGATGATTGTTATTTCAGGGAGGGTACCAAATGGACAGTAGAGAGATACGAGAAGAAGAGGAAGCCTTCTCTCGCCCACGACGTGGACCAGTCGAGGATAAGGCTCCTGCAGGCGCCTTATGTAAGGGATATATCTGATGAACTCGCAATGTTTATTAAGGACTTAAGGGAAAAAAAGACGAGCGATAAAATCATTGTGAGAGGGTATAACAAGCTGAATTATATTGCAGCCTCTGTTGTTCTTGTTGTGCCGGCTCTTTTCTTTTACCCCCTCACCAACCACTGGATGGCGTTCTATCCAGAGGACAAAAGCGCCATTGTCATGTCTTTTAAATACAGGTCATCCCAGTCTTTGACTAAGGCTAAATCCCCTGTAAAGGTAAATCTCCTGATAAACAACCGGCCTGAATATTCGAAGGTCTTTTACCCGAGAGGGCTCAGGAGGGATTCCTCTGTATTCGTTTATGACGAGATAGCCATAAAGCCTGAGGCAGTCTCGATCAACTTCAGTATCGAAGAGACTGAGTTGCCTGAAAAGAGAACCGAGCTTACTATGAGTGGAGAGCTCAAACCAAAGGAAAGCGTTATTATAACTTATGACGAGGCAAAGAAAAGCTTCGTATTCTTAAAGTAGCAGCCCTTATCCCTTCGATGTTTTTCCGGAAGTCATAGCATAGATTACGACAACCAAAAAAGCGACCCCACCGATTATCGAAATCATTCCGCCGATGCCCATTATCCCCATGCTGATTGTCTTGCCAAGGGTATCAAGGCCCTGAGCGCTGCCTGCCACCTTGCGCTGGACATTCAGGAACCCTGCCGAGGCAAGCCCGATGATATAGAGGAGCTGCCCTGCACCATAAATATAAGGCTGGAATCTGACTATAGACAGCAGCCTGCCAAAGCCGAGTTTGGGCAGCAGATAATAAGTAAACCCCATAAAGGAGAGGCTCACTGCCCCTGTGACGCCGTGGTAATGGGCCGGGATTTTAAGGTTGATGTCCTCTATGACTCCGTGAAAATGCGATGGGGTTTGAAGATTAATCCCATGGATCAAAAAGCCGAGCACCCCGCCTGCTGCAAAAAGTATCAGCGAGATGATAACCACGGCCCTGAGATGCCGCATGTCAGGTAGTGTCTTCCCATTAATAATTCCGAGCAGTATCGGGATGCCAATGAGGACCGGCGGCAGGCCCATCCCGTACTCCATAAATAAAGTAAAGGCCCTGTAATAATTGTACGAATCTATAGGGAAGAGCAGATGGATAACCGGTGTGCCGAAAACAGGCAAGATATAAAGCCCGAAAAGCAGCGCTGCCTTGCCGTGGCTTAACGAAACAGCTCCTATTGCGTTGCCGAGACAGAGCCAGGACACAAGCATAAGAATAGCGTACATAAACTGCAGGAGATGGCCTCCCCCCCAGAAAAGGAGCTCATAGCGATCAGTGCCCTTCAGGGAATCCGGCACAGAAAGAGCTGACCAGACAAAACTCGCAATAGCAGTAAGTGCAATGGCTGCGGCAAGATAGATGCCGAACTGCTCTGCATTTACAGATTCAACCGGCTTGCTGCGCGGTTTTTTCATGAGGGTGCTGAAGCTCATAAGGCTGAAACCGGAAAGGAATATGACAAGCCCTGCAAAGAACCCGTAATTCTCAAGGACAGGCAGATAATTATTCATCAAGGGTTTTGGCGCGCCCATAAGCGGGGAAAGCGCTATAATAGATGCGCCCGCAGCAGATAACCCGAGTGCAAGCCTGCCTAAAATTGCATAAGAGAGGCCGCCGCCCTGCCATGTGAGACTGAAAAAGACGCCTGCAAAGGAGAAAAAGAATATGATAATCGAAAAATCCACATGGAGGACCAGTGCGGTATGAAAAAGGTCGATCAGCGGGAAGAAGTCCTGTATAAAAGGGGTCCGGGACAGTACAACCAGGATTGAGAAAAGGCCTGCGATCACAAGCGAACCTATGCTAAGGACCAGCCATCCTGTAGCAAGACTGCGCGACTCTTCAGTGACCGGAAGTGAATAAGAGAAGTTCTTCATGTCGTTTTAACCGGAATGTATTATAGCAGAAAAAGCCTTATCCGGACAGACCAACCTGTCTAAGCTGTAAAAGCCTTTTCCCATGCATGCAATTCACCGGTGAAATATTGTATGCGCTTCTTTTTAAACTCCCTCGAAGAATACAGGACTGCGTAATCCCCCATTCCTGTCTCCTCCCTTATGCCTGTTATAACGTCATCAAGCTCGTCTCTTGTCCTGGCATGCATCATCGAAAATAGATTATAGCGCCAGACACCGCTGGTCGTCCTCTCATAACAGTGCGAGACTGCCTTAAAAGACGCTATCCTAAGCCCAACCTCATCCACGAGCCCTTCGGAGACATTCCAGACTACCATGCCATTTGCTGAAAAGCCTGCCTTCCGGTGGTTCAGGACTGCTGCGAACCTCCTCATTACTCCTCTCTCTTTAAACTCCCTTAATTTTTCTATAAGCTCATATTCCTCCATGCAAAGCTCTCCGGCATAAACAGAAAACGGCCTGCTGCATACCGGCATATCTGCCTGAGTAACCCTTATAATCAGCTTTTCTTCTTCTGTAAGCGGCGTTATCGAAAGTCTCCTTACAACTACATCCTCCCTGTCGAGACATGAGCTCTCGGCATCAAGCTTGACCCCGATCTTAAAGCTCCTCTTTGACCTCATGACTGCGTAACCCTCTGCACCGCCCTTCTCTGCGAGCAGGCTGACCGTCTTATCAGCCCCGATCCTGCTGTCAGGCGGCACTGCTATCGTAAACCAGAGGTTAAACTCATGGCCCCTTTCGTAGTTGTGGCTGACGCAGGGATGGGAGCTGACGAGCAGGGCCGCCCCCTCCAAGGCCTCTGCCCTTACCTTAAAGGCAACGAGAAGACTGTCATACCCCAGCATCCTCGTATCATAGATCGGCGATATCTGCCTTATGATCCTCTTGCCCTTCAAGTCATTAATAACAGTAATAATCTCCTCTTCATCCGTTTCGATATCCTGTGCTATCACCTTAAAGGGTTCATTCACTATCGGAACGTCTTCCTGAAGATTCTTTAAGACCAGGTTCTCAATATCTTTTCCTGCCGACACAAAACTGATCATATCAGAACCCCTCCTTTTTAGCGGACTATGAAAATGCCTGAGGGTGTGGGCACGTCTATCCCTCCGGATATGTTCCAGTCACCGGCCTCAAGGGCCTTAACCCTGCTCTCGAAGTAAGATGAGACATAGAGCAAGGAGCCGTCTGTGGACGGCCTGAGG
>CAKKPH010000169.1 GCA_919901585.1 Thermodesulfovibrionales bacterium | reverse complement strand
CAGCTCCTGTGACTCAAAAGGCTTGATGATGCGTTCATCCGCGCCTGAATCCCTTGCGAGTTCCTCGTTAATAGGTTCAAATACACCGGCAAGGAGTATCACAGGGATATCTCTCGTATAAAGGCTTGTCTTTATGCTCTTGCAGAGTTTGTATCCGTCCATCACAGGCATTTCGATATCGCTGAGGACAATATCAGGCCTGAACTCTGACATGACAGCAAGCGCCTCTTCGCCGTTATTCGCAGACCTTATCTCGAACCCTTCCTCAGAAAGGACGAGTTCTACGACCTTCTGAATAGTCACACTGTCATCAGCAAGCAGCAGTTTACGTGTCATGTATCCCTCTCCCTTAAGGCAGATGCCCTCGAAACTCTTTAAACAGGCTTTAATACAGGGTTTTCCCCTGATTTCCTATCAACCGGTTAACCCAAATTTTATTGCTTATAAAAGAAAAAGTCAAGGTTTTTAGACAGGCCGGCATCACCTGTAATTCAGGAACTGGACCAGTATCCCGAAGTCCTTCTCCTTTATCTTCCCTATTAGCATCTGGAGGTCATCTATGTTCTTGCCCCTCACCCGCACCTGATCTTTCTGTATCTCTGCATTGACCTTCAGCTTTGTATCCTTTATCAGCCTTACTATCTCCTTTGCCTTTTCCTGAGGTATCCCCTGCTGCAGTGTCACGACCTGCCTTACAGTACCCCCTGAAGCCTGCTCCACCTTCCCGTAGATCAATGCCTTGAGGGATATGCTGCGCTTTACGAGCTTTGACTGGAGGATATCTATAACGCTCTTCAGCTTCTGTTCATCATCAGATACCAGCGTGATTGCGCCTTTATCCTTATCGAGCTCTATGCTGCTCTTGCTGCCCTTGAAGTCAAACCTCTGGCTGATCTCCTTTATGGCCTGTTGAACGGCATTTGTAACCTCCTGCATATCAACGTTGCATACAACATCAAATGAATGCTCCTCCGCCATTTTGAGACCTCCTTTTTTCTAATTGAATATTGTGGATTTTATCCTTTCACTCGACCCCTCGAATCCTTGAATCCTTTTGTTTCTTTTATTGTTCAAGCTTCTGGGCCTTAACAGACATATAATAGGCAGCCATGAGGATTATTACTACGACCGCGCTAAGCCCTATCTCGTACATCTTCTCAAAGGGCACATGCGCCATGTAGGAGGTCTGTGCCTCGATCAAAAGAATCCTTCTCACAGCAGCTATTATGCCTATGGCAAGGAAGGGGGCAAGTATGAACTTTTGCTTCTTCAAAAATCTTATTACTGTCCAGAGCAGCTCGAGTATTATCAGGGCAAGAAGCACATCATTCACAAGGTGTATCACTGAATCCCGTGAGGGGTCTACAATATTCAGGATTGCGTAATAAAAGATAAAGCTGCACGAAACAAGGAGGAGCAGGGCTGCCATAACATGAAAGGCAACGTCTATCCTTACAAGCAAGACCCTGAAACGCTCTACAAAATCTGCCTTTTTAATTTCTTCCACAATCTTCTCACTCCTTCACCGTATCTCCCCTGCCCTGCGTCAACGAAACCGGCTCCGGTTTGCATACAGGGCAGTAGGGTTCTCCTAAGTCCAGGAGGCATACATGCCCTCATTCAGGACAGCAGGCGCATTCATCAGACAAATTCTTACAGACAGGACATATCTGCATGATAAAAATTATAACACATAACCTATTTGTCTAAAATAGAAATATCGCAAACGGTTATAGTGCAATGAAAAATGCTTTGAGGTTAAGGGAGATGATGGGAGGAAAAGAGACTTATGTTAAGGATAATTAAAAGCAACTTTCTTCCTGTACACTGTAAGTAACAACGTCCCTAATTTTCTCCTGAAAAAAAAATAGACAAATTCTTGTTTGGGCATATATAATTTGATATGCCTACAATCAAAAATATTCTTGGCCCATATCGGTTTTTCTTTTACAGCTTTGATTGTAACGAGCAAATGCATGTGCATGTCCAGAGGGAGAAAATGACTTGTAAATTCTGGCTGGAACCCGTAGCATTGACGAGGAATCAAAGTTTTGCGCCGAAAGAACTCAATACCATACGGGGAATAATAATAAGCAACAGAAATAAAATCATGGAGGCATGGTATGAGCACTGCGGTGAAACTGCAAGAAGTAAGAATTAAGGATATAAGTATCTCTAAGGACACAATTACAGCTCAACTTGTTGATGGTCGTATTATCAGCGTTCCGCTTGCATGGTCATGGCGCTTATCCGATGCGACCCCTAAGCAGCGCGCTAATTACAGAATTATAGGAGACGGTCACGGTGTGCATTGGCCGGATATAGATGAAGATATCAGCGCTGAAGGTATGCTTTACGGTATCCCTGCTCCACGACCTTTAAAATCAAAGCGAATGAAGGCAATGGCCAACAAATCGCTCCAGCGGATGCGGTGAGACTGCGCCGCTGACCGCAGCAGTCACCTGCAGACTTCTCCCGCAGATCTTCACTGTTGCACACAACTGAAACCTGTGGACTTTCAGGTGAAACCCTCACTTCCTCACATCAATACTCCTCACCCCTGACGGTCTCCATGCAGGAGCAATTACCTTCGGCGGTTCTGCCTGCTTAAGATACGACGCCCAGATCAGCTTGAAGTCTCCGTATCTGTCATTTATGCTGTCCATTGCCTGAAGCAATGCCTTCTCTTTCCTCCTGTCCTCAAATAACTGCATCTGGTTAGACTCCCTTATGAGGTCTGATAAGGATACGCCAAGCAGCCTAACACTGTCCCTTAACCTTATGCTGTTAAGTATTGATATAGCGTTTTTGTAAATCTCATGTGTGTGGTTCGTATGGTCATAAAGCATTGCCTGTTTTGAGAATGTCTCAAAGTCAGGATACCTTATTGTGAGCGTAACCCTCTTTCCGGTGAAGCCGTATCTCCTCGCCCTTCTGCCGACCATTTCAGAGAGCTTCAGGATATACGCCTCTATCTCTTTCCTGTCTGATATATTCCCCGGCAGTGTCATGCTGTGTCCTATTGATTTAGGGTCTTCCTGATGGACTATAAGCGGCCTGTTGCATAGCCCCATGCCCATACCCTTCAAGCTTTCGCCTATTATCCCGAATTTGGATCTGAGAAGACTTGCTGACGCCCTTCCGAGTTCTCCGCATGTCCTGATACTGAGTTCTTCGAGCCGTGCAGTGATCCTTGAGCCTACTCCCCACATTTCGTTAACAGGCATATTTTCAAGCAGGAATGGTATATCTTCAGGCTTTATCCACCTTAACCCGTCAGGCTTTGCTATGTCGCTTGCGAGCTTGGCAAGGAGTATGTTCGGAGCTATCCCGATGGTGCAGTTAATGCCGAACCGCTTCTTTACCTCAGACTTGATTGAGCTGCCTATTGCCTCAGGCCCTCCGAACAGGTGATGCGTGGTTGTGATATCAAGGAATGCCTCGTCAATCGAAT
>CAKKPH010000168.1 GCA_919901585.1 Thermodesulfovibrionales bacterium | reverse complement strand
CAGAAAAACTGGAAAGTCACGAAAAAGAACTAAAGGAATTCAATCTGACTCTGGAAAATCAGATAAAGGAAAGAACTTCACAGCTTGAACATGCAAATGAAAATCTCAAAAAGGCACATGCAGAGCTCATCCGCTCAGAAAGATTGGCTGTTACAGGACAGATTGCAGCAGGAGTTACTCATGAGATCAGAAACCCGCTTAACTCCCTCGCAATAAACATTCAGATGCTCCACAAAGAACTGTCAAATGTATCGTATTCAAAAATAGGGGATATCCTTAAGACCATTTCTGTTGTTAAGCTTGAGATAAGCAGGATTAACAATGTGCTGGAAGAGTTTATCAGATTTGCAAAACTCCCGCAGCCTAAATTTATGTTTTATAACGTTAATGCTGTAATTAAAGACGTTGCTGATTTAATAGAAGCCTCTGCTTTAACCGTAATGATAGATGTAAGACTTGCCTTGGGTGATATCCAACCTATAAGGATAGACCCAGAACAGATTAAACAGGTAATTTTGAACATATATCAGAACTCTATACACGCAATGCCGGATGGTGGTATGTTATTAACAGAGACCTTCACAGAAAACGGTAAAGCTATAATCAGGATATCTGATACTGGGAAAGGAATCTCTCCCGATGATATTGTTAACATCTTCACGCCCTTTTTCAGCACTAAAGAGGCTGGTCTTGGATTGGGTCTATCCATAGTGCAGAGAATAGTAGAAGAACATGGAGGCGGGATACACTGCCAGAGCGAAATAAATAATGGCACAATGTTTACAATCGCTCTGCCTATAGATGATTAATCATGCGTTACTCAATACTTATAGTTGAAGATGACAAGATGACAAGGGAGAGTTTGGCAAAGGCTCTCACAGGCAGTTATATAATTCATACAGTCAACAATGGTATTGAGGCGCTTTCTTTACTGAACAAGGAGAATATAGATGCGATTATCACCGATGTAAAAATGCCTCTCATGGATGGCATGGAAATGCTCGATGCTGTGAAGAAAACAAACCCTGATATTATAGTTATTATGGTCACAGGATATGCAACAGTAGAATCAGCAGTTGATGCAATGAAGAAGGGAGTATATGATTACATAACAAAACCAGTAAATATTGAAAGGCTCCATATATTGATTGAGAAAGCCTTTGAAAACAGGAGGCTTAAAACTGACAATACAATTCTTAGAAGGCAACTCAAAGAAACCTTTTCCTATGGAAATATTATTGGTAATTCAAAAAAGATAAGGGAGATTATTAACCTTATTTCTCAGATATCCACTACAAAGGCAACAGTATTGATTCTCGGAGAAAGCGGGACAGGAAAGGAACTCATCGCAAATGCAATACATTACAACAGCCCCGCTGCTGACGGGCCATTTATAAAAGTGAGCTGCGCCGCCCTTGCTGAAGGTATACTGGAAAGCGAACTCTTCGGACACGAAAAAGGGGCATTTACAGGGGCAATTCACACAAAGAAGGGCAGATTTGAACTTGCAGACAGAGGGACACTCTTCCTCGATGAGGTTGGCGACATACCATTACCGCTACAGGTAAAACTTCTCAGGGTGCTTCAAGAACAGGAGTTCGAAAGGGTAGGAGGTGTAAAGACATTAAAAGTGGATGCAAGGGTCATAGCCGCCACAAACAAAAAACTGGATGAAATGGCAAAAGAAGGTAACTTCAGAGAAGAACTTTATTATAGATTAAAGGTCGTCACAATAGATGTCCCACCGCTGAGAGAAAGAAAGGAAGACATCCCTTTATTGTCTTTACATTTTCTTAATCATTTTCGTAACAAACATAAGAAAGTGACAGAGACTATCACTCCAGATGCAATGCGCTTACTGACAGTTTATGACTGGCCTGGGAATATTAGAGAACTGATGAACTGTATAGAAAGCGCAACAGTCATGACACGGGGTGAAATCATCTCTGCCGAGAACCTTCCATCTTACTTATTAAAGAGTGCAAACACAGATTCTACTACATCCCCCGGAAGGCTTTTCGATATCGAAAAGAAGGTTATTCTTGAGACCCTTTCAATTGCGAAAGGTAACAAAGTGCTGGCTGCAAGGATGCTTGGTATAGGGCTAAGAACGCTTTACAGAAAACTCAACAGCTATGATATACCCCATTACAAGCACCTGACTATATACACTGGAAATTAAAAACAGTATACTGCTAAGAAGAGTCCTTCTGGATCCTTGACCATGGTGATTTATCTCTTACCTCTAAAACCTTGATGAGATAACCGAAGGGATAATTGGGCTGGTAGAGATGGAATTTATCGAATTCAAAGAGTTTTCTTGAGGCGAGAAGGAATTTGTAATATAGATTCTCTTTTTCAAGAATCTCGACCTTCCCGTTTACCTGGAAGCTTATGTATTCCATACCCCCCTGAGTATGTTTCATGCCCATATAGAGAAGGCTTGCATAAGGATTTTCTCTAAGGTTCTCAAATGTCCTTCCTTCAAATATCTCAATGCCACCAAGCATTGTGGGATCAAGGTTTTCTATAGTCCCATAGAGCCTGATCATGGCTTCTACCCTCTTATGCAGGCTCTCAGCCCATGGCATTGTGCGTGCCTCTGCTATGACGCCTCCGAAGACATCAATATAGTGTTTAAGGGATTCTTCTTTTGGGATAAGCCCCAAGCCTTTTACTGTCATATTTACAGGAAAAAGATCATTTTCATCTGAAAATACACCCTCCTCCATTCCCCCCTTACTAAGGGGGGACATAGAGGGGTGATTCCGCCATGTAGCCATCACAGGGAGATGGGCAGAAAAGTATCTCATTGGTTTGCCTTGAAGCATGTCATTAAGAAATTCCAATCGTGCTGACACAAGCCAATTCAGGTATTTAGCTGGGATTTTATCTTTTATCAATCTTGTCTTCATCACCTGAACTATCAAGCAGAGGCCTTAACTTATGAAAGATTATAGCACTTCTGTACTGCCTTAAGTGTGCTCGCCCTGCCAACAAAAGAAGTATTATTATAATAAATCTCAGCGCATTGATGTCTCTCATTATCAAGCCGTGAAATATAAGGAGAAATACTGCAATTATGACACTCAATATGCTGAATATTAGATATAGATTCTTTCGCTTGGCTACACGGACTAAGAATAACTTCTCCCTATTAGTAAGTTCCATTTAATGCCCGGCCATCTTCCCCATGGTCAATTTATGCCGTGCCTCCTCCATTATCTTTGGTGTAATTTCCTTATAACCATTTTCTATAGCATATCTCTCTATAGCAGCCCTTACCATGGAACGAACAAAAAAAGGCACTTTTTTTAAACGTTCCTCCGCCTCTTCAGTCCACAGGGGTTCACATAAAGCGCTTGGGTTGGATTCGGAAGAATGAGTACTAAATGCTGGGGGATTGATAATCTCTTCACCCTTTGGGATATAGAGACACCACGGGTCTTCTTCCATATAATCTTTATAAGAGGAAAAGGCCCTGGCCCTGCAACCCCCGCATATCAGCTGGAATTCACATAACCTACATTTACCCTTAAGAGATGGAGTTCTGAGAGAGATGAACTCCTCGGAATCTTCCCAGAGGTTTTTAAAGCTCTTATCCTTTATATTTCCCACCGACAGTGGCATATAAGGACAGGGTGTAACATCGCCTTCAGGGGTAATCCTGCAATAATGTATTCCAGCCAGGCACCGTCCTGTGTCCATCTTTAGCAAAGGGGAGTTGGGATTACACTGATAAAGGATCCTCCTGAAAGTAGGGGCACATCTGGGCCTTATCATCATTCCATCATGTTTTCCTTGAGATTCAGCAATAAATGGCAGGATCTGCTCGTATTGCTCAGGTGCGATATCCGTTACCTCTTCGCCCCTTCCAGTACATACCAGAAAGAATGGACTGAAGACCTTTGCCCCAAGGGTTTTGGAATACCGTATTAGCTCAGGTATTTCATCATAATTGTTTTTAGTAACTACGGTATTGACCTGTACAGCCAATCCATTACTCTGACAAATTTTAATCGCCTCCACAGCCCTCTCCCAGGCACCTTTTAAGGATCTTATACTATCGTGGATCTCCGGATCAATAGAATCCAAACTTATACTCACCCCAGAGACACTACTCTGTCTTAAATTAAAAGCAACCTCCTCATCTATAAGGAGGCCATTGGAGCCTAAAACTACCATCATCCCTTTTCCTGATGCGTAACCTGTCAACTCAAAGATATCATTTCTCAATAGCGGCTCACCGCCTGAAAGGATCAGCATGACCTCAGGATTAACAAGGGCGATCTGGTCTATTACATGTAGGGCCTCTTCTGTATTTAATTCTGGTGAACCTTTAATATTATTGGCCGGAAGATAGCAGTGATTGCAGTGAATATTACATCTCCTCGTAATATTCCAAGAAATGATTTTTAAATCATATCCCAAATTAAAAAGCGCTATTGGTTATAAGTATATTGCATGGTGAAAGGCGAAGGAGGTTTTCTGCGGTATTGCCAATCTCCGGTTCCTCTGCCTGATGAGCGCCAAATCGACTTACCACTAAAAGGGATGGTGGGTTTACTTTTAGATATCTATATATCTCATGGTAAGGCTTTCCTGCGAGAAGGGTAGTTTTTATCTCAAAACCCTCCTTACTTCCTATTGCTGAGGCCTTATTAAGATATCCCTCGTATACCTTTTTCAAACCTTTATCTATTACTTCATCATGAAGCCTTTCCTGTTCTTTAAATCTAAACCTTTTTCCTACATCCTCAGAGAGCACACCGACAAGCCCCTTAAAGGCCCTGCGATGGAAATTGGGGTCATACGCAGAGGCCGCCTCGATCTCGAGATCAAATAGTTTACCCAATGCCAAAGCCTTACCAAGGGCTGAATATGAATGGTCGCTTCCATCGATTCCTACAACCACCCTCTCACTGATATGCCCATTGTTCTTGACAACCAGCACATCCGTATTAACCCTTCTTACTACCCTCTCGCACACACTCCCTACATGATTGCCATTTACAGCACCAAGACCGCGTATGCCCATAATTATAAGATCATAATGATTGTTCCGCACATCTTTAACTGTCTCAAACCAGTTTTTACCCTCCATTAGTTTACGGGTGAATTGTATACCGGCTTCAACACACCTCTTTTCAAAGATATCCAGGTAGGCATCGGAGATTAGATGTAATCCTTCGCCAATCAACGAGTTGTGTATCATTCTTGACCTTTTAAGTCTCTCCTCCTGTTGATAGTGCTCTGGAAGGCCTGGCTCCATGTCCTTGAATCTTCTATCATGTAAACTTGCGTTGTAGACATGGCATCCAATCAACTGAGCGCCTGATCTTTCTGCTATGGACGCCCCTATCTCTACACTGTAATTGGAATACTCTGAGTTATCAACAGGAATAAATATTTTTATATAACACATTCTATTTAATTTTATACTTTTTCCCCAATTTCCTGCGTAAGACTAAACCAAGACCATAAACGGCTAACGATACTATTGGGGGTAGAAGATATACCTTGATATGCATAGGTGGTTCAAGCATGAGATAGTACCATGCCGATATTACCCCTTTATTCCCCTCTTCTTTATTCCATCCATCATAAAGGGTGACTGAAAAAGGGATGAATCTTCCAACCTCAAAGCCCATATCTTCCCTGTCACCTGTATTTAAAGGTCTTTTGAATATAACCCTGTATAATCCATCTGTATAGGTTGAAGTAGCCTTAACATCCTGCCTCTCCTGTTCTGTAACTACCTCTGGGCCCTTTGCGATATACTCTCTGGCAGAGTCCTCTGATGCCTTCCACTGCCAGAGAGTAACAGCCCTCCTCCTGTCTCCCATGTAAAAATAGGGCTTCTCAGCACCTTCTGGTATCTTTGAAGGAAACTGCATATGTGCAGCATCTGAAGGCATACCGTCATCACCCTTATTTGGCTTCTTGTCAACCCACTCAAGCATTATTGCGATCTCAGAGTCTGTATATACACCCCTTACCCTTACATTCGTTATTGTAGGCGTAAAGTGACGAGGATTAAATAATATCTGCCCTCCTATTGGGAGGTCAAGATAATCGGTCTCCCCCCATATCGGGTCATTAGTTGAAGAAGGCGCTGAATCCACCTTCACCATACGTAACGCTATACCAAGCTTTCTTTTTAACTGTAGAGATTTTATAAAGTGTGCAAGTGCCCACCTTTCATCGTCTTTAAGATCATCCTGATAAGATGCCATGGGTGTGCCCTCAATGCCTGCAGTAATTGTCCTCCTGTATAGATCTTCCATATCTGAGCCATTTCCCAGTTCCCAGGGGTATGTAAGATTAGCAGGATAAATCCTATCACCCCATTCATCCTTGAATTTTTCCTGCCATCCCTTCTCTCCATCACCCCTGCCAGACTTACCATGGCACTCCCAGCATTTTGCCTCTTCAAATAACCTTTTACCCTTTTGTATCAATTCATCTGTTACGCGGGGTGCCTTTCCGATCTTTATCGGCTCTGCCGGGGATTCAAAATTCTCTGGGGAGAACCTCTTGAGATAATTGACCAGGGCCTTAACCTCATTATCACTGAATCGTTTCCATGGGGGCATTGATGATCCTGGGTTACCTTTTCGTATTGATCTTATGATGTCGTTGTCTGTTGGTGGACTACCTGACGGGGTAGAATGGAATTTATAAATGCCTTTAACAAAACCCCTCGGTTTTGGAAATGTAAAATCAGTGGAGTAACCTTTCCCATCACCTTTATATCCATGACACTGTGCACACCAATCATCATAGAGCTTCTTCCCTTCATCTTCTGAAAAGGCGTATAAAGGTAAAAATAATATTAAAATAATGGCCATGAAAATCCTCATTATAACCTTTCTCCTTGCTCTAAACTATTTTCTACCATGTCCTTGGCTTATTCCCTGTGGCCTCATAGATAAAGAGGATAACCTCCCATATCTCTTTTTCTGTAAGGAAATCTTCAAATGCAGGCATTGACGAATCCCAGGGGGTTGAACCTTCCGGAATATCTCTCCAGCCTTTTGCTACCCGCCAGAAAACAAAGGACTCAGGCAATAGGGCGATTGTATCTGTTCCCCTAAAAGGCAAGGGGGGCGGATTGAATGCCTGTGCAAAATGTCCTTTGCCGTCAAGGTCAGCCCCGTGGCAGTGAAGACAGTTTTGATAATATATCCTCTTGCCTTCTTCTATATGTTGCGGTAGGTTTGTTACATCCTTCCTTAAAGGGTTTTCAAGACCTAAGATCCTGATGGTCTTGCCCCTGAACTCTATCTCTGTAGAAGGCTCTGGATGTATGATCCTCGCAGATACAGGAGGTTCAAATCTTGGTTTCACCTCCCAGTAAGTAATGAATCCTGCCAGAATAGGGACAAAAAAGAATACAAGGCTCCTTATAATCCTTTTATCATCTTCTACAAAAACAGACCTTATCGGTTCAAGAAATCTCTTGAATGTTTTATCGTCAATAGAAAAATAAATTAGAAAGGCAAAGACCGACATCACCATATACATGAGGATCACCTGTCCCGGAAGGGGGGGAATAATCAGCCCCACGCCCTTTAACCCACCATATAGTGCGATCTGGATACCTATGAAATTGAACAACGGTGACCTCTTAATCACAGATATGATGGAAAGCATCAATCCAAGTAGTGTGATTATCGGATATATTATTGCCATATTAGCTACCACCTGCCTTTTTTACCTCTTCCCTGAGTATAGGTAAAGAGCCAGGATATGAGACTGTAACCTTTCCACCCTTGCTTTGAAGGAATGCCGCAACGGCTATAATCTCGCCCTCTGTAAGGGATGTAGGTGATTTATGGGAAGGAGGCATTATGTCATCAAAACCCTTAACTACGAATTTCCCAGGATTGACAAGGGCATCAAAGAGCTGTTCCTCAGGTGTTATCCCCCTCTGCCTTGCATTCTTCTCTATGTCAACACCTATTGTAGCCATGGCTGGTGACCTCATCCCTGCCTCGGTCTTCATTGGATGGCATACCATACACTGCCCTTTTCCAAAGATGATCCCCTCGCCAATAAGTATAAGATTCTCCTGAGAGATGCCCTCTTCGATCTTTGTAACCCCTGGAGGATGAGACTCCGATTGAGGCAGAAGATAAAGTCCTATATAGACAAAAAAAA
>CAKKPH010000167.1 GCA_919901585.1 Thermodesulfovibrionales bacterium | reverse complement strand
TTGCCGAGCCGTAGACCTGGCGCAGCTGATCCACGAATGCCTCGAAGCTCCCGAGGAGATGCTCGAAGGAGCGCTTGCATCCCTCACAAAAGAGGTCGAGAAGGTTGTCTGGTAGACGGTCCCTGATATTGCTGAAAGGATGATTTCGAGGGAGATAGAGAGCATAAGGTCTAAGATATCAGGATAGCACGGCAGCCATGCATTTGCAGACCGCCGCACCATGAAGAGAGCCTGAAAAAAACCTTTTTTAATTATTGTTGACTAACAGATCAACGCATATTTCTGCTGAACAATCCTTTCCAAAGAAAGATGGGTCTTTAGATGACTGAGATCGAAAAAAGCTATAACCCGCTCGGGATAGAGGAGAAATGGTATGCCTTCTGGACAGAGAAGGGCTACTTCAGCCCGGACGGCATTGAAGGAAGGCCATTCTCTATAGTCATACCTCCGCCCAATATCACAGGCTCGCTCCACATGGGCCATGCGCTTAACTCGGCGATGCAGGACATACTCATAAGATGGAAACGCATGCTCGGCTTTAAGGCGCTCTGGGTGCCGGGCACAGACCACGCAGGCATCGCAACGCAGAATGTGGTCGAGAGGCAGCTTGCGCATGAGGGCCTCGACAGGCATAAACTCGGCAGGGAAGAGTTTATCGAAAGGGTCTGGCAATGGAGGTCTGAATACGGCGGTAGGATAAGCCACCAGCTAAGAAAGATAGGCTCTTCCTGTGACTGGTCAAGAGAGAGGTTCACGCTCGACGAAGGGCTTTCGAGGGCAGTGAGGGAGGTATTTGTAAGGCTATATAACGAGGGCCTGATATACAGGGACAACAGGCTCATAAACTGGTGCCCGAGATGCCGCACTGCACTTTCTGACCTCGAGGTGGAGCATGAAGAACTCGACGGTACACTGACATATATAAGGTATCCGCTTGCTGACCGTAACGGCCGGATCATAGTTGCAACAACAAGGCCTGAGACGATGCTCGGCGATACGGCGGTTGCAGTGAATCCTGATGATGAGAGATATAAAGATATGATCGGGAGTATGATCGACCTGCCCCTTGCCAACAGGAAGCTGCCTGTGGTCGGCGACAGAACAGTCGATCCGGCTTTTGGCACAGGCGCCGTGAAGGTCACGCCATCACATGACTTTAGCGACGAGGCTATTGCAAAGAGGCAGGACCCCCAACTTCCCTTCCTGAAAGTGATAGGCGAGGGGGGCAGGATGACTGACAACGCAGGCAGGAGATACGCCGGCCTTGACAGGTATGACTGCAGGAAAAAGGTTGTCGCTGACCTTAAAGAAGCAGGCCTTATAGAGAAAGAGGAGAAGTACAGGCACTCTATAGGACATTGCTACAGGTGCAAGACGATAATTGAGCCGCTCTCAACACCTCAGTGGTATGTCGATATAAAGCCGCTCGCAAAAGAGGCGATTGATGCAGTAAGGGACAAAAGGATAAGGATAGTCCCTGACTCGTGGGAGAACACATACTTCTCATGGATGGAAAATATAAGGGATTGGTGCATATCGCGTCAGATATGGTGGGGACACAGGATCCCTGTCTGGTACTGTCAGGAGATGCGGAATGCGGAATGCAGAAGGCAGAACGGGATCATCGTATCAAAAGATACGCCTGCTTCCTGCCCGCACTGCGGTGCTGAAGCAGTAGCGTTAAGGCAGGACGAGGATGTGCTCGACACATGGTTCTCGTCCGCACTCTGGCCGTTTTCGACCCTCGGCTGGCCTGACGGGACTGATGACCTCAGGACCTTCTATCCTACGAATGTGCTCGTAACAGGCTTTGACATCCTCTTTTTCTGGGTCGCCAGGATGATAATGATGGGCCTTAAGTTTATGGGGGATGTGCCCTTCAGAGACGTCTATATACATGCTCTTGTGAGGGACTCGAGGGGACAGAAGATGTCCAAATCAAAAGGCAATGTTCTTGACCCCCTGATAATGGTTGAGAAGTACGGAGCAGATGCCTTCAGGTTTTCGCTCGCAGCCTTTGCAGCGCAGGGCAGGGACATAAGGTTTTCAGAGGACCGGGTTGAGGGATACAGGTTCTTTGTAAACAAGCTCTGGAATGCGTCGCGTTTTATCATGATGAATCTGGGCGCAGATGACAGAGAGAAATTAAGCTGTCAGTTATCAGACATCAGCCGGGACAGGCTCAGCCTCGCCGACAGATGGATATTGAGCAGGCTTGCCTCGACTGCCTCTGAGACAAATAAGGCGCTTTCAGAATACAGGTTCAATGATGCAGCAAACGCTATTTATCAATTTATATGGCATGAGTTCTGCGACTGGTATATCGAGATGTCAAAACAGTCGATCTATAGCGATTCGGATGAAAAGTGGAATACACTCGCATGTCTTTTATATGTGCTCGACAACTCGCTCAGGCTTCTGCACCCCTTCATGCCGTTTGTGACAGAGGAGCTTTGGCAGACAATAAAATCTTATATCCAGGCAAACGAAGAGAGTATAGCTATATCCGGTTACCCTGAAACGCTCCCTTTCGATGAAAAGGCAGAAGACGAGATGCACTATATTATGGAGGCTATCATCGGCATAAGAAACATAAGAGGTGAGATGAATATCTCGCCTGCAACAGAGGTTAAGGCTGTAATTAAGGCCTTCGACCGGAGGATAGAAGATATATTGTTGAAGAATCTTAATTATATCATAAGGCTTGCAAA
Organism: Thermodesulfovibrionales bacterium; assembly: GCA_919901585.1. GTDB lineage: Bacteria > Nitrospirota > Thermodesulfovibrionia > Thermodesulfovibrionales > UBA9159 > CAKKPH01. The sequence goes on along the minus strand of CAKKPH010000167.1, from coordinate 2,782 downwards.
GGCGGGAGATGTTCAGGTTGGATTAAATCTTGAAAAACCAAAGGGATCAGCAACATCAGTTAAGGATATGCTTGAAGTTTATCTGCCGCTACATGGAGTGCTGGATACAGAGGCAGAGATCGAAAGGTTACTAAAGGAGAAGAAGAAGATAGATGAATCACTTTTACAAGCCGGTAAGAAACTCTTAAATGAGGACTTCCTTAAACGCGCGCCTAAGGATATAATTGATAAAGAGAGGGCAAAGTATGATGACCTTATTCTCAGAAACGAAAGGCTCGAAACCGGCATTAACAAATTAAGAGAGATGGAGGTGAAGAATGACTGACGCAGACATCAAAGAGGCAGAGAAAAAAGACCTTGAGTTTATCGAGGCAGAATTTGTGAATGTAAAACATAGCACTGTAAGGTCTATCGAAGGCGGGCATATCGAGCTTCAGCAGGTCGGGGCTCTGAGCATAGACGGCGAGAGGGTCGAGATAGTGCAGAGCGCTGCAGGCATCATTAACGGCTCGGACGTATATTTCAATCAGGGCGTGAGCATGGTTACTGCTTGCAACAACGCTAACATGAATTACTCTTTTTCGGCTGTCTCGATAGCGAGGGATAGCACCTCTGTAAACAGGAGCGCTATCGGAGTGATGGGCGCAAGGGAGATAAGGGCTGAAAACTCCACAGCCTTTGTAATGATCGCAAACAGGGTCGAAGGCGAGGTGAATACGCTGCTCGACTGGAAGTCTGCCCTTGCAATCGGCACAGTGCTGGGCGGGATTTTCGGACTGATATCGATTTTCAAGAGGAGATAACAGTTTCAATACAAGGAAGACGTATTAACTGAGCTATGCATATACCTGAATATGTCAGAAACATAATACGCCTTGCGCTTGAAGAAGACGTAGGGCACTGCGATGTCACAACAACCCATATTGTATTAAAGGGAAAGAAGTCCAGGGCTTTGATTATCGCTAAGGGGAGCTTTATTGTTGCAGGTCTTCCTTTTGTAAGAGAGGTATTTGACATCTATGATAAAAACGCTATGCTGAAGGTCTTTTTTGATGACGGCTCAAAGGTCAGGAAGGGAGATATAATTGCTGAAGTGTATGGCGATTCAGCCACAATTCTTTCGTGCGAGAGGGTGAGCTTGAATATCCTCCAGAGGCTTTCAGGCGTAGCAACCCTCACAAACGCATATGTAAAAAAGATCAGGGATACTAATGCAAAAATAGTAGATACCAGGAAGACAACCCCCTGCCTGAGGTTTATGGAGAAGTACGCTGTGAGGACGGGCGGCGGCGATAACCACAGGTTCGGCCTGTATGACGGCATACTTATCAAGGATAACCATATTGAGTCTGCAGGCAGCATAACAGAAGCCGTAAAGAGGGCGCGTTCTGCGCACCATCTGAGCAAGATCGAGGTGGAGGTCGAAAACCTGAATGACCTTAAAGAGGCCTTAAAGGCCGGTGCTGACGTGGTTATGCTCGACAATATGTCTGTTGAGGAGACAAAAGAGGCTGTCAAGACTGCAAAGGGAAGGGTGCTTATCGAAGCGTCCGGAAACGTGAATCTGGATAATGTAAGGCCTATTGCAGAGACGGGTGTCGATCTGATATCAGTAGGCGCTATAACTCACTCTGCGCCGGCCGTAGATATCAGCATGAAGATTGTGGAATAAATAAGCATACAATTCCGAACTACTCACTACTATACTCTTTCATCGCCTCTTCTTCTATCAAATCTGAATTGTCCCTGTATTTTGGTGAGAAATGCATGAGGACGAGGTTTTTGACATTAGCCCTCCTTGCTATCTCTCCTGTCGTTTTTGCCGTAAGATGGCTTCGCTCCATCGCCCTTCCGAGTTCTTCATGGAGGTAGTAAGCCTCGCAGTAAAGCGTGTCTGAATCCTTAACAAGCTCTATTGCCTTTGAGATGTTCTCTTCATCAGGAGAAATATCGGTCAGATAAGATATCTTCTGACCGTCGGTAAGCATCGCAATATGCATAAGCTCGGAGAGTGGAATTTCCCGGTTGTCTATTGACAGGACTCTGTCCGGAGGGGCCTTCTCTCTTATTAACTCCTTAAATTTAGTTAGCCATGGGCCGACAGGAAGACCCATTTTATTCAGACCCGCCTTATCTATGTTTATATGAATATCCTCTGTAAGAGAAAATCCGAGACATGGGATCCCATGCGAAAGATTGGATGCGCGTATGCAGAAACAGGGCTCCTGAAGGACGATACCCCTGAAAGCCTTCCTGTCCATGTCTATTCTTCTGAAACCGTTTTCAGAATAAAAGCTCGAATGCCGCAGCTCTTTTTCACTTATGCCAAAGACCTCTATCTTCAGGGGGTATTCCTTTATCAGGTTCCATGTATAGCCGTTAAGTTTGCCTTCAACGCATTCGATAATGCCTTCAGGACCATAGACCCGCAAAGGTATTTCTCGCCTGAGTATTGCCCTGAGCAGGGTGTCAAACCCTGTGAAATGGTCGATATGCATATGCGTTACGAAGATATCGGTGATTTTCTGGAGGTCTCCTGATTCGAGAGAGCCGATGAATCCGATGTCGAAAAGAAAGGCCCGTCTCTCCCTGAGCAGCCTGACATAAAGACAGGGGTCTTCAAATCTCCGGTTTATCAGCCTGTGATGAAAACTGGGTTTCATATCTTAGTGAGGTGATTATATCTCATTGTGATATAATAATAAAAATCAGACCTGTCTAAAATAGAGACAACAGGAAGGGCTGAAGACCTCATAAACATAATAAGATCGACAGTATATTA
>CAKKPH010000166.1 GCA_919901585.1 Thermodesulfovibrionales bacterium | reverse complement strand
GATTACCGAGGACTTACAGGCACAAGGAACAAAGTGCAGCAAAAACCGTGTAGCCGTGTAGCCCGTCAGCAAAAGGGGTCAGTGTAGTGTAGCCCGTCAGCAAAAGGGGTCAGGGGGTCAGGTCTTGTTTCTTGCAATAGGCGGTTTTTCCTGATAGAATACTGACATGGCAAGACCATTAAGGATTGAATACGACGGCGCTTTGTATCATGTAACCTCACGTGGGAATGCCCGAAAACCTATTTGCAAAGATGACGAGGATCGAAATGTATTCATGGAAACTCTCAACAGAGTAAATAAACGATACAATTGGCTATGCCATGCCTACTGCCTCATGAATAACCATTATCACCTTATCATCGAAACACCTGACGGCAACCTGTCGAAAGGGATGCGGCAGCTCAACGGAGTCTATACACAACAATTCAATCAAAGACATCACCGTGTGGGACATATATTCCAGGGCAGATACAAGGCGATACTGATACAGAAAGAGAGCTATTTACTTGAAGTCAGCCGGTATGTAGTATTGAATCCTGTAAGGGCAAAGGCAGTGAAAAGACCTGAAAAATGGCAATGGAGCAGCTACAGAGCAACTGCGGGAATGGAAAAATCTCATCCCTGCCTCACAAAAGACTGGATACTGCAGCAGTTTGGCGCTAAGAGGGGACCGGCAGAGAATAAATATCGTGAATTTGTTGATGCAGGAATAGACGGCAAGAATATATGGAACGAGGTGAAGGGACAGAGCATTATGGGAGGTGACGAATTTATCGAAAAACTGATAGGATACGTAAAGGGACGAGAACAAACAAAAGAAATACCGAAGAGTCAGAGATACATTGGAAGACCCAGCCTTTCCGAATTATTTAAGAAGGAAGCATCTGATAAGAAGTCATGGGAGCAAGGGATCAAAGAGGCTGTCGAGAAGTATGGGTATAGCCAAAAAGAGGTGGCTGATTATCTTGGGATACATTATGCTACTGTGAGTCGGGTGGTAAACAAAGGGGAAAAGTGGATATGCAAGAAACAAGACCTGACCCTACTTTGATGCTACTTTGATGACCCAGTCCTTAACTCGTCGAGAAGCAACATCTACAGGGTGGTATTCTCGACAGACGCGATAAATCCAACGCAAGTAACGGCAGTCCTGAAAGAGTTAGACAAGAGCGGTCAAGTGGGTGAAGCGCAGGTAAGACAGATTTTAAAAAAGCATGGCGTTCGAGCCGACAGCATCAAAATGATTTTCTGGCAACCCCCTGGCAAAACGAGTAAGTTACCCACGCTTTTCCTTCTGACGAATCCGGCGGATAAGCCTGCGGCGCTTGCTATCACCGATGAAGGGGCGAAGGGCGACAAGACAAAGGCGAAGTAAACCCCTCGTGACCCGCATCCTCCAGCCCGTCATGCCGCACGCGGGACGGGCTCGGGGGAAATAGGAAAATGGGACGATTGTTAATGCTCACAACGGCGGATAGCAGATTCTGAAGGGTAAGGCTCTAAAAGAGCTTTGCCCTTCTCAAATCATAGAATTAAAATAACCATGCTTGGAGCCATTGTGATATAATGAATTTATAATTATCATCATGTGAAAGGGGGGAAGAAATGCATACGCAAATGAAGTACGAAGATGAGATTATCAAGGAGTTGCAGAATATACCTGATGAACAGATTCTTAATCTTCTCAACATTATACGCATCTTTAAAAAAAGTATCATTATGCAGAGGGAAGCTGATTTCTATCTCAAAAAAGAATTTGACGAGTGGGATACTCTAAGCGACGAAGCACTATGTAATTTTGAGGCTAATTTATCGTGACTTTCGGAGATATTTATCTCGTTGAAATTCCTGCTTCTGGAGGACACGAACAGCAAGGTGTCAGACCTGCAATTATAGTCCAGACTGCTGAAAACATAGATAGAGTCCCTACCGTTCTTATTGTTCCTTTCACCACTCAAATAAAGGCTTCCAATTTCCCATTTACTTTTGTCGTCGAGCCTGATACTACCAATAACCTGACTTCAACATCTGTTGTTTTGGTATTTCAGCTAAGGGCCATTGATAAAAAGAGGCTAAAAAGTAAAATTGGCAGTTTAAATGCAAATGAATGTTATTTCCAAACTGCCGGAATCAGCGAACATTGACGACATAATGTATGAACTTTACGTTATTGATAAGGTCAGGAAGGGCAAAGAAGCCGCAGAGCGCGGTGAGACGACATCCATAGAAAAACTCAGGAGAGAGATGCAGTCGTGGTAAACTGGACCGGCCCTGCGAAGCTGGATTTAAGGGACATTCATGACTATATCGCAAGGGATTCTTCTTTTTATGCTGCGTCATTTGTTATAGAAGTCCGTGAAGCAAGCCGTTCCCTCAATGAGTTTTCAGAACGCGGCCGCATTGTTCCTGAATTGTCAACCCCTTCTATCCGTGAACTTTTCGTTAAAGATTATCGTCTTATTTGTCTCATTATTATTACAGGATGGGAAATATGAAAACAAAACAGAAAGTTATGACTGAAAAAGAAATTGATCGTATCGTGACCGCGCAAGCAGAGGATAAGAGTGCATGGGAAAAACCTGTGAGGGTTCGAAGATCAAAGTCGACTTCTGTATCACTCCCTGCAACTTTAGCGGCGCAGGCTGCTTTTTTTGCTTGTTTACATCGAGAGGATAGTTTAGAAAATTGGCTTAATCGGATTATACGGGAGCGATTAGATATAGAAGAGGCGGCTTTTTCTGGTTTTAAAAAAGATTTGCTTGCAAAGAACAGCCGATAACAGAGCACAAGCGGCTACCGCCAAAACCCACCGGCTTCATTTGCACCAAGCCCGTTATGCATGAAATGAAAAATATAATTCTACGATGTCATGCCCAATAGCAGAAAGTTTGAATAATAATGAGCTCCTCTGCGAATTAGGTATCAACTTGCACACTGCTTTACCAAACTTCTAAATGTGCTAAAGATTTATGAAAATAGACCGTCCCCTTTTCACTGAATGATGCAATATTTCACGACTGTACCGCTTGTAAAATGCTATTTCTCGAATCCATCAAGCTAAGCAAATCGCATTCATTTTGAGCCAAAATGTGGTAGTATATTAACATTGTGCGGGTGATACTATGAGCGATATAAGCTATACCAATCTTGATTATATGCGGCCTATCAAGATATCCGAGGGCATCTACTGGGTAGGGTCCTACGATATCAGCGCGAGCCTCCATTGCAACCCGTATATGATTATTGACGGTGACGAGGCTGTTGTTATAGACGGAGGCAGCCGTCCGGACTTTCCGACGGTAATGATGAAGATACTCCAGACAGGGTTCGACCCGTCTTCTATAAAGGCGCTGATCTATCAGCACTACGACCCTGACCTCTGCAGCAGCATACCTAACTTCGAAGACATTATAAACAGGAAGGATTTAAAGATCATCTCTGACAGGATAAATAACATATTCATAAAGCACTACTATGTCTCATCGCCTCTGCACTCCCTTGAGGACGTAAACTACAGCTTTACCTTCTCTTCAGGACGCAAGCTCAAGTTTGTCAAGACGCCATATGCGCATTCTGCAGGGAGTTTCGTGACCTTCGACACAAAAACCGGCGTGCTCTTCACGAGCGACCTCTTTGGAAATTATGCGGTTGAGTGGAACCTCTTCTTAAAACTCGACCCTGAATGCAGGACATGCCTGGACTATACAAGTTGTCCTAACAGCAGGAGTTACTGTCCTTTGGAGGATATGCTTAATTTCCACAAGAACATAATGCCTTCCGAAAGGATCCTGAGGTGGTCGCTCGAACAGATAGCAAAGCTGCCGTTTTCGGTTATAGCCCCTCAGCATGGAAGCGTCATCTACCAGCCCCAGGATATTGTGCTTGTATGTGAAAGGCTTGTCTCCCTCAGGGGTGTCGGTATTGACGGCATTTCCGAAAACAGGTCTTACAGCGAATTTGGGGATATTGCCCATCTAAAAAAACGGCTCGCCTTGCAATGAAGATAGAACAGTCTATAAAGTCGTTCTTGAAAACAGGGCCGACTCAGGATAGGGATATAAACGAGCTGGTCAGGGAGCTTCTTGAACAGCAGGCGAATGAAAAAGACATTTCAATAAAGACCCAGCTCCTTAAAAACCTTGTATTCCAGTACTCACTTGCTGAGAGGAAGCTTGCTGAGCTTAATCAGCTTAAGAACAAATTCCTCGGTATCACAGCCCATGATCTCAGGAACCCTATAGTCTCCATACGCGGTTTCAGCGAGCTGATATTGGGTGAGTCTGAAAACCTGACAAATGACCAGAGAGAACTGCTTACTATTATAAATACAGTCAGCAACCAAATGCTGACGCTTTTAAATGACCTGCTTGATGTCTCAATCATCGAGAGCGGCAAGCTCGACCTTCAGCTCGAACTGGCCTCCTTCAGCGATTTTCTTGTCGACAGGGTCAAGATCAACACTGTTATAGCAGACAAGAAAGGCATTAAGCTTCATGCCGATTTTGACGATGTCCCTGAAACCTTATTCGACAGCAACAGGATAGGGCAGGTTATTGATAATCTTATAAGCAATGCAATAAAGTTTTCGCCTCCCTCAGCGAATATCTATGTTAAAATAAAAAAAGATGACGAAGTGATAAGGGTGAGTGTAAAGGACGAAGGGCCGGGAATATCCATGGACGACAAACTAAAACTCTTTGGTGAGTACCAGAGGCTGACTGCCAAGCCTACAGGGGGCGAAAAAAGCACAGGGCTCGGCCTGTCGATAGCTAAGAAGATAGTAGAAGCACATAGGGGGAAGATCTGGGCCGAGAGTGAGCCCGGCTCAGGCGCAACATTCTTGTTCACAATACCTCTGCGATAACAAATGAATGAGACAAGGCTGCCAAGAGTAGTTCTGGCTGATGACGAACAGCACATCAGGATGCTCATAAAGCGCATCCTGATGTCTGTCCGGTACGAGGTCGTAGGCGAGGCAACAAACGGCAACGAGGCGATAGATCTCTTCAATAAGGAAAAACCTGATATGCTGCTGCTCGACATCAACATGCCTTTTAAGAACGGAGACGCAGTTCTGCAGGAGGTGATATCAAAATACCCTGAAGCTGTCGTGATCATGCTGACCTCGGTCTCTGACCTCGAAAGCGTAAAAAGATGCCTTGACCACGGAGCGGCCAACTTCATACGTAAAGATACTCCCCTGAATGAGATAAAGAGCATAATAACTCAGACATGGGAATCACATATTGAGAGCAGGATAAGCGGCAATGCCTGAGAAGTACGACCTCAAAAAAATGCTCGAAGAGATTGCAGCAGACGAGTATGCCGGAGACCCGAAGAGCTTCAAGGTCTCGCAGGATGCCATTAGAAAAATGATTATGGACAAAAAGAAACCGATATCAGAGAAGACTGACTGCGGTGACAAGAAATCCTGAGTTTTTAAATCTGCTTACAGCTAAAGGGATTCTGAAACAGGATGATCTGCAGAAGCTGAATCTGAAGTTTCAGGGCGACGCCTACTCTATCCTTACCTATCTTGCCAAGCCGAGCGAAGAGAAAAAAACAGAAATGGGCAAGCTATGGGGTGATTCCCTCGGCATCGCATATGTCGACCTCGACAGGACCCTTATTCAGCACCAGATAGTTCAGAAGATCCCTGAAAAATTCGCAAGGACAAACAAGATAATGCCAATATATCAGTTGGACAATACGGTGACTGTGGCATCAGCCTCTTTGTTACAGCCTTTTGTGCAAAGGGAGGCAGAACGGCTTACGGAAAGCAGTATAAGCACAGTCTTCTCTTACTCCGAGGATATAGAGGATGCTATTGACATAGAATACCAGTCGAGCAACACACTCAGTGATATGCTTGATAAGATTGCCCTCAGTCCTATATTCCAGGGCACAACAAAAATAACAGAGGATCAGCTCAGGAAGATCTCGGGTGACCAGTCTGTGATCGAGTTTACGCGCGGCCTGCTGCTGCTCGGAGTTAAAGAGCGTGGAAGCGATATCCATATAGAGCCTGACGAGGGTGCTGTGAGGGTAAGGTTCAGGATAGACGGAGTGCTTCAGGAACGCATGAAACTCGAAGCCTCGCTCCTGCCCCCGCTGATTTCACGCCTGAAGATACTTGCGAATCTCGATATTATCGAAAGACGCAGGCCTCAGGACGGAAGGATCACCCTGGACCTCTCTAACCGCTCTATCGATTTCAGGTTTTCGAGCATACCTGCTATTTACGGAGAAAAGATAGTCCTGAGAATACTCGGGCAGCCGGGAAAGAAAGAGATCCGCGACCTGGCTGAACTCGATTTTTCGTCTGATGTGTACGCGAAACTCAAAAAGGCCATCGATTCTCCGAACGGCATCTTATTCGTCACAGGGCCGACAGGCTCCGGCAAGACGACAACCCTTTATTCAGCACTTAAATACCTTAACAGGCCGGGCATTAACATCACTACGATCGAAGACCCGATTGAATACAGGCTTTCAGGCATTAATCAGGTGCAGGTGAACAATGCTATAAATCTCGATTTTGCATCAGCCTTGAGGGCGTTTCTCAGGCAGGACCCTGACGTGATACTTGTAGGCGAAGTCCGTGACCTCGAGACGGCCAAGATAGCGTCTCAGGCTGCCCTGACAGGCCATCTGGTACTTACAACAATGCATACGAACAATGCAGTTCAGGCAATTACAAGGCTCCTCGAGATAGGCGTTGACCGCTCCCTTATCGCCCCGTCGATCCTTGGGGTTATGGCGCAGAGGCTTGTGCGGAGGATATGTGTTAACTGCAGGGAAAAATATGAATTATCAGAAGACGAAGCGAATAGCCTTTTTATATGGGACGGGAAATCTCCTGTCTATTTTTTTAGGGGGAAGGGCTGCGAGCAATGCAATAATACCGGCTATTCAGGGCGTATTGCGATATATGAGATCTTCCTCGTGAACAGCCGCATCCGCGAATTGATAACAACTGGAGCGTCCAACCTCGAGATATTTGAGTGCGCAAAGGATGACGGGTTCAGGTCTCTAAGATATGACGGCATCAAGAAGGTGCTGAGGGGGCTGACAACGATTGATGAAATAAACCGCGTGACGGTCACAGATGAGGTGTAGTATGGAAGAAGGACACGAGAAACTGGTAAGGAGTTCAGTATTGCTCGAGGAAGAGATCCTCGAGGCGCTTGAGGAATTCGCTGAAATGTATACTGCCGAGACAGGCAAGAAATGGTCAAGGGGTGCTGTGATACGTCTTGCATTGAGCGAGTTTTTCACCAACAGGGGAAGGATGCTCTGACAGATGATATATCCTGGTCTTGTTCTATCCCTGGGTTTTTGATATGAAAATAAACGGTTTAATTGACCTTCACACACACGGTTTCGGCGGATATGACACGAGGGCCTCTGCCCCTGAGCATATACTGAAGATGGCCCGGCTTTACAAGAGGGCGGGGACAGACGCCTTCCTGCCTACAATATACCCCTCGACTATTGATGATATGAGAGCAAACATGGAAGCTGTTAAAAGGGCGATGCAAGTTCAGAGTTCAGAGTTCAGAGTTAAAATCCAAAATCCAAAATCCAAAATAGGCAATTCGCTCTCTGCAGTTATTCTCGGCGTTCATCTCGAGGGCCCGTTTCTTAATCCTGTGAGATGCGGGGCATTGGACAAGAGTTCTTTTATCAGGCCTACACTTTCAAATTTTAAAAAACTGATTTACGGATTTGAGGATATGATCAGGATTATTACTGTTGCGCCTGAGATGCCCGGTGCTTTAAAAATAATAGAGAGATGCTCCGAACTCGGCATAAAAGTAAATATGGGACATTCTGATGCGACATACAGGGAGGCCTCAGAGGGCATGAAGGCCGGCTCGACAGGCATTACCCATATATTTAATGCGATGAGGCCCTTCCATCACAGAGAGCCGGGACTTGCAGGGTTTGGGTTGTCAGAGGACATATTTATCGAAGTTATCGCTGATGGCGTGCATATTCATCCACTTGCCCTTAATCTGATATTCTCTGTTAAGAAAAAGGAGAGGATAATCCTTGTGTCCGACTCGGTAAAGGGCGCTAAGGGTGACGGCAGGCCTGTTTATGCCTCAGGTAAGATGCTTGCAGGGAGCGGGATCACAATGAAAAATTCAATAAAAGTTCTTAGAAAAATTGGTGTTTCCGGGCATGATATTGGTATTTTTAAATCCAACCCTCTCAGATACTTGACAAAAAATTTAATCTTTGGTATCTTACATCTTCCGTTTAAATCTTGAGTCAATCTTGAGAGTAAATTCGAAGTGGAGGAAGTGTGCCGACAATTGCGCAGTTGGTAAGACATGGACGTAAACAGATAGAGAGTAAGACAAAGAGTCCTGCGCTCAGAAACTGTCCCCAGAAGAGGGGGGTCTGTGTCAGGGTTTATACGACTACACCAAAAAAACCCAATTCGGCCTTGAGAAAAGTTGCGAGGGTAAGGCTGACGAACTCCATGGAGGTTACAGCCTACATTCCGGGTGTCGGTCATAACCTGCAGGAGCACTCAATAGTGATGATCAGGGGCGGCAGGGTAAAGGACCTTCCGGGTGTCAGATACCATATCATCAGGGGAACACTCGATTCGGTTGGTGTGGCAGACAGGAAACGCAGTAGATCCAAATACGGCGCAAAGAAGCCGAAGTAGCGGAGTTGGAGTTAATGATATGCCAAGAAGAAGAGTAGCAGAAAAGAGAGAGATACTTCCTGATCCTAAGTATAACAGCAAGCTTGTCAGCAAGTTTGTGAGTATCCTTATGGAAGACGGCAAAAAGGCGACAGCAGAGAAGATCTGTTACGGCGCCTTCGATATTATAAAAGATAAGACCGGCAATGACCCGCTTAAGGTCTTCAAGACAGCGATAGAGAATATCAAGCCCGTTCTTGAGGTAAAGCCGAGAAGGGTAGGAGGGGCGACATATCAGATCCCGATGGAGATAAGGCCTCAGAGGCGTATGGCGCTTGCCTTCAGATGGGTAAGGAATTACTCGAGAGGCCGCAATGAAAAGACTATGAGGGAAAGGCTTGCAGCCGAACTCCTTGATGCATTTAATAACACAGGGACTTCGATCAAGAAAAAAGAAGACACCCACAGGATGGCTGAGGCGAATAAGGCCTTTGCACATTATAGATGGTAAGAAGGACAGAGGGATTTAGAATTGTCAAGGTTTCCTTTAGAGAAGACACGCAATATCGGTATCATGGCTCATATAGATGCAGGCAAGACCACTACCACCGAAAGAATCCTGTATTATACGGGGGTTACATATAAGATAGGTGAGGTCCATGAAGGCACTGCAGTCATGGACTGGATGGTTCAGGAGCAGGAAAGAGGCATTACCATCACATCGGCCGCAACAACTTGTTTTTGGAAAGACAATAGAATAAATATAATCGATACGCCCGGCCATGTCGATTTTACGATCGAGGTCGAGAGGTCTCTCAGGGTGCTTGATGGTGCGGTTGCTGCCTTTGACTCAGTGGCTGGAGTCGAACCCCAGTCCGAGACAGTATGGAGGCAGGCGAACAAGTATGGCGTGCCCCGTATAGCCTTTATGAACAAGATGGACAGGGTGGGTGCAGATTTCTTTATGAGCATTAAGAGCATGGTGGACCGTCTTGGGGCAAACCCTGTTGCGGTTCAGATACCTATAGGCGCTGAGGACAAGTTCAGAGGGCCTATAGACCTCGTGAGGATGAAGGCCATTTATTTTGATGATGAGACACTCGGCGCAAAGTATGTTGAGGATGAGATACCTGAGGATATGATGTCTCAGGCAATGGAAAACAGGGAGAAGATGATAGAGGCACTGGCAGACATAGATGAAGGCATTATGGAGAAGTTCCTCGGTGGAGAGGAAGTTAGTCCTGAAGAGATCAAGGCAGCCCTCAGAAAAGGCACTGTTGAGCTTAAACTTACTCCTGTGATATGCGGCTCTGCATTTAAGAACAAGGGGGTCCAGATACTGCTCGATGCAATAGTAGATTATCTCCCCTCCCCGCTTGATGTGCCTCCAGTGACAGGTGTGAATCCATCGGATGATTCTGAGATAACAAGAAATGCAAATGACAGCGAACCTTTCTCTGCTCTTGCCTTTAAGGTGATGACAGACCCTTATGTCGGGCAATTGACATTTATGAGGGTCTATTCAGGAGTACTCAGTGCAGGTTCGTATGTATATAACTCCTCAAAAGACTCAAGGGAGAGGGTCGGAAGGCTCCTCAGGATGCATGCAAACAAGCGGGAAGAGGTAAAAGAGGTGACTGCAGGAGATATTGCGGCAGCGGTCGGACTTAAGAGCACGTTAACAGGCGACACCCTCTGTGATGAAAAATCCCAGATAATCCTCGAGTCAATTGAATTTCCTGAACCTGTCATATCAGTCGCTGTTGAGCCAAAGACAAAGACAGATCAGGAAAAATTATCACAATCTCTCGCTAAACTGGCACAGGAAGACCCTTCGTTCAGGGTTTCATATAATGAAGAAACAGGTCAGACACTTATTGCAGGCATGGGCGAGCTCCATCTCGAGATAATCGTAGACAGGCTCCTCAGGGAGTTTAAGGTCGGCGCAAATGTTGGGAAGCCGCAGGTTGCATACAGGGAGACCATCAAATCCGGATCAAAGGCCGAAGGGAAGTTCATAAGGCAGAGCGGCGGCAGGGGCCAGTACGGTCATGTTTATATAGAGCTTGAGCCTGTTGAGGCAGGAAAAGGTTTTGAATTCGTCAACAAGATAGTCGGAGGCACCATCCCGAGGGAATATATCCCTGCTGTTGAGAAGGGCATTAAAGAGGCGATGGACTCTGGGGTGCTTGCGGGCTATCCTGTTGTTGATATAAAGGCGACGCTCTATGATGGCTCATACCATGAGGTTGATTCCTCGGAAATGGCATTTAAAATAGCCGGTTCTATGGCCTTCAAGGACGCTTGCCACAAGGCCAAGCCTGTACTGCTTGAACCCATAATGAGCGTTGAGGTCGTTACGCCTGAAGAATACATGGGCGAGGTAATGGGCGACCTTAATTCGAGGCGCGGGAAGATACAGTCCATGGAGAAGAGGGGAAATGCTCAGATAATAAAGTCAGAGGTCCCCCTGTCTGAGATGTTCGGCTATGCCACAGACCTGAGGTCAAAGACACAGGGAAGGGCAACCTATACAATGCAGTTCTCACATTATGAGGATGTGCCTAAGGGCATTGCAGATACAATTATAGCAAAGGTTAAAGGGGAATAAGGTCTAAGACCTTTAAGGAGTAAGGAGGCGAAATGGCAAAGGCGAAATTTGAGAGGACGAAGCCGCACTGTAA
>CAKKPH010000165.1 GCA_919901585.1 Thermodesulfovibrionales bacterium | reverse complement strand
CCTACAGTAAGGGCGATCTCGTAGAGGACAGATAGTTTCTTGTTCTGCAACTCCAGAAGGCTGGGTGTTTCAAGTATACCGCTCATTATCCATAATATCATTTTTTGTGAAAATTAATCACATTGAGGCATGACGAATATCAGTTTTGGTATGTTTCTTGCTTTAAAATATTATTCTAAAGGGGGCTATACATGCATAGCGATAGTGACAACAAGCTGAAGGAGATAGTCAGCAGGCGGATAGAGTTCTTTAAGAAAAAACCTGAGGCCGCAATCTACAGGCCCAAGGTTTCGTCACGCCATATAAGAGGGCTTTACACAGAGACGGAGGTCAGGGAACATACAGTTAAGGCAGATTACGGCGAGGCTGCAGGCGGGACTAACCTTGCCCCTAACCCCATAGAACTGCTGCTTGCTGCCTTTGCTGCATGCATCGAGAGCGCATTTTATGAGTTCGCCCTGCATGAGGGGCTCTCTGCAGATTCTGTATCAGTGGATGTCGAAGGCAGCCTTGACCTGAGAGGGCTCTTTATGGTGGATGAGGATGTGCCTCCGGGTTTCAGTGATATTAAGTATGTGATCAATATAAAGACAAGTGAAGACAGGGACAAGGTCCAAAGGCTTGCTGAAAAAGTTATTGCACACTGTCCGGTTGTGGATTCTCTGGTGCGCCGGATAAGCATATCAGGCACGATCAATATAAATAATCAGGAGGGATAGATGAAGATAAGCAATATACTGGGAGAGAGGGAGAGGGGTGTCTCTTTTGAATTCTTCCCTCCCAAGACAAAAAAAGGACAGGAGCCTTTCATGAAGGTTGTGAACACCCTAAGGCTCTTTGACCCCATGTACGTCTCTGTCACATACGGTGCAGGAGGCAGCACGCAGGAGACGACGAGGGATACCATATTCAGGATAAAGGAGGAGACAGACCTTAATGTAATGTCTCATCTCACCTGCATCGGAGCTACGAGAAAGGAGATGGATTCACTGCTTAAGGACTACATCTCGCATGGTGTTGACAATATCCTCGCCCTGCGGGGCGACCCGCCAAAGGGCGTAAAGGACTTTGACCCGACAAAGGGGGAATTTAAGTATGCAAGGGACCTTGTTCAGTTCGTAAAGAGCTATGGTTATTTTTCGGTCGCTGTTGCTGTCTATCCGGAGGGGCATCAGGAGGCAGTAAACCTCGAGAAGGACATAGAATATACAAAGGTCAAGGTCGAGGCAGGTGCGGATTTCGCTATCACACAGATGTTCTTTGACACCAGCTACTACTACAATTATATGGATAAGGCTGTTAAGGCAGGAATAAATATCCCGGTGATACCCGGGATTCTCCCTATAACCGACTTCAAAAAGGTTAAGGAGTTCGCCTCGTTCTGCAATACAACAGTTCCTCAGGCGATAGAGAAGAAGATGGCGCCATTTCTTAATAGTCCGGATGATATGAGGAAGGCCGGGATTGAATTCGCAATCATACAGTGCGAAGACCTGCTCAGGAACGGAGTAAAGTATCTTCATTTCTATACCCTGAACAAGTCAGAGTCTGTTACAGAGGTGCTTTATGCGATCAGCAGTTATTTTGATGAATTAAATAAATAAGGGATAAGGCCTGACCATATCCAAAAAATAAAAAAGGTTCTTAATACGGGAGGTAATATGACTGAGATGAAGGCTGATGTGGTGCTCGATGCAAAGGGGCTGCACTGCCCTATGCCTGTGCTTAAGACAAGAAAGGCTATCGACGGTATGCAGAAAGGGCAGACACTTGAGGTGAATGCTACTGACCCTGCCTCGAAAAACGACATCCCTGCGCTTCTTGAGAGGCTCGGGCATGAACTTGTCCATACAGACGAAAAGGAAGGGGTATTTACATACATTATAAAAAAGAGATAAATAACAGAACTCAGGCAACTGGTTTTAATATGTGTAATAATTCCCCATTGATGTGGCATTATGCAATTCGTTTTCTTATTTGTTAGATTAAGCTTAAATTAATCATTATAAATCAATGATGCAGATGAATTGCTGATGGCACTAAATTTGCAAAAGTGCTTACATGAATGAAATCCTTTTATGCTCTCATAACCCGATCTTGATAAAGAGCCTCTATGGTTTATTGAGGGATGACGGGTACGAAGTCGATATAGCCGACCACCCTGCACTTGCAGTCCAGAGGGTGTTGTCAAAGGATTTCGAGGCGTTGGTAATTGATTCGGAGCCGTTCGGGCTTTCTGCTGATGAGGCTATACAGATAGTAAGGAGTGTTTTGCCTGACTTGCCTGTGATATCAGTTGGACCTTCAAAGTCAGACTCAAGCGCCCTTAGCATGAAGATACCGGTTGATCTTGAGGAATTCAAGCAGATTATAAGCGACGTTCATTGCTATAACACAATACACCATAAATAATAGTAAGGGGGAAGTCTATGAGACCTAAGGAGATAATACTTAAGGCATTCGAGGGAGGCAAACCGGAAAGAATCCCGGTGGCTCTCTTTGGCGCAGGCATGTGGAGCATAAAAGGTTTTGGAAGCTCATTTCAGGAGCTCTCAAAAGATGCACCGAGGATGTCTGAGATGCTTGTGAAAATGTCGGACAAATTGCTCTGCGACATTGTCTATGCAGGTTCCGGCTATAACAACTTCCACGCAGCAGCACTCGGCAAGAGCGGAATGAAATTCAGGGAGATGGGAGCGCCTGACCTCGAAACGCATTTTGTAGAAAAGGAAGAGGACCTTCAGGGCCTTGACATCTCGGGGATAGACAGCAATGAGGTAATAAACACGGTAAAGAAGGCCTTGAAGGAGACAAAAGCGAGGATAGGTGACGAATATGTCGTGACCATGACGGCCTGGGGGCCTTTTACGCTCGGGGCACGGTTTGTTGGTGAGGAGCAGACGATGAAGGCTATCTTTAAAAAACCTGCTTTTGTCGAAAAGGTTGTGGATTTTGCAACAGACCTTTTGATACACCTTTATGAGCCGCTTGTTTCTGACGGCACCCTTGATGTGATAACACTTTCTGACCCGACTGCCTCAGGTGACCTTATATCAAGGAAGCAGTTTGAGAAGTTTGCATTGCCTTATCTCAAGAAATTCAATGACTGGGCAAAGTCGAGGAATGTCCATACGCTTGTTCATATCTGCGGGAATACTACCGACAGGCTCGACCTTTATCCCGCATCAGGCGCAAGCTGCATAAGCCTTGACCATAAGACTGACATCGGCAAGGCAAAGGAGGCGCTCCATGGTAAGATGTGCTTTGCGGGCAATGTTGATCCTGTTAAGATAATGCTTCAGGGCAGTGTTCAGGACGTAGAGGATGCCTGCAGGTCAGTTATCCGGACTGCCGGCACTGATGGTGGTTTTGTGCTTATGCCTGGCTGCGATATACCACCAACTGTTCCATACGAAAACATACAGAAGTTCGTTCAGGTAGCCAGGGAGTGGAAACTTTAAGGGAAGGGAGGTGATGGGTTCGACAGGCTCTATCAGGAGGTGAAGGGATGGGAATATTTGACGGCATCAAAAAATTGTTGGCTCAGACCGCAAAGCCGGCTGAGCAAAAGGAGGCAAAAATGACAGAGAAGAAGGCTATGACGACAGAGGAAGTAAATGAGTACATGAAGAAGCAGTGCGGGTTTGTCCCGAGGATGTTCCAGATAATCAATACTGTTACGCCGGAGCCGGGCAGGACCTTCGCTGATTTTTATGCGAGCATCTTTGCTGACGGTGCGCTCTCACGCAAGATCAAGGAACTGATGTTTATGGCCGGCGGAGTCGCATACTGCTCACCGAGGTGCATCATCCATGTAGTACCTGCCATAAATGCAGGCGCTACAAATGGTGAGATCTTCGAAGCAGCGAGTGTAGGAATGATACTGGCCGGTTTTGTACCGGGTGGCCCGGGCATACCATATGCGTTTGAATATGCGCTCAAGTGCCTTGATATCGAGGGGAAGTACAGGAAGGGCGAGAAGTGGGAATATCTGCCACAGCCGAAATTCGACCGCGGGATCTACTAATAATGAGGTTGCGGGTGCGATGCCTTCCGGCATCCCACCTATCTGACCCTGAATACCCAAGAACTTAAGGAGAACTGATGTTTAGGTTTGCAAAAGAACAGAAGGTATATGATATTTCAGGGATAAAGATAGGCGGACAGCCCGGCGAGTATCCGCCTCTGCTGATAGCATCGATGTTTCATAACAAGGACAAGATACTCGAAGACAGAAAGGGCAAATTCGACAGGCAGAAGGCAAAGGAACTTATAAAAAAGCAGGAGGAACTTTCGAATTCGACGGGGATCCCTGCAATGGTTGCGATGGTTGCAAATACGCCTGAAGAGGCTAAGATCTATATAGATTTTTATCTCGAAACTACTGATATGCCGTTTGGTATAGACATGTGGGTTGCGGAGAAGAGGGCAAAGGCTACTGAATACATTGCTCAGCTTGGTGTTCAGGACAAGTTCCTCTACAACAGCATAACTCCGTGGGACAAGGATATCCGGGGGCAGGTGAATAAATTAAAAGACCTCGGCATAAAGCATGTTGTGATACAGGCCTTTGATGATCAGGACCAGTCACCTGCAGGACGGCTTAAGTCCCTCGAGAGCATCCTGTCTCAGGGGGGTGACAGCTTCGATACAATTATTGTCGATACCTCTATCATGAACCTGCCGTCAACGTCCTTTTCGCTTATTGCAAACAGGATGATAAAAGAGAAGCACGGGCTGCCGTGCGGCGGAGCTTATTCAAACGGTACACATATGTGGAAAGAGGCGAAGGATATATGGGGCCTCGAGGGCTTCAAGGCAATGGATGCAGTGGCGCAGGGCATGTCGTCTGTCTTATGGAGCGATTTCAATTTCTACGGCCCTATTGTGACGGCACCGAGGATCTTCCCTGCAGTAGCCACAGCTCATATACTGCTGTCAACCCTTGTATATACCGAGACAAAAGAGATATATCCTAACGCCAATCTGCCGATAAGAAAGTACTTCGGCGACTTTATAGAGAAGATTGTGTCCGGAGGGGCGAGGAAATAAGCGTCTGTTTTATTCGAGCAGGTTGGATATATTGTTGGTGCCCCTTAAGTCAGACAATAAAAAGATACAGGAGGTAAGGCATGGCAACGGAAGAGAAGAGGAAAGAGTTACTTGAGA
>CAKKPH010000164.1 GCA_919901585.1 Thermodesulfovibrionales bacterium | reverse complement strand
CCGAGGCGCCTAACGGCGCTGCGAACCAATCGCTCCTGATGTTCTGCGTGCCCACGGTATGCTGTGTCCAGCCCATTGCATATAGCTCGGTGCCTGCCCTGTTTGGTTTGCCTGTTGAGGCATATATCTTATAGACCTCAAGGATTTTTTCTTTTGGTGTGCCTGTGATCGAAGATACCTTGTCAATTGTGTAACGCGAGTAGTGTTTCTTAAGTAGTTGAAAAACGCAGTTGGGATCCTTTAGGGTCAGGTCCTTCTTCGGTATGCCTTTTTCGTCCATCTGAATAGACCATGTCTTTTTGTCATATTTCCGCCCGGCCGCATCATAGCCTGAGAAGACGCCATGGAGTTCTCCCGGCCCTTTGAATTCAGGATTGAGGAGATAGGATGCGTTTGTATATTTGGCGACATAATCCTTAAAGTACAGGTTATTATCTACAATATATTTGATCATTCCGCCGAGGAAGGCTATATCCGTCCCTGAACGCATTTGTGCGAATATGTCTGCCTTTGCTGCTGTCCTTGTGAACCGCGGGTCTACGACTATAAGCTTTGCGCCCTTTTCCTTCGCCTTCATTATCCACCGCATTGATACCGGATGGTTTTCAGCAGGGTTTGCACCCATGACGAGGATTACGTCAGCGTTCTTAAAATCTATCCAGTGGTTTGTCATTGCGCCGCGACCGAACGACTCTGCCAGAGCCGCAACAGTAGCGGAGTGTCATATTCGGGCCTGATGCTCTATATAAACAAGTCCCCATGAGCGGAGGAGCTTCTGGAGCATGTAGCACTCCTCATTATCAAGTGCAGCACTGCCGACATGAGCTATGCTGTCCGTCCTGTTGACAATGAATTCCTTTTCGACCTCAACTTCCTTGCCGTCAGTACCCTTTTCCTTTATTTTTGATTTTGAAGTCAGTTTGAAGGTCTTGTCGCGGGTAGATTTCACCCTCTTTGCGATCTCATCAAGGGCCCAGCCCCATTCGACCTCTTTCCACTCAGCCGCACCGGGCGCCCTGTATCTCGGCTTTGTCAATCTTACGGGGTTGTTAACAATCTGATACAAGGACTGCCCTTTGGAGCAGAGCGTCCCTTCACTTATCACATGGTCAGGGTCGCCTTCTGCATTGACTACCTTGCCTTCTACAGAATGGACTATGATCCCACAACCGACAGAGCAATACGGGCATATTGTCTGTGTCTCTTTTGCGTTCTTGATTCGCAGCCCCTGAGCGTATGCCTTAGCCGGTTCGAGGTTTACACCCAAGGTGCTTAAGGCAAGCGTGCCACCTGACAATTTGAGGAAATTACGGCGGGAAATATCCATATCTCACCCTCCTAATATGTAGAGCCGGGTGATGTCATGCCGGCTCAGGTTTCATAAAGAACAGGATGCTATAGTCTATCACCAAAAATGATATGCCTATAATCAGGAGATGTCAAGACTTTTCTTAGGTCAGACCCTTACTCTATCATACAGTGCAATTGATACCTTATCTGTCCGTTGCTTTGTCCGTATACTGATTCTATATGCTTAGTTTACAGGCTGTCTTGCAGAATCCGGTCCGGCAGTATATTATTCTTCCTTCTTTGTCTCCCGCTCAGAGATTATCTTCTGGGCAAGATGCCCCGGGATTTCCTCGTAATGCGAAAACTCCATTGAATAGAGCCCCCTGCCCGAGGTGATGCTCTGTAATTGATTGGCATAGGTGAGCATCTCTGACATAGGCACCAGAGCCATTATCTTCTGGTTGCCTCCAGCCTGTGGCTCCACCCCTTGCACCTTCCCTCTCTTTGAATTCAGGTCTCCGATAACAGGGCCGAGTGATTCGTCAGGTGTTATTATCTCGACCTTCATTATCGGCTCGAGCAGGACAGGCTTTGCATCTGTGAAGGCCTTTTTCAAGGCCATAGACCCGGCTATCTTAAAGGCCATTTCAGAGGAATCAACTGAGTGGTATGAGCCGTCAAAAAGTTTGACTTTAAGATCGATAACAGGGTATCCGGCAATAATGCCTTCCTTCATCGTCTCGATTATCCCCTTTTCTACCGCAGGCCTGTATTGCTGCGGTATAACACCGCCTACTATCTTATCTATGAATTCGTAGCCTCCGCCCCTCGGCAGCGGCTCTAACTCTATAGAGCAGTCGCCATACTGACCCCTGCCTCCAGACTGTTTCTTGTATTTACCCTGCGCCTTTGCAGAAGACCTGATCGTCTCCCTGTAAGGGATCTTTGGGGTCTTCATGAGGACCTCAACACCGAACTTTCTCTTGAGCCTTTCGAGTGTGACCTCAAGATGGACCTGTCCCATGCCTGAGAGCAGCATCTCCTTTGTCTCCTCATCACGATGGAACCTTAAAGTAGGGTCTTCTTCGAGTATCCTGTGGAGGCCTGTGCTTACCTTTTCTTCGTCTCCCTTTGCCTTTGGAGCAATAGCGTAGGAGATGATTGGCTCAGCAAAACTCAGCTTCTCAAAGACAATAGGGTGGTGTTCCTCACAAAGGGTATCGCCCGTATTGGTGTCCTTGAGCTTTGCAACAACACCTATCTCGCCGGGACCGACTAACTGGGCTGGGAGATGCTTTTTGCCGAGGAGGTAGAATATCTGACCTATCCTTTCCTTTGAGTCATTGGTTGTATTCAGCACAGAGGAGTCTGCCCTGAGGGTCCCTGAATATACCCTGAACAGGGAGAGCTTTCCTGCATAAGGGTCAGCGATGGTCTTAAAGACATAGGCTGAGAACGGCTCTTTCGCATCTGTTTTTCTCTCTATGGTCTTGTTGTCTTTAGGGTTATTCCCCCTCACAGGAGATATCCTCGCCATTTCAGATGGTGAAGGAAGGCATAAGATAATTGCATCAATCAGCTCAGTAACACCTATATTCTTTAGGGCAGACCCGCATGTCACAGGCAGGAACTTCCTTGACAACGACCCTTCCTTAATCCCTTTTAATATCTCGTCATGGGTCAGTTCCACGCCCTCAAGGTATCTCTCGAGCATGGCATCGTCTGATTCTGCTATCTTCTCTATCAGCCTCTTCCTGTAATTCATGGCTTCAGGTGCAATATCCTGAGGAATGGGCATCTCGACAGCCTTGTTGTTATCAAAACCGAAGGCCTTCATATTTATGATATCCACAATGCCTGTGAATGTACTGCCTGAGCCGATAGGCATCTGGAGAGGTATCGCCTCTGTATCAAAGGATTTTTCGAGTTCAGACAGCGCCTGTGAGAAGTTTGCATTGTCCTTGTCCATCTTATTCACGAATATGATCCTCGGGATTTCAAATTCGCACGCATATTTCCAGACCTTCTCTGTCTCTGCCTTTACGCCTGATATCGCACTGACTATGATTACTGCGCCGTCAACAGCACGCAGGCAGCCCCTCGTATCTTCTATAAAGTTGATGAAGCCCGGGGTATCAACAAGGTTTATCCTGTGGTTGTTCCAGTTCAGAAATGCGAGCGAGGACGTGATCGTGATCTTTCTTGAAATCTCCTCCGGTTCAAAGTCGGTAACCGTTGTGCCGCTATCAACAGAGCCCAATCTGTCGATTGCCCCTGAGGTAAAAAGCATGGCTTCGGTCAAGGAAGTCTTGCCTGCACCCCCGTGTGCGATTACAGCAACATTGCGGATCATGTTAACATCAAAATTAGCCATATGTCTCCCCCTGTTTCTATATTGAATTCTAAATCTTTATATCCCCAAATAAACGGATAGCGCCTTATATTAATTGCTTATTGTTCAAGGACCTCTGCAATGACAGGCTTATATTCTGTTTTTTTCTCGAGCCGCATGCTCCAGACCTTGACAATTATAAATGAGAGGAAAAACATAGCAAAGCCCGATATTGCTGAGACCATGTCAGGGTCGATGTCAGTGAAAAAGGCGCTGATGAATTCCTTGCCAATGACAGCCCCAATGATTAAAGCGAGGGCAGGTATACCGTAAATGAGGATTGAGCCTTTAAGATAGAGATATGGTTTCATCTCGATTCTCACCCTTTGCCCCACTGAGGCCTTTGCTTCATTAAAGGCCTCTATCTCTACACCTGAATCCGACACCTTGCATCCGGCCTTGCAGGATTCGCATGCAGATTTTTTTTCTACAGAGACAGTCGCAACCGGACCATTTACGCTCTTAACAATGCCTATCTCATCCATATGAAAGTTAGAAGTGAGAAGTGAGAAGTGAGAAGTATAAAAAACCTTAAATTCCCACCACCCGCTTCCTGTCTCTTAGTTCCTGCTTCTCACTTTTTGCCTTGCCTGACTATCTTGTTTTCAAGGTCGAGACGGACTATCTTTGGCTCAAGGCCACTGAGCTCGGATTCCCTGTAGTAACTGTAACAGAAGACAATGACCTTGTCGCCTACCACTCCCTTCCTCGCAGTAGGCCCGTTCAGGCATATTTCGCCGGAACCTGCCTTCCCCGGGATAACGTACGTCTCGAACCTCTCGCCGTTGTTAAGGTTGCTTACCATTACCTGTTCGTACGGCAGTATACCTGCAGCCTTTATTATTTTTTCATCTATTGTGATGCTGCCCTCATAGGCCAGATTAGAATCAGTCACAGTCGCCATATGTATCTTGGCCCTTAATATGCACCTTAGCATGACATTCTCCAGAGACATGCGGCAAGCGGCAAGTCATAAATAAAAGACCCTGTTTTTTTGAACTTCCGCCTTCTCACTTCCGCCTTCTCACTTTTTATTGTTATTCTATTATTTTTAAAACCCTGTAGAAATCGCCCGACCTGTCGGGTGCGTTCATGAGCGCCTCATCTTTTGAGAGCGGGGGCCTGACGCTGTCTTCCCTCATGACATTTGAGACCCCGAACAGGTGGGATGTCGGTTCAACGCCTGAGGTATCAATCTCCTCAAGCTTTTTTACATATTCGAGGATACTGCTCAACTGCTGAGAGAATTTTTCACTTTCTTCAGCAGTTATGGTAAGCCGCGCAAGATGAGCTATATGTCCGACATCGATATTCATTATATTTTCTCGAGGTTGGCGAATCTCAAAACGAGCTTCTTCACGCCTATATTGGGGAAATTTATCATTACCTTCTGCTCATCACCGTCGCTGTAACAATCCCTGACAACACCTATACCCCATTTCGGATGTCTTACCCTGCATCCAGCCATATAAGGGAGCAACTGCCTTTTGTGTTCGAAATCCTGTTTGGCGGTGACATGTGCGGCACGGGACCTGTTTGTCCTCTCGATCCACTCACAGCAGTCTTTTGGTATTTCTGAAAGAAAACGGGACGGTTCCTGATTCTGGACCCTTGTATATAACCTTCTCCTGCTTGCGCCTGTGAGCCAGAGCATGTCCTTTGCCCTTGTCATGCCGACATAGAAGAGCCTGCGCTCTTCGTTTATCTCGCCGGGATTATCCAAGGCCTTGAAGTAGGGGAGCACACCCTCCTCAACGCCGATTATAAAGACGACAGGAAACTCAAGGCCCTTGGCGCTGTGAAGGGTCATGAGGGTGACTGCATCCTCTGTGACCTCGTCGTCGAGATTGGTTAAGAGCACTGTCTTCTCGATAAAATCACTGACAGGGATGTCTGCTGCTGAGACAAGCAGCTCATCTATGTTCAGTGCCCTTTCCTCTTCTATTGAGGCTAAATAGTTTGTTTTATCAATAATGTCCTGGAGCATTTCAGAGGTAGAGTTGTATTTCTCAGTCTTTGCTGCTATAGACTCGATGAGCTTGATGAAGCCGTCAAGTTTCTCTTTGAAGCCTGAAGTAACTGTCGCAGCCTTATTGGTCAACTTGATCGCATCATAAAGACTTATAGAGCGTTTTTTTGACTCGTTTTCTATTTTAGAGAGCGTAGAGGCGCCGATACCCCTCGGAGGGCAGTTTATAATCCTCCGCAGGCTGACATTGTCATCATGGTTGTTCATAAGCCTCATGTAAGCTATGAGGTCCTTTATCTCCTTCCTCTGGTAAAAACTGATGCCGCCGATCATGCGGTATGGGATGTTCTCGTCCCTCAAGGCCTCCTCCAGTGCCCTTGATTGGGCATTGACCCTGTAAAGGACTGAAAAGTCCCTGTAGGCGTAAGCGCCCTTCAGATAGAGGTCCTTTATGTTTTTTGTAATGTACCTTGCCTCTTCTTCCTCATTGCTGAGCCAGCAATGGTGCACCTTCTCGCCATTGCCCCTGCCGCTCCAGAGCTTCTTTTCCTTCCTGACAGGGTTTTGTGAGATAACAGCCCCTGCCACATTCAGTATGTTCTGTGTTGAACGGTAGTTCTGTTCGAGCCTTATGACCTTTGTGCCGGGGAAGTCCTTTTCGAACTTGAATATATTGTTTACATCAGCGCCCCTGAACCTGTATATGCTCTGGTCGTCATCACCTACGACAGATATGTTCCTGTGCGCAGAACCAAGCATGGTAATGAGCCTGTACTGGGCATAATTGGTATCCTGAAACTCGTCAACGAGTATATATTTGAGTATGTCATGGTACTTCCCGAGTATCCCCTTTGAGTTCTCGAACAGCGTGACTGTGAGGCCGATGAGGTCATCGAAGTCAAGCGCATTGCATTTCTTCAGCTCGTTCTGGTACCTGATATAGACCTTTGCGAGCTTCTCGTCAAAACCGAACCCATCGCCTGTTGAGAGAAACTGCTCAGGGGTGACCATGGATGACTTAAGAGAGCTTATGCGTGCAGCAACGCCCCTGTAAAGTGCCTCATGGATCT
Source organism: Thermodesulfovibrionales bacterium (assembly GCA_919901585.1). Taxonomy (GTDB): domain Bacteria; phylum Nitrospirota; class Thermodesulfovibrionia; order Thermodesulfovibrionales; family UBA9159; genus CAKKPH01. Next base: position 852 of record CAKKPH010000164.1, on the reverse strand, counting down.
TGAATTCCCTCAGTATGTGCCTTATGAGGTTGCGCTGGTCGTCATCATCGTATATCGAAAAATCAGGCTTGTAGCCAAGCGAACCTATCTCCTTCCTGAGAATCCTGCAGCACTGCGAGTGGAATGTGCCTATCCATGGACTGTTAAGGTCTTTGTTTATGAGGGAGGCTATCCTCTCCTTCATCTCATTGGCTGCCTTGTTTGTGAAGGTGACAGTGAATATATCCCTGGGCAAGACCTTCTTTGTCTTCAGGATATAGGCGAACTTGTGCGAGATGACACGTGTCTTTCCGCTTCCTGCCCCTGCAAGGATAAGGAGTGGGCCGTCAGTGTGGATTAGTGCTTCACGTTGCTGGAGATTAAGGTTTTCTAACAAGCTGTCTTTAGACATTTTGGTATGCTATATACTAACAGAACAGTAGCCTGCGCGTCAAAGCCGTGACCGGTCTTGCTGAAAGATTACCCTGAAAAGGCTTATTCAACGGTTACACTCTTTGCGAGGTTCCTCGGCTGGTCAACGTCACAACCCCTCAGTACCCCTATATTGTAGGCAAGAAGCTGCAGAGGCACTGTCTCGAGTATTGTTGAGAGGAACGGGCTCGAATCAGGTATGGTCAGGCAATAGTCAGAGATGGAGGATACCTCTGAATCTCCTTCGTTTATCAGTGATATAATTATACCCTCCCGGCTTCTGACCTCCTGCAAATTCGAGACTATCTTTTCATGGAGTGAACCTTTTGGCGCAAGAAACAGGACAGGCATCTCCTTGTCGATCAGGGCGATTGGGCCGTGCTTCATCTCTCCTGCAGGATAGCCCTCTGCATGTATGTATGAAATCTCCTTAAGCTTGAG
>CAKKPH010000163.1 GCA_919901585.1 Thermodesulfovibrionales bacterium | reverse complement strand
CTTGTTCGAAAGGCTGCGCCTGAGATAACTCAGTTTTGCCTTTATCTTCTCCATCTCCTCCTGACCGTGCCATTGCATCGGCGTGAAGGGTTTTGGCACAAAAGGAGAGGCGCTTACAGTTATATTAACATGCCTGCTTGTGTATCTCTTTGCGACTTTAAGTGCCTTAAGCGCCATCTCTGGTATGGCCTGAATATCCTCGTCGGTCTCTGTCGGCAGGCCTACCATAAAGTATAGCTTCAGATTCTCCCAGTCCTCTGCAAAGAGGGCGTTCAGGGCACGCTCATAGTCATCTTCTCCAAAGTCTTTGTTAATCGCTGCCCTCAGCCTTTCAGTGGCAGCCTCAGGCGCTATGGTAAAACCTGTCCTCCGGACGGTCTTTATCTCCTTAAGAACATCCTGGTTCACGGCAGCAACCCTTAGTGAAGGAAGCGACAGCGCGATTTTCCTGTGGGAAAACCTCTTGTTGAGTTCCCTTACGAGATACAGGAGATAACTGTAATCGCCTGCGCTCAGGGATGTGAGGGCGATCTCTTCATATCCTGTGTCCCTGACGGCAGCCTCAGCGATCTCGAGCACCCTTTCAGGGCTCCTCTCCCTCAACGGCCTGTAGATCATGCCTGCCTGACAGAACCTGCATCCCATTGAGCACCCTCTTGAGAGCTCGATGTTTATCCTGTCATGCACCAACGGAGTGAATGGGATAATAGGCGAAAGAGGGTATGGAGCATCATCAAGCGATGAAACGGTACGCCTTCTGACAAGCATTGAATCAGCGCTATGCATTAACGGCACATACATCCCGTCAATATTCGAAATTGCCTTAAGAAGAGATATCCTCTTCCCGTCTCCTTCGCTCTTCCATCTGTACAGAGCATCTGTTATCTCAATAATCGCTTCTTCGCCGTCACCTATAAGAAAGGCATCGATGAACGGAGACATCGGCAGCGGGTTAACTGTGCAGGGCCCGCCTGCTATAACCAAGGGGTCCTTTGCTTCCCTTTCCTCAGACCTTACCGGTATATGGCCCAAAGAGAGCATATTAAGGACAGTTGTATAGCAGAGTTCATATTGCAGGCTGAACCCGACAACATCAAAATCCTTGAGCGGCCTCTTTGATTCGAGTGAGCATAGGGGTATTTCCTTTGCCCTCATAGCCTTTTCGATATCGAGCCATGGCGAAAAGACCCTCTCAGCAGAAGCATATGGCAGGCTGTTTATTATCCCATAGAGGATTTTGAGCCCAAGATGCGACATGCCGACATCGTAGATATCGGGGAATGCGAGTGCGACCTTTAGAGGTGCATTCTTATAAACAGCGTTAATCTCGTTGTTTATATACCTGCTGGGCTTTTCAAAACTGCACAGATTCATTGTTAGAGAATACCATAATAAGTCTTCTCAAAACCACAAATGCAAGACGACTTCAGGCTCTTGACTTAAAGCCGGGACATCCCTGAAACCCCCTGCAGCCTGCCTTTCTCAAGCGGCATTCTGCATTTGAACAGGCCTCCTGGGCTATCTTTGGCTGGAAGGGGCTTATTGTGCGGGCCTGCGGCTCTCCTGAAGCTGCGATATCCCCGGCCCTTTTTCTGACTATTACGATGAACCTCCTGATATCCGTCAGAGGCAGACGGGTGTCGAGTATTTTAAAATCCAGACCCTCTTTTTCTATCCCCTTCAGCTCTTCCTGAACCTTGGGGCCCTTGCTCAGTATGATATTCCCGCCCCTGTCGAGTACAGGAGAGACCTTTTTGCAAAAATCCACGATATCAAAAAGCGCCCTCGTTACGGCAATGTCCACGTCCATTGACTCAAGGTCCTCAACCCTCTTCTCGACTACTTCAACATTGTCAATCCGGAGTGTGCTTATAATATGCGTCAGGAACGCAGCCTTTTTCCTCGACGGCTCAATAAGGTATATCTCGTTTTCAGGCCTCATTATCCCGATGGGTATGCCCGGGAATCCGGCTCCGCTGCCGACATCCATTATGCTCAGCCTGTTCTCAGGGATCGCCTTCAGATAGAGGAGTGAATCGAGGAAGTGCTTGATTATTATATCTTCATCGGTCTTCAGGGACGTGAGGTTGTATGCCCTGTTCCACTTCTTCAGTTCGTTCAGGTAGGTCATAAAGGCAATGACCTGATTATCGGAATAGCTGAGGGAGAGTTCCTGGAACCCTTTTATGAGAAGCTCCTTTGGGGATGCAGCCTTACGCATTATTATAGTCTAACAGATTTGCCGGGTCAGACGGACAGCGCGGAAGCCGGAAACAGGATATGAGTAGCCCGGAAGTTACAGCTTATTCAGGAGGCAGACTGCATAGGCTGCCATGCCTTCGCCTTTTCCTACAAAGCCCATGCCCTCGTCAGTCTTTGCCTTGATATTAACAGTGCCTGAAGGGATGCCGGCTCTTGATATCGCTTCCTTCATTGAATCAATGTGTGGGGCGAGTCTGGGGCGCTCTGCAAGGACTGTCGAATCAATCCATGAGACCTCAAAACCCTCTGCATGAGCCAGGTCAACAACCTGTCTTAGCATATCAACACTTGATGCGTTTTTCCATTCCGGTTCTGTATCAGGGAAGTGCCTGCCGATGTCTCCAAGGCCGAGGGCGCCTATAATCGAGTCAATAATCGCATGGCATAGAACATCGCCGTCTGAATGGCCGAGGAGGCCTCTCTCAAACGGGATATCAACTCCTCCTATTATGAGCCTTCTCCCTTCAGCAAGCCTGTGGGAGTCGTAACCGATACCGGTCCTCAAATTATCGGCTCCATAAGATGTCTTAAAGCCATACTATCTCATTTTAAATAAATACGGCAGTAAAAGCCAGAGCCTGCATCATAACTTCTTCACAATTTCCTGCTATTCTTATAATAAGGGAAAGAGAATGAGGGAATTAATTCTTATGGCAGCATTAATTACAGGCATTTGCCGGATAGACCTGGCGGAGGCGGGGACGATGATTAAAAACGATACGTCTAATAAAAAATTTGAAAAAGCTACGTTTGGAGGAGGGTGTTTCTGGTGTATGCAGTATGCCTTTGACAGTGTTAAAGGTGTCGCCTCGACGGCCGTAGGCTATACAGAAGGCGGCAAGAGAAACCCTACATATGAAGAAGTATCTTCAGGCACCACAGGCCATGCTGAGGCGATAGAGATATTATTTTATCCCTCTGAGATTAGCTATTCAGAGCTTCTTGATGTTTTCTGGAAGAATATAAACCCTACTACTTTGGATAAGCAGTTTGCTGATGAGGGGACCCAGTACAGGACCGCAATTTTTTACCACAGCGAAGAACAGCGGAAACTGGCTCAGGCCTCAAAAGAGAGACTTGCCAAGTCAGGGAAGTTCAATAAGCCTATTGTCACGGGTATTGTGCCGGCCTCAACATTTTATAAGGCTGAAGAATACCACCAGAAATATTATGCGAAAAATTCGCTCAGGTATAAGGCCTATCATTTTGGCTCCGGCAGGGAACAGTATCTAAAGAAAGTCTGGGGAGACAAGCCTGAAACGTCAACCCCGGAGAGCAAAAAGAAAAAATATACCAAACCGGCGAAGGCAGAGGTTAAAAATAAGCTGAATCCGCTGCAGTATAAAGTTACCCAGGAATGCGCAACTGAAAGGCCTTTTGATAACGAATACTGGAATAACAAGAGAGAAGGTATTTATGTGGATATCGTCTCCGGAGAGCCCCTCTTCAGTTCGCGCGACAAGTTCGATTCGGGGACAGGGTGGCCGAGCTTTAAAAAACCTCTGGAGCCCGGGAGTATCGTTGAGAAAGAAGATAAAAGCCTTTTAATGACAAGGACAGAGGTAAGAAGCAAACACGGCGATTCACATCTGGGCCATCTGTTCAATGACGGTCCTGAACCGGCAGGAACCCGTTACTGCATAAACTCGGCATCGCTTCGCTTCATACCAAAAGAGGATCTCGAAAAGGAAGGGTACGGCGAGTATAAAAAACTCTTCCAGAAATAAAAATTTGATATTATCCTCTGAAGCCGGGTCTCTTCTTTAAAAGCATCTCTGCAACCGGTATATCATCCGGTGTCGTGACCTTGATGTTGTCATAAGAACCCATTACAATCTTTATCCTGCTGCCTGTCCTCTCCATCAGGGCAGAGTCGTCTGTCGAATAAAAACCCTCTTCCATTGCCCTGACGTACGCCTCCATTATCCTGCTGTACCTGAAGACCTGGGGCGTTTGTATAGACCAGAGCGAGCCCCTCTTTATAGTCTTCTTCACGCTTACGCCCTCTATTTCCTTGATGGTGTCTTTGACAGGAACCCCTACTATAACTCCGTCAAAGCCCTCAAGATTGGTGATAGCGTCCTTCACAAGCCTGCTATCTATAACAGGCCTTACACCGTCATGTATGACCACTATGTCGGTATCGCCGTGCAGGAGTCTGAGGCCGTTATAAACAGAGTCCTGCCTTTCCTTCCCCCCGGGTGCTATCCGCTTTACCTTGGATAGCCTGTATCTCTCGCACAGAGCAACGCCTGATTCCATATCTGATTCCTTGAACACAGGAATTATCTCGCTTATCTCACTGACTGAGCTGAGGGCCTCTAAGGTCCAGACGATTATAGGTTTATCGAGTATCCGGAGGAAGGGTTTGTTTGTGCCGGGGCCGAGTCTCTTCCCGAGCCCGGCTGCCGGCACAACAGCAACAACATTAGCCTTCATGGTGCTGAGGTCACTTTGCTGCCTTGTGCTCTTCTCTCTCGAATTCTTCCCTTGTCTTGGAGAATATCATCCTGCCGGCAGTAGTCTGGAGCACGCTCGTGACTGTGACTTCTATTGTCTTGCCTATGAGCCTCCTGCCGTTTTCGACAACGACCATAGTGCCGTCATCGAGGTATGCGACTCCCTGATTGAACTCTTTTCCCTCCTTGATCACAAAGGCCCTTAATGTCTCGCCGGGCAGCACTACAGGCTTCAGGGCACTCGCGAGCTCGTTTATGTTCAGTACAATGACTCCCTGCAGCTCGGCAACCTTGTTGAGGTTGAAATCATTCGTTATGATCTTTGCATCGTGGGCCCTCGCAAGTGCTACGAGCTTTGCATCAACCTCTTTGATCTTCGGGAAATCCTCGTCTGTTATCCTCACAGTGATATGTGCCATCTTCTGTACCTTGTGGAGGATATCAAGCCCCCTCCGGCCCCTTGCCCTTTTAAGCGAGTCAGGAGAGTCTGCTACATGCTGCAATTCCTGCAATATAAACTGGGGCAGCAGGAATACACCGTCGAGGAACCCTGCCTCACAGACGTCAGCAATCCTGCCGTCAATTATGACGCTCGTATCGAGTATCTTGAGGTTCTCGCTGGTATCCTGACCTCTGAAGATCCTGAAGATGCCTGAGATGGTCAGATTCTCCCCTCTCTTAAGTCCGATGATGAGCCCGCCATAACCGGACAATGCATAAAGGACGAATGAAAGCACAGAAATATCAGATATTATCATTTTCGCCGGTATTAGCAGGAGCGCAGGGAAAAGAAGGCCTGTTGAGAGGCCGATGAGGCCGCCGATGACCCTGCCCATCGATACCTTCTTGAACAGCCTGTCTATCAGCAAGGAGAGTAAGCCGCATATGAAGCCGAGGGATGTGCCCTCAATTATTGCATCATGTCTTAACCCAAGGGAATAGCCGAAAACAAGGAACGAGAGAAACACTATTGTCTTTATGACTATCAGCAATCATCTCACCTCATTTCTGTTTTTATTTGCTTAAGGTCAGATAGAACTTCCTGCCGCCTCTGTTTACAAAGAGAAGCGGTGTGTCTTCAGGACGCAGGCCTGATGTGATGCTCTTATAATCTTCGGCCCTCAAAATCTTCTTTTTGTCGATCTCGTGAATTACATCTCCCTTTTTGAGGCCGGCCTCGTCAGCTATGCTGCCTGGTTCGACACGGACTACAACAACACCCCTCTCATTCGCATAGAGGCCGAGCTGTTTTGCTATCTCTTTTGTGAGTTCCGTGACGGTCACTCCTGTGAAGGTGTTCTTCTGCACATTATCGCGCGATAATTCCTGTGTTGCTGCTGCAGTCTCCCTTGGCAGCTCGGCGATCGTAACTGTAAGGTTCAGCTCCCTTCCGTTTCTAAGGAGCTTCATCCTGACCTGAGAGCCGACCCTTGTCTGTGAGACAGTGTTCCTGAGACTGCCGACGCTGTCAACGCCTTTGCCGTTGAATTCGAGGATAACATCGCCTCTAATAATGCCTGCCTTTTCTGCTGGGCTGCCCTTTGAGACGTCGCCGACGAGTGCTCCCTTCGAGTTCTTCAGGCCGAATTTCTGCGAGAGCTCAGGGGTGATCTCCTGAATAGTCACGCCGAGCCACCCCCTTATTATCCTGCCTTCTTTCAGGAGCTGGTCATATATAAGACGGGCCATATTTATAGGGACTGCGAACCCTATGCCCTGATAGCCGCCACTTCTCGAAAAGATCGCAGTGTTTATGCCTATGAGCTCTCCTTTGATATTTACAAGAGGGCCGCCTGAGTTACCCGGGTTTATTGCAGCGTCTGTCTGGATGAAATCCTCATAGTCTGCTATGCCGACATTTGCCCTGCCTACAGCGCTTATGATCCCCATTGTAACAGTGTGGCTCAGGCCGAACGGGTTGCCGATGGCCAGGACAAATTCACCGACCTGAAGCTTATCGCTGTCGCCTGTAGGTATGGTCGGCAGTCCTTCAGCAGATATCTTCAGGACAGCAATGTCAGATTTGGGGTCTGAGCCTACAACCTTGCCCTTGAAACTCCTCTTGTCATAGAGAGTCACTCTTATATCCTCTGACTGCTCAACAACATGGTTGTTCGTGATTATGTAACCATCAGAAGATATGATTATGCCTGAACCGAGGCTCTGCTCCTTCCATTTCTTTGGAAGGCCGAATTCATGGAAGGGCTTCAGGAAATCAAAGAAAGGGTCCTCAGATGATGAATCGTGCTTTACGACCTTTGTGGTAGAAATGTTCACAACAGCAGGTGAGACAGCGCTTGCGATATCTGAAAAAGCCCTGCTTGTCTCGAGCATCTGTGCAGGGACCCTCGGGCTGAACGGGGTGCGTATCCCTGAAGGGTACGATACCCTGCCGATTAGATAAAAAGTTATGCCTCCAAAGAAAAAGCCTAATAAAAGGATGGTTATTCCAAAGATTATATTTCTCTTCATTTTATTAATTATACTAATGGGCTTATTTAATTGTAAAGCTAACTTGACCAAAGGGTATTTTTTAATATATGCTTATATACTGTTTACTTTGTGCTTTTGACGCTGTTTTTATAAAAAACACTTAAGTCCTTAACTCGTATAAAGATATGCCTGCTCCATTGGTTGTAATTTGCCGGATCTTGCTGACCTGAGAGGCAATATCCATAATGCTGATTTCGGGAGGTCTATTGTTATGTTAAAACGCTACTTGCTTGCACCGGGGCCTACCCCGGTACCTTCAGAGGCGCTGCTTGCGATGGCAATGCCGATAATACACCACAGGTCACCGGATTTTATCCCGGTGCTCGATACAGCCAAAAAAGGGCTGCAGTGGCTATACCAGACAAAGAATGATGTCCTTATACTATGTTCAACAGGCACAGGCGGCATGGTCGGGTCCGTGAACAATTTTTTCAGCCCCGGAGACAAGGCGCTTGTTATCAATGCAGGGAACTTCGGCGAAAGGTGGACAAAGATATGCAAGGCATACGGCCTTGATGTTAAAGAGATAGCGTATGAATGGGGTTATGCTGCTAAACCTGAGGATGTCGAAAAGGCACTAAAGGGCGATCCTTCAATAAAGGGTGTATTTGTTCAGGCGTCGGAGACCTCAACAGGCGTCTACCATGATATAAAAGCGCTCGCCTCAATCGTGAAGAAATATGAAAACACCATCTTTGTTGTTGACGCAATCTCTGCGCTTGTTGCACACGACCTGAAGATGGACGAATGGGGAATAGACGTTATGATAGGTGGCTCGCAGAAGGGGTTAATGCTGCCTCCGGGCCTTGCCTTTGTAGGCATAAGCGATAAGGCATGGAAGTTTGCCGACAGCTCAAAATGCCCGAGGTTCTATTTTAACTTCAAGAAAGAGCGTGAGAATCTCGCAAAGAACCAGACGAATTTCACTTCACCGGTGACGCTTATTATCGGGCTTAACGAATGCCTGAAGCTCCTCCAAAAGGAGGGGCTCGGGAACGCCTTTGAGAGGCACGACAGACTTGCCCATGCCACAAGAGAGGCAGTCAGGGCAATAGGCCTGGAGTTCTTCTCGCAGGAATCGCACAGCAATTCTGTCACTGCGATTAAGGCTCCAGCCGGACTTGACGGACAGGAGATCTATAAAAATCTCAGAGTGAAATACGGCATCACCGCTGCAGGCGGACAGGGGAAGGTCAAGGGCAGGATATTCAGGATAGCGCACCTCGGCTACGCAGACACCTTTGACATAATAACAGCAGTAGCAGGTGTTGAGATGGTGCTTAAGGGGATGGGTCATCCTGTGAAGCTTGGAACAGGCGTGGCTGTTGCCCAGGAACTTTTGATGATATAAACCAGGAGGAATGATGAAGGTTCTTGTTAGTGATCCGATATCGCCGAAGGGCGTTGAGATACTCAAAAAGGCAGGACTTGAGGTTGATGTAAAGACAGGCATGAAGCCTGATGAGCTAAAGGCCTGCATAGGTGAATACCACGGTCTTGTGGTCAGGAGTGAGACCAAGGTCACTTCAGAGATAATCAATGTCGCAACAAACCTGAAGGTTATAGGCAGGGCCGGTTCCGGCCTTGATAATGTTGACAAGGCTGCCGCAACGAAAAAGGGCATTGTCGTGATGAACACGCCCGGAGGAAACACGATAACGACTGCCGAGCACACTATTGCGATGATGTTCTCAATGGCCAGGCAGGTCCCGCAGGCCACTGCGTCCATGAAGGCCGGGAAGTGGGAGAAGAAGCGCTTCATGGGAGTAGAGCTTTTCAATAAGACACTGGGTATTGTCGGTATCGGCAATATAGGCAAAGAGGTCGCAAAGAGGGCACTTGCCTTCGGCATGCATGTCGTCGGCTATGACCCTTACCTCAGCGATGAGAATGCCCGCGAGATGGGGATAGAGAAGGTCGAGATACAGGATATATTCAAGCGCTCTGATTTCATAACACTGCACACCCCGATGACAGCCGAGACCAGGAACCTGATAAATAAAGAGACAATAAAGACTATGAAAGACGGGGTAAGGATCATAAACTGCTCAAGAGGCGGCATTGTGAATGAGCAGGACCTCTATGATGCACTTAATAGCGGCAAAGTTGCAGGCGCAGCGCTCGATGTGTTTGAGAAGGAGCCGTTGCCTGCCGGGACCCCGCTGCTGACGCTCGACAATGTCGTCTGCACCCCGCATCTCGGCGCCTCCACAGAGGATGCGCAGGAGAACGTGGCCTTAGCAGTTGCAGAACAGATAGCCGACTATCTTGTTCACGGTGTTATAAGGAACGCAGTGAACTTCCCGTCTGTGCCTGCAGAACAGGCGCAGAAGCTCCAGCCGTATCTCACGCTTGCTGAAAAGCTCGGCAGCTTTGCATCACAGGTCTTCGAGGGAGCTGTCACAGAGATAACCATTGAGTACAGGGGAGATGCTTCTGAACTGAATACAGCCCCTGTGACCATAGCCTTGCTTAAGGGATACATGACCCCGATACTCGAAGAGACGGTCAATTTTGTGAATGCATCCATCATAGCAAAGGAGCGCGGGATCGAGGTCAAGGAGACCAGGAGCGCTGATGCAGGTGATTACCAGAGCATGGTTATTCTTAAGGCAAGGATCGACGGCAAGGAGAGACAGCTTGCAGGCACATTGTTCAGCAAGAAAGATCCGAGGGTTGTCAGGATCGACAATTTCCCTGTTGAGTTCATACCGGAGGGGAACCTCCTTTTCATCTTCAACAACGACAGGCCCGGTGTTATCGGCAATATCGGCTCATATCTCGGCAAATGCAATATTAATATAGCACGCATGCATTTCGGGAGGGAGAGTGCCGGCGGCATGGCTATATCTGTAGTAAGTATAGATGTGCCTGTTACGCATGAGCAGCTTGAGGAAATAAAGAAGATGCCGAATATCCTGTCCGTAAAGGTAGTAAGCCTTTAATAAAGCCGGCGACATGCGGTGGGAACCGCAAAGGGGGATTTTTGTTTATTGAGCCTGATTTTTCTATTAACAAGCTTACAAGGAGATTTTAAATAATGCCTGTAATAGTAATAGTAGGTGCACAGTGGGGTGATGAGGGCAAAGGCAAGATTGTTGATGTCCTGTCAGAGAAGGCTGATGCAGTTGCAAGGTATCAGGGAGGCCATAACGCAGGCCATACAGTGGTCATCAACGATGAAAAGTTTGTCCTCCACCTAATCCCGTCCGGCATCCTGCACAAGGGGAAGCTCTGCGTAATAGGCAATGGGGTTGTTATTGAACCCTCTGCCCTTTTAGACGAGTTGGATGGCTTAAGGCAAAAGGGCATAGATGTCGGCAGCAACCTGATCATCAGCAGGAACGCCCATCTGATAATGCCCTATCATATAGCTGTTGATAAAGAACACGAGAGGAAGAGGGGAGACAGGAAGATAGGTACAACAGGAAGGGGTATCGGGCCGACCTATGTCAGCAAGATGGCGAGGACAGGGATAAGGTTCGCTGACCTTTTCAACCCAAAGGTCTTCAGGGAAAAGCTCGAGTCTAATCTCTCTGAGATAAACTTCCTGCTCGCGAACCTCTACGGGTCAGCACAGATTGACCCTGATGCTGTCTTTGAGACCTACATGGGATATGCCGGGAGGCTTTCGACGTTTGTTGCGGATACTGATGTTGTGATAAATGACCTGATCTCTAAAAACAGGAACCTGCTTTTTGAGGGAGCTCAGGGCACACTGCTTGATGTTGATCACGGCACTTATCCCTTCGTTACATCGTCGAGTGCAGTTGCCGGAGGCGCCTGTACAGGGCTCGGTGTCGGGCCTACGAAGATATCAGGAGTGCTTGGTGTTGTTAAGGCTTACACCACAAGGGTCGGAGAAGGGCCGTTCCCGACAGAGATAAGTGATGCTGCCGGAGAAGACCTGAGGGAGAGAGGCGGCGAGTATGGCGCTACAACCGGCAGGCCGAGGAGGTGTGGCTGGCTCGATTTTGTAGGATTGAGGCATGCTGTAAGGGTCAACGGCCTTATAGGGGTTGCCCTCACAAAGCTCGATATACTCGACGGCATGAAAAAGCTGAAGGTCTGCGTGGCATACAGACAGGGCAACGATATATATCATGACTTCCCAAAAGAGCTTTCGATACTCGAAGAGGCAGTACCGGTCTACGAAGAGATGGATGGATGGGATGAGTCCACAACAGGCATAAGGGAATTTGACAGGCTGCCTCAGAATGCGAAAAGGTATATAAGGAGGATCGAGGATACACTCGGCATAAGTGTTGATCTTATATCGACAGGGAAGAGCAGGGATGAACTCATAGTGCTGAAAGAGCATTTTTAGCTTGGAAAAAAGAAGATCCGAACAGAGTTTGTGAGGATGCGGGTATTATTCAAACATTCTGGCCACAGGTTTGTTTCATCGGTTTTGTCGCTAATATATCCGTCAGAATGCCCTGTATGCAAAGGGGCTTCTGATACCTTCCGCTATTCTCCGATATGTCCGGGTTGCTGGGAGGGGATAAAGAAATACAACGGGCCTGCATGCAAGGTTTGCGCTGCCCCGCTCGTATCGGAATATTCTTCCGTATGCGGGGGATGCCTTAATAAAAAGCCGCACTTTTCGGCTGTTATGAGCTTTGGACTTTATTCCGGAACCTTGCGCGAGGCGATCCACCTGTTTAAATTCTCAGGGTTAAGGAGGCTTGCAGGGCCGCTTGGGGAGTTCCTGTCAGAGCTCCCGATACCTGAAACAGACGGCATTGTGCCTGTGCCTTTGAGTAAGAAGTCATTGAGGGCGCGAGGTTTCAACCAGACCCTCCTTCTCGCCCGGGCCCTTGCAAAAAAGATGGAGGTGCCGGTACTGATGGATGTATTGCTGAAGAAAAAGGAGACGCCTCCCCAGATAGGGCTTGGGGCAGTCGAAAGGGCTGCCAATATCAGGAAGGCCTTTGAGGCGGACGGCAGCATAAAAGGCAAGAGGCTGATACTCATTGATGATGTCATGACGACAGGTGCTACCGCAAGGGAGTGTGCAAAGACCTTGGTAAGGGCAGGGGCAGAAGAGGTTGTGGTGGTGACTCTTGCCCGGTCTGCATTGACTTAAAAACCTCAACTGTGGGTAATAATAGCATCAGGCTGATATTTGCAGGAAAGGAGTTTTATCATGAGTGAAAAGGATGAACTTGAATCATCTTTAAGCGGTTACAAGGAAAAGGTCTCTCCGACTGTAAAGGCTACGCTGACATGGGACAAAGAGCTTATCTTTACAGGCAGGACACAGGAAGGCTATGAGATAGAGTTCGATGCGCATGTCCAGTGGGGGTGCAAACCTACAGATGCGCTCCTCCTGAGTCTTGCAGGCTGCATGGCGATAGACGTTGTGAGTTTCCTCCAGAAGATGAGGGCCGAGCTTGCTGATTTCAGGGTCGTCCTCACAGGCGAGAGGAACCCTTCGCCTCCTCAGTATTTCAAGGCAATTGATATGACTCTCTATATAGGGGGCAGGAATCTGGACCCAAAAAAGGTAGAGCGCGCTATATCCCTTTCGCACGAAAAGTACTGCTCAGTCTATAACTCGCTCAGAAAAGATATGGATGTAAGGGTTAAATATATTCTCGATGAAAGAGAGCCCCAGAAACAGATATAGGGGCGGCATGGAAACTTCAGTCCCCGGAGAGTTTTAGCTTGTTGAAATCCTTTAGATGCCTGATGAGCTCTTTTTCTGTGACCGCACCGATACTGACGAGTGCCTCTCCGAAGAGAATGTATGAATCATCCTGTTCCTTAAGTAGTTCTTCTACTTGCCCCTTTGTGAGATACCCTTCCCTTGCGGCAATCTCACCGAACCTCTCGTAGGTATCTTCCTGCATAATCAGTATGGCAGATAGCGCGTCATCATTAAGCCATCCCCTCTGTTTTGCGATCTCTCCGAGCTTCAGGTTCTGCTTCTTCTGGACGAGCCGCGCCTTAAGTATATCGAGCTCTCTTATGACACCCTTTTTGAGGAGGTATTTCCCTAAACGCAGATATCCGGACATTGGTGAATAATACAACTGTCCCTGCTCTTTGGCAATACGCCGGCAATTTGCAGAAGATATTCCGGGCCGCTTGACACTCTATGGCCGGTGAAAGTCTTGCCATCCTCGACAGCGCCGAGCTGCAGGACCATGTTTTGCAGGGCAGGGCGTTTTTGAACGAGGCAATAATAAGGCTTGATGAACTGAAGGCCGGGTCGAGGCCGCAGGAACTTGAACAGGCAAGGGCTAATGTAAGACACGCTTATTTCGTCAGAGGCGGAGTTTACGCCCAAGAATGTTCAGACGAAAGAGGAGCGCGTAAAACTCGTGTTCGGTGTCAAAGTCAGCGTAAAGAACATCAACGACGAGCTTAAGCCCGGCATGCCTGCGGACGTCAGTATACTGCTGAAATAGCCTGGTGACAGCGGCTTTTGATTTCTCATTTAAAAGAAATGGATAGACCTATAACCATAAGGACATCCGGGCTCACAAAGTCATTTAACGGCCATGTTGCTGTTGACGACCTTAACCTGGAGATAGCAAAGGGCGAGCTTTTCGGAATGGTGGGACCCGACGGTGCAGGCAAGACAACAACTATGAGAATTCTTACCGCAATTATGGAGCCGACATCAGGCGAGGCATGGGTTTCAGGATACTCTGTCCTGAACGGAGGGGAAAAGATCAAGGATAAAATCGGCTATATGTCCCAGAAATTCGGCCTCTATGAAGACTTGACGGTTATGGAAAACATCATTTTTTATGCCGACCTCTACGAAGTGCCGAAGAAAGAACGTCCCCAGCGGATCGAACGGCTGCTCGGATTCAGCAACCTCAATCCTTTTAACGACAGACTTGCGGGAAGACTATCAGGAGGTATGAAACAGAAGCTCGGGCTTGCTTGCGCGCTGATACACACCCCGGAGGTCCTTTTTCTCGACGAGCCGACGAACGGCGTTGATCCGGTCTCGCGGAGGGATTTCTGGAAGATCATCTATGACCTTCTCAGGGAGGGTGTGACTATCTTTGTTTCCACCGCCTATCTTGACGAGGCAGAACGGCGCACACGGATTTGCCTTATGCATAAGGGGAAAATACTAATGGATGACAATCCGGCAGCGATCAAGAGATCATTGGGTATACCGATGATTGAGATGTGGTCAGATGATGCACGGAACGCAATTGAAATAATCAAGGCTATTGACGGTGTTAAGAGTGTAAGCCTGTACGGGAATAAATTGCACATTGCCATTGTCAGGAGCGAACTTGTAGATGATATTATTGTGAATTTGAGTCGTTCAGGGATAGTAATAAGGGGGCACAGGGAAATCCTCCCATCAATATTGCATATTTTCCTGAATCTCCGCAAGAGATTCAGGCGCTGGTTGACAGGGGTAAAGTGCTTTGTGCCATCCAGGTCAACAGAGGTTTTTCTTCTGATCTGAAGAGGAAGGTACCCACTGAGATTCAGATTATCGTGGATGGAACTGATTCAAACACAGCAACAGTCGCCATAGACTACGCAAGCAGGGTTGTCATGAAATACGCAAAAGAGTTCGGGACTGATCTATCGGCGCAGCGTGCGAAAATACAGGTAAACACACGGGCATGGTACAACCCTGACCTCAGGAGCCGGAACTACAACGTTCCCGGGGTGATCGCGATCGTGATCATGCTCACCTGCCTCTTGCTGACCTCGATGGCTGTTGTAAGGGAAAGGGAGATCGGCACCATGGAACAGCTCATGGTCACGCCATTGAGGCCGATAGAGCTGATGCTCGGGAAAACAATCCCTTTTGCGATAATAGGGTTTTTGATGTTTTTCTTGTCACCCTTGTCGCGGTATTTTGGTTTGATGTACCGATTAAGGGTTCTTTGCAGATTATGCCTCTTGCAACAGCGATCTATCTCTTATCCGTACTGGGAATAGGCCTTTTCATATCTACCATTTCAAGGACACAGCAGCAGGCGCTGATGGCGACCTTTCTCTTTTATATACCAGCAGTCCTGCTCTCGGGGTTCATATTTCCGATTGAGAATATGCCAAAAATCATACAGTACGGAACCTACATAAACCCTCTCAGATACTTCCTTGTGATAATCAGGGGCATATTCCTGAAGGGCAACGGCTTTGATATACTCTGGCCGCAGCTTGCAGCATTGCTGTTGCTCGGTATATTCGTGATAACCATGAGTTCAATGAGGTTCAGAAAGAGGCTTGATTAGCCGGACAAGGGGAGATGGTTGAAGACCACCCCCCCTTTAGTATAGAATATTCTTCAGCAAGGGGCTGTAGCTCAGTTGGCCTATGGCTCGCCTAATGGCTCGTTGAGCCAACGGCTCATAGAGGAGAGCGCTTGAATGGCATTTTTGTATATTTTTTACGAAGTAAAAGTGACGGCACGTTCTATATTGGGCAGACAAATAATATAGAAAAGAGGTTAGAAAGACATAATAAGGGGTTAATAAAATCTACTAAAAACCGCTCTCCGTTTGATATTTTTTATACTGAAAATTATAATACGAGGCGTGAAGCGATGCTTCGGGAAAAGCATCTGAAGTCCATCGGAGGGGTTAAAGAAAAAAAGGCAATTATAGAAAGAGTTATACAGGGGCTGTAGCTCAGTTGGGAGAGCGCTTGAATGGCATTCAAGAGGTCGACGGTTCGATCCCGTTCAGCTCCACCATATTTTTTCGCAAGTCATCTTCCTTCAGTTTCTGACAGGATTATCGGAATCATACCTTGCTGTATCCGGCATTTATTCAAAATTTCTATCAAATCAACCTGTTTGTGATAGAATAAGTCTGTTATGACAAGGGTCAAGGGTGACTCCATGGAGCCTGAATTCCGGGAAGGCGATGTCGTTATTGTAAATCCCCATGTCGAGGCAAAGCCAGGGGATTACGTGATCGTCAAAAACGACGAGGAGGAAGCCACCTTCAGGCATTCAGACGGGGACTGTTCACGCTTTACGCTTCATGACTCACAGACTTTTAATATCGTCGGTAAGATCGTGGAGAAGAAAAAGAGGTATTAGGCTTTTTTTATTTGCTCCTCACTCAACACGCCGAAAGGCCTTGGTGGAGGTACTTTAGATATTTGCTATACTATGAGCATAAAGGCCGGGGACGGTCTGGGAGGTTATTATGTCTGTAGCATTAAAACTCGATATGCCTGAAGGGGCATTCTCCGCCCTTCGCAAAGACCCAACCGAATTTACAAAGGAACTGCGCCTTGCGGCTGCGGTCAAGTGGTATGAGCTTGGGATGGTGTCACAGGAAAAGGCGGCAGAGATAGCAGGACTCAACCGCACTGATTTTATATTCTCTCTGGCGCGATTCAACGTTTCACCTTTTCAGTATACAGTCGAAGATATAGAAAAAGAACTCAGCAATGCGGATTGAGCGCGTTGTAGTCAACGCATCTCCTCTTATCTGCCTCTGCAAGAGCGGTCTGTCAGAAATCCTCCCCGAATTATTTGCCGACATAGTTGTGCCTGCGAGAGTTTATCAGGAGATCACCATTAAGGAGGATATCACGCGGGCATGCCGTCAACTCTTTTCTCAGCAGGAAGTAAAAGTAATAAGCGCTATCGTAATTCCCTCGTCGGTCATGTCCTGGGATTTGGGAGAAGGTGAAAGCTCGGTGCTGGCCTATGCACTGAACCATCCAGAATGCTGGGTTGTCATAGACGACCTCGAAGCGAGGAAGTGCGCTGCAACACTCGGCTGCCGTTATACCGGAACTGTCGGCATTATCCTTCTTGCAAAGAGAAGGGGGCTTATCTCCTCAGCAAAAGACTGCCTCACAAAGATCCAGAATGCCGGGCTGTGGCTGTCACAAGATTTTGTAAGAGAAATCTGTCTCAAGGCCGGAGAGCAGTAAATTGAATTCCGGAAGCTTGTCCGACCCCCCCCTGATTTCGTCCTTTCGAGTTTAAAAACTTCTTCAAAACAATCCGGCTGTGATAAAATAAGCCGGTTACGTCGCGGGTAAGTGGGGACAGCATGGAGCCTGAATTCAAAGAGGGAGAAATAGTAATTGTGAATCCGCATGTCGAGGCGAAATCCGGCGATTACATGATCGTGAAGAACAATGAAGAGGAAGCCACCTTCAAGCAGTTGAAGAAATTCGGCGATACGCTTGTCCTGCATCCTCTCAATTCCAGGTATGAGGACATAGAACTGAAGAAGGGCGTCAAGTACCGGATCGTCGGGAAAGTGGTTAAGAAGGAGAATAGGTACTAAGGGGTATGCATTAGAATAAAATGACTCATACTTCTCATAATCCCGAAGCCTTTTCAAGAGTCCTGATCGACAGGGCTCTGACAGAAAGCGAATGGGATCTGCTCAATCAACAACAAGTCCAGTTTGAGCATCATACGCCCACCGGCAGGGCGGACTACCTGCTAAAAGACGACCTCGGCCGTGTTTTGTGCGTCCTTGAAGCGAAACGCGAGGACTTAGACCCTTATGACGCCAAGGAGCAGGCGCGCGGCTATGCCGAAAATCTCAATGCGCCGTTTGTTATCCTGTCCAACGGACGGGAGCATTGGTTCTGGAATCTCCAACGTGCTGAATATCAGGATGCATACCGTATCGAACGTCTGCCTTCTCAAAAAGACTTGGAGCGGGTGCGTCTTAAGAATCTGCAGCCTCCCAGAGAGCTTAGGTCCGAGGTTGTATCCCCTGACTATCTCTACCGTCTGAGACCTGATTTGAAGCTGCGGGGTTATCAGATTAACGCTATGGAGGCTATAGCAGACCTCTTTGATAAAGAAGGACGACGCAAATTTCTCCTCGAAATGGCTACAGGCACAGGCAAGACTTTGCTCTGCGCTGTACTGATCCGGAGATTTCTGGCAACCCGCAACGCCGAGCGTGTACTGTTCATCGTTGATCGTATCGAACTGGCAAAGCAGACGATGGAGGATGTGTCGCGGGATGCATTTGACTACTTTCTTGACCTTGAGACAGGAGCGGTTAAAACAATCTCTGTTGATGCACTTGAAGGCGCAAAGAGTAGTCTTTACAAAGGCGATGAACTGATTGATGAATCCTCTCTTGAAGCATATGACATGCCTGAGTGGATTGAAGATGAAGTGGAGCTTGCAATAAGAATATTCTCTGAAAAACAAAGATATGTCAGAATCCCGGAGCGCGAGTCTCAGGAGGTATATGCTCTCATGAAAAAATT
>CAKKPH010000162.1 GCA_919901585.1 Thermodesulfovibrionales bacterium | reverse complement strand
ATCAATACGAGTTATAACATCTTAATATACTGTCGATCTTATTATGTTTATGAGGCTTTCAGCACTTCTGTTGTCATTATTCCGGAATGGTCTTTGAGCATTAGGGCTTCAAGATTGCAAAACACCTGTAAAGGTCCTTGCCATAAACGTCACCGAGGAGCCCTGCCCTGAACCTGCAACCGCCCCTGCAGATATCGATAAATTCACAGTCGCACTTAAGCTCATTCAGTCTGACAGGGGGGATCCTGCTCCAGCATAAGGCAAGTCCTTCATCAACATTACCGGCAGGGACATCGCTATAAAAAGAACATTTTGCAACCATGCCATCAGCCATAATAGAAGCAAGATGGAGACCGCATCCAAAACCATCCCCGCCGTCGTGGAGCCCTTCACCAAAGCCGTATCTCAAATATTTGCCGGCTATCTCCGGAGAAAGCTGAAATGCCGGATTATCTCTTAAATTGCCCTCAAAACAAGGGCTGTCAACTGTCCACTCCCGTATCCCCATCTCCCTGAATAAACGCTCCATTCCTCCGAATTCGTAAAGGTTGGCTGAATGCACCATGGTCGATATTGAGACCGCAAACCCAGAATCGAGCGCCATCCTTATCGCATCCATTGTCTTTCTGAACGTCCCCTTCCCCCTTAAGGCCTCATGTCCCTGCTCAAGTCCGTCAATACTCACCTGTATCTCGTCAACATTAAGCGCTTTCAATATCCCTCTTGTAAGCAATAACCCGTTTGTAAAGAGTATCTTCCTGAATGCATAACCATGCAATAGCCCGTTAAACTTACCGAATTCTCTGTGGAGGAGCGGTTCTCCTCCTGTTATCAGCAGCCTCAGCCCCTGCATCTCCAAGAATTCATCGAGGGTCTTGCGTATTTTTTCGAGACTCAACTCCAGCGTATCAGGAGGCCCTATATAGCAATGCCTGCACCTGAGATTGCAGGCCCTTGTGATCTGGAGTTCAAGATATCTGAGTGACGGTGCAGGCGCTTTGACTAAGGGCGGCCTCCTGACACCTGACTGTTTTTCACTTATTATGCCCGCATTCATAGCATAATCAAGGAACTCCCTGTCGCATTTCTCTCCGTCAGACCCCTCTTTCCCAGCGCACTTTTTCAGGAACTCAAACGCAGCCTCATCAAGCTCATATAGCTCATCCGTTGAGATGTTATAAACGGAAGGCGTTTCGAGACGCTTAAGGGCACAGCTTTCCGAAAGAAAATATTTCACAGCCTGATTATACTTGAAACGTCTTCATCTTATGTCCTGCTTTTCATTTATGTTAAAATCCTGCATGCACTTTTTCAATGTCGTATTCCCTTTAAACCTCGGCGCCATGACATACTCGGCTTCTCCTGAACTCACATCCGTAATCAGACCAGGAATGGCTGTAAAGGCAGAACTGAAGAGAAGCGAGACATGCGGTATTGTAATAAGCAAGGCCTCAGAGCCTGCCATAAAAGGCATAAAAGAGATAACCTGCCTTATATCTGACCAGCCGGTTTTTAGCGAACCTATGCTCGGCCTTCTGAAATGGGTTGCAGGTTACTACATTGTGCCTGACGGCCTTGCCCTTAAAAGCATGTTGCCGAAAGAAATATTTAAAAAAGGCAGGGAAGCCAATATCAGTAAGACAAAGACTCATTCTTCGACTTACACAGTACAAGATCCCTCAGACGGTGAAATATTAAGCGAATCAGACCCTCAGGTCATAGCCGCCATCAGGGAGTCTATTGATAAAAAGGAGTACAGGTCATACCTCTTTCATGCAGGGACAACAAGAGATGAGGTCTCAGTTGTCCTTGAGTCTCTCTTAGGCATTAGTAATGCCATCATCTTAGTGCCTGAGATATCCCACATCGAAATATTGGCCTCGTCGCTTACAAAACTCTACGGTGAAAGGCTGGCAGTCCTGCACGGAAAACTGACAACGGCCCGGAGGAGAAGGGCTTTTAACAGTATTATTTCCGGCAGGTCGGATATTGTTCTTGGTACGCGGCCGGCAGTGTTTGCGCCGCTCAGGAAGTTGTCCTTTATATCGGTTTTGCATGAACATGACAGGTCCTACAAAAACATTGAGGGACTCAGGTACAACGCACGTGATGTCGCTGTGATGCGCGGCTATCTCGAAAAGACTACTGTGCTGCTTTCATCAGTAGCGCCCTCTATCGAGTCCTTTTATAACACTACTACAGGCAAGTATACCTTGCTCAGGGATGAAAAACCTGCAGAGAGGCCGAGGGTCGAGATAATAAAAATGCAGACCGCAAAAAAAACAACCCCTTATCTCTCAAAGAGGGTCACAGACGCAGCAGCATCCTGCACAAAAAGGGATGAAACTTCTCTCTTCTTGATTAACAGAAAGGGATACTCTATTATTCAGTGCCGCGAGTGCAGCTATATAGAGACATGCCCTGTCTGTAATCTGCCGCTTGTTTATCATAAAGATGAGAAGCTCCTTAAGTGCCATTGCTGCGGCCGGACATCAAGGCCTTCTAATGTCTGCAATAAGTGCAAGGGGTCGCGGCTCGGGATGGTCGGGGCAGGCACACAACGCATAGCCTCTGAGATAAAAAATCACCTGAACACAGAGCCGTTAAGGATAGACCGGGACACAATCAGGAAGAACCCGTTACTGCAGAAGGTCTCTGACATCATCCGGGATGAAGAGGTGATCGTCAGCACAAAGATAATCACTAAGCGGCTTGCACAAAGGGGGACGTTCTGCATCTGCGCATTCCTGAACCCTGACGCAGGCCTCCACATTCCGGACTTCAGGTCTTCAGAGCTTCTCTTTCAGGAGTTAGTAAACATATCTGAACATATCAGGGGAAGCGGCACATTAATCATTCAGACGAGGATGCCTGACAGCCATGTCTATAAGTGCATCAGGAAATACGACTATCCTTCATTCTTCGAGGAGGAACTGCTCAACAGGAAGTCTCTGATGTATCCTCCGTTTTCGAGGCTCGTACTTATAACAATAACCTCAAAGGTTGATATAGGCAAAGAGGTCGCAGTGGCCATGAAGACTACCGGCATGACTGCCGGGGAAGCGGTCGAGGTTATAGGTCCGCTAAGGGTAGAAGGCAGGGATAAGGGCACATGGAAAATACTCCTTAAGTCAAAGACAAAGGTGAGCCTTCATTTCTATGTCCATAATTTTTTGAAGGCTTTTAAGGGCTCAAAAAAATTCAGGATAACGGTTGATGTTGACCCTGTATCGATCTGACAACTTCCTGCTGAATAACTATACAACAGCAGGGTATTTTTTTGTCCTCATTATCTCCCTTGTGAATTCTATGTCCTTCATTATGCCCTCATGCAGGGCCCTGATGTCCGGGAACGTCCTCTCGTCCCTTATGCGGTCAATGAAGTAGACCCTGATATCCTTTCCGAGGATATCTCCTGAAAAGTCAAAGATATGTGCCTCATAGCTCATAAGATTTTCGCCAAAGGTTGGATTCCTCCCAATATTTGCAACACCATCGAGTATCGAGTCCCCAAGGCCTATTTTGACGGCATAGACGCCTTCTTTTGGCACAAGCTCGTATGAAGTAGAGATATTGGCAGTAGGGATTTTTAACAGCTTATTCCCCTTGCCTGCACCTTTGATAACCTTCCCGCCTATCATATAGGGCCTTCCGAGGAGCCATGACGCCTCGCAGACCCTGCCCCTCGCAAGAAGGCTCCTTATCCTGCTGCTGCTCACGACATCACAGAAAAGCCTTGCATTCCTTATAACCCTTACGTTGAACCCATGCTTTTTTCCGCGCCTCCTGAGCAATCCAGTCGTGCCTTTCTTGCCCTTGCCGAAGGCATAGTTATGTCCTACTATAACCTCGCAGGCACCTATCTTGCCGGTTATCACATCTCTTATAAAATCGTCCGGTTTAATGTTTGAGAAATCGCGGCTAAACTTAATGCAGAGGACAATGTCAATGCCGTATATACCTATGAGGCGGACCTTCTCAGCAAAGGGTGTAATCAGCCTCAGCCCCCTCTCGGGCGCGAGGACCCTGACCGGATGGGGGTCGAATGTGATTGCTACTGAAGTCCTGTTCAGGCTGCGAGCACGCTCAGCCACAGCCTTAAGAATCTTCTGATGGCCTATATGGACTCCGTCAAAATTCCCTATGGTGAGAATTACATCGCCCTTTTTATCTTTTATGTTCCCGAGCCCCTTGATAATAACCACATGTCACCTCAGAAAACTAAGGCCTTAAATATCACACAAGTTCCAAGACTAATCATGCCGGCCCTTTGCCTCCTGAACAAGCCGTGAATATATCTCCCTCACCTGCAGCTCAGTCCTGCTCAAATCAGAGTTGTTATCTATCACAAAGTCCGACTTACTCGTCTTTTCTTCAACAGGCATCTGAGCGTTCATGCGCATTACAGCGTCCTCCTGCCTTATGCCTGCACTTTTAAGCCTCCCGATTGCCGTCTCTATGTCTGTGTATACAGTAATAGTCTTACTGAATTTTTTATCATATCCTTTTTCGAACAAAAGCGGTATTTCTACTACCACGATGCCCACTCCAACAGTTTCCTTTGATGTCTTGTCCAGTATAGCGTCTATTCCTTTAAGGACAATAGGATGCAGGATCTCCTCCACTTTCTCTCTCAAGCCTTTATTCCTGAATATAATTAAAGCTGCCTTAGCCTTGTCGAAACTGTTGTCGCTAAGGAAGACATCGTCTCCCAGCACTCCCCTTATTCTTTTAAGTATTTTCTCATCATTCAGGGCCGCCCTGACCAGACTGTCGGCATCAATAACAGTTGCACCGAGGTCCCTGAATATCTTAAGGACCGTACTCTTGCCCATACCGTAGTTTCCTGTAAGTCCAATGACCAGCACAAAATATTATACATCAATGCCGTTTTCTATTTACAAAAAATTAACACACATTTACAGCATATTTACATGCTGACATCATAGAATTAAACATAATTACAAGCCTGAAGAAAATGCAATGGGAAAAAGGAGGTGAAATGGGAAAGTTAGTAATAACGCAGCATGGGGAGGGGACTTTAGAAAAATTTCAAGAGAGGCTCTTTTTTATGCAAACGGTTTTTCTTCGTTACTAAGGTATCAAGGTCATAAATGATGCCTTAGCCGTAAAGTCAGCAGCAAAACAGATAACTCTCAAAAGAAAGGCGGGCCATGGAAGCCCTGCCTTTATGTATGAAGAAAGGGGGGAATTATGAAAAAGATATTGTTGTGGTTTATGCCTTCTCTCTTTATTCTGCTTACCGTATCCATAGGTTCAGGTCATAACAACAGCGCTCCAAGTCTCGATTGTGCAATATGCCATCAAGGTGACTTTGCGCCCGAGCTGGTCAGTCTGGAGGGTCTGCCTGAAACTTATACCCCGGGCAAGAGATACAAACTGAGCATATCGGTCAATAGTGACCTTAAGAGCATGGGCGATATTGCAGGAGGCTTTGCGCTTGAGTCATCGGCAGGCGACATCTTAGTCACCGACGGTAAGAATACACAACTGATAAACAGCATACTTACACATACTCAGGATGGTTCAGAATTGAGAAAATGGAATTTTGCATGGAAGGCGCCCTTAGAAAAAGTGGATGTGACATTCACCATAATGGCTGTTGCTGCAAACGGTGACTTTTCCTCAACCGGGGATATTGTCAGTGCAGGATCATTCACAACAAAAGCTAAAAAATAATTTTCAGATAGATTCTAAAGGAGGATATCCAGATGAAACTCAACAGAAGGGAATTCCTAAGGGCAAGCGCTCTTACCGCTGCCGCTGCTGCTGCAGGCATAGCTAAGCCTGAAATGCTCTATGCGGCAATGCCGGTAAAGTCCATACCAATAGGCCAGTGCAGATACTGCGCAGTCGGATGCACCATGATCGCTGATTGCGAAATTGACGCATCAGGCAAGGTTATAAAGGTCATGGCAATAAAGGGAGACCTTAAGAGCCCTGTAAACAGGGGCGTTCTCTGCACAAAAGGCTTCTATCTCCACAAGGCGCTATCATATAAGGACAGGCCAAAAGGCGCACTTATAAGAAAGGAATGGATAAACCCACAGACAGGAAAGCCTGACCTTATAAACTCTCCGAGGGTTATCGAAGGCAGGACAACAAAAGACCCCCACGGCCTCAAACCCTCAGAGAATGATATGAGAGACAACTTTGTCCTGATACCTTGGGAAGACGCTGTTAATTTTGTTGCCGATGCAGTGGAAAAGACAGTCAAGGAAAACGGCAAACACAGTG
>CAKKPH010000161.1 GCA_919901585.1 Thermodesulfovibrionales bacterium | reverse complement strand
TTGCGACAGCAATCTTTTCTTGGTATGAAAAGAGCACCCTCACCTGTCTGCCGCCCGGGAATGTGGTGTATTCGCCTGAGGAGAAGGCCTTTGTATACTGGAACTTCGGCGCCGGGTTCTGGAACTTGCCGCCCAATTTAACAAGGCTGCCCTTCGGGTCGAGACCCTCCTTAAAGTCATAGTTCTTGTGGTACTCGTTCCAGAAGTCCCAGGAGTTGTTGATGTCCTTGCCTTTTCCTGCCGCGTCTTTGCCAAAAGCCGGGAGGTTGCACTCCTTTGCTATCGTGATAAGGACATCATCCGCCATCTTCGTGTCCGGCCTGATAGGCCTGTATTCGTGCGTCTTCGGATCAAAGGAACCGACCACAGGCTGTCTAAGACCCCATACCTGCGTCTTGATAGGCGGATAGGTCTTGAAACCTCCGAGGCGCTCAAGGTACTCAGTGTCCGGCAGGACATAGTCACAGAGCACTGTTGTCTCTCCCATGTAGGCGTCAATCGAGATTGTGAGGGGCATTGCCTTTAGGTCGAGCATCGACTCAATGACCTCAGCGTTATACGGCATAGTATAGGCAGGGTCATTGTAATAGTTCAGGTAGGCCTTAATCCTGTACGGATAGCCCTGCCTGGCCCCTGAGAAAAAGGCAGGCGTCACACCCCTCGGCGCCCCTGCTGCAACATACCAGGGCCGCGTAGATGCGGGTTTTTTACCCTGATAGTTAGCCTTTGAAGTGTCGACTCTTATCCCTTTAGGGGTATGCTTCTTCTCTGTATTGACACCTCCCTTGTAAGCGGCATGTCCGGAGATGAAACCGCCCTTCCTGTCTATATTGTCGACGAGCATATTAATGATGCAGAGCGCCTGGCCGTTGTACCAGCCATTGCTCTGCTGCACCGGACCGCGGAACATCTCGATGGCCGGATGTTTCGCCGACGTGAATTCCTTTGCTATGCGTGCTATGGTGCCCGGGGGGATGTCGCAGACTGCGTCGCATTCCTCGAGGGTCTTTTCCTGAGCCCTCTCCATGAGCATCCTGAATGCGGTCTTGTATTCTACGCCGTTGACTACCGCGCCTGCATCGAGGTCAGCAAGACCCTCGGCATCCTGGAACATAACCGGCTTGCCGTTTACGAGAACCACAAAATCGCTCTGCCCAAGTCCTGCATCCTTGCCGGTCAGGTATTTCTTGGGCTCCTTGGTGCCGACAAGATAAGTCATGTCTGTCCAAGTCCTGTAGCCCATCTTTTTCGCAATCTTTTCGCTTGGTATCGAGAGATATTCTTTTTTGTATCCGTTGTTTTCGAGCATCCACCTTATCATGCCGAGGAGGAAATAAGCGTCTGTTGCCGGCTTCAGGGGCACCCATTCACCGACCCCGTTGTGCGTCGCCTTGGCTGCTCCATTAGAAAATCTCGGATCAACTACTACATGCTTAAATTCGCTTGCATAGGGGCCGACTCTCTTTCCGAACTTCTGGAGGTACCGTGCCCTTGTCTGCATCGGATAGTCTGCCTGTGTGATGTTCGAGCCCAGGCTTATAAGGTAATCGCAATACTCATAATCCGTATAACTCCCTATCTCATACGGAGGGAGATTCAAGACTGCCTCTACAACACTGTAGAAGGTGCCGGCGCAGCGGCTTCAATGGTTGAGCATGTGCGGCACACCCGCTGCCTCGAGGACAAACCTCGGCGTGAGCGGAGACTGCTCGTTGCGGCCATGCGCCCATACAAACTGGTTCCTCTTAGGTCCCCAGCCGCCGGGGGGCGCCTCATCCATATAGGCAGAATCCTCCGGACCCATGGGGCTGTCATTGTTGAGGATCGACTTGAGCCCATCAACCTTCCTATTTTCCTCGCCGGGCACATTCTTAAAGAGATAACCGCCTTCGCAGATCTCCTTGAACGCCTGCTCCCAGGATATGGTCTTCCACTTGCCTGAACCCCTCGGTCCGACCCTCTTCAAAGGGTGCTGGAGCCTGAACGGGCTGTAAAGCGCAAAGATACCTGCCTGCCCCTTCGGACAGAGCGACCCTACATCCTTGCCTGTCGGTCCTGTGTCAAGGTCTGACTCGACCACGATATCTCCCTTTGCAGTGTAGTCATAGCAATTGGGGTGATATGGGTTACCTTCGAGCCTTTTGAGCTCTCCGTTGACTACCTTTGCCTGAATGCCGCAGCCTCCGTGGCACATAAGGCATACACTCCTGATGATCTGCATCTCGCCATCAACAGGGTCAGGCTGCGAGCCGGCCTTGCCGATCTGTTTCTTCCATTCAGATGCCTCGACATTTTTGAAGTTGGATGCTGCCACACCAGCGGCTGCTGCAGCCGTCAGTTTGAGGAACGTCCTTCTCTTCATCTCGGTATTCATTTTCTACCTCCTTTTCAGGGTACCTTTAAACCCTTTTCTTTGTCTCAAACTTGAGATCACCGGTATAGACCGGGATAGCGAATTTCAACAAAAGCGTATAAAAGAGAATGCCTGAAGCCCATATGCCGATTGTGATGAGAGCCTCGGGCATTACAGGCCAGTATTCGTAGATCTCTCCAAGTGAATCAGGGATAAACCCCGGGACAATAAGTCCCAGACCTTTTTCGATATACACACCCAGAATTATCAAAACAGCCCCTATGTTTAAGGTCACGAGGTCTTCACGTGTCTTTGGTATCAGGAAGAGCAGAAAGGCCGCAACATTGAATGACAGGGCAACCCACATCCACGGCATCAGTTTCTTGCTCTCATGCAGGCCGAAGTAAAGGTATTCCAACGGAGCCTTGTGAATACTGCCGGAATAGAACTCTTTAAACATCTCTGACCCGAGAAGGAACAGGTTGACGGCTATGGCATAAGCCACAAGCTCAGCCATCTTGAAAATAGCCCTGTTCTCTATCTCGATCTTCGTAAGCTTCCTGATCACCTGAAAGAGGATAAGCATTATTGCGGGGCCGGAGCAGAAGGCCGACGCGAGAAACCTCGGCGCAAGGATCGAGGCGTTCCAGAACGGCCTTGACGGAAACCCATTATATAAAAACGCCGTCACTGTGTGTATGCTTACTGCCCACGGTATAGAAAGCAATATTAACGGCCAGATCATCGAAAGGCTGTATTCCTTACTCAGGGATAATTTGTATAAGGCATAGAAGACGAGTATGAGGTTTATAAAAAGATAACCGCTTAAGACAAGCACATCCCATGCAAGCATAGATGCAGGAAAATTCATCGTGCCCACAATAGGCAGCAGATGCCACACCCTTAGAGGATGTCCGAGATCGACCATTATAAACATAATACACATGGTGACCGCAGTAATAGCTACCATCTCGCCAAAAAGCACGATCTCCTTGATCGGCTTGAAGTTATAGAGATACGCAGGCACGACAAGGAGTACTGCTGCTGCTGCAACGCCCACCAGAAACGTGAAGTTTGAGATATAAAAGCCCCAGGGCACCTGGTCCCTCATCGCTGTTATGATGAGGCCGTGCTCATACTGATCAAGATACGTCTTGATCCCGAGGCCTATAAGGCTGAGCAGAAAAGCTATCCAGACATAATAGCCAATGCCCCCCTTGGTGACCTGCCAAATCGCCTTAAAAAAATTTCTCACAATATAGACCATACTGCCCCCTCGCTATGTTGCAAAGAAGTAATAGAACTTCGGGTTCGTGTTAAGGTCCTCCTTGAGCCTGAAGACCCTCTTGTTTGACATCAGGTATCTGATCTCGCTCTTAGGGTCGAGGAGGTTTCCGAACTTCCTCGCGCCCACAGGACAGACCTCGACACATGCCGGGAGTTTACCGAGCCTTGTCCTCTGAATGCAGAAGGTGCATTTCTCGACAACACCCTTGAACCTTGGCCTATTTCCAAGATAATGAGTCTCCGGGTTCAACTCATTTTGCGGGATGTCGGGTTTTGCCCAATTGAAACGGCGCGCCCCGTACGGACAGGCGGTCATGCAGTACCTGCAGCCTATACACCAGTTATAGTCGATTACGACTATGCCGTCAGGCTCCTTCCATGTCGCCTGCGCCGGACACGCCTTTACGCAGGGAGGGTTTTCGCACTGCTGGCACTGGACCGGCATGTAAAAGGCGCCCTCCTCAGGCACAAGCTTTGAGCTGTAGTATTTTTCCGAGTTCTCAAGGTCGGCCCATTTCTCTCCCTGTTTGAAGCGGAGGACCGTAATCCAGTGGACCTGGTTGGCCCTCGACTGGTTGTTTTCCTTAACGCAGGCATAGACGCAGCGCCTGCATCCGATGCAACGGGAAAGGTCAAGGCCATAGCCAAATTTGACATCAGGGATTGCCTTTGCCGTGCTGATAGTTATCTTTTTCTTCCATTCGAGTGACGTCTCTCTCTCAAGCCGCTCAATCACCTTTTTAAGCTCAGCTTCGTTCATCTCCCTGAAGTGCTTTTGCAGAAACTTCTCCCAGTCGTATGCATTGGCACCTGCCGGGAGGGCTGACAATGCAAGACCCGCAACAGCTCCTTTGAGGAACATTCTCCTATCGAGCATCCTGTCCCTCGGACTTTTGTTGGTATCCTGTGACATGATATCTGCCCCCTATTTTTTAATCAGTTTAATCTCTGTTGGCCGCAACGGCTGTTTTTCAGGCTCTATCTGCTTGAACTTCGGCTTATGCGGATCGTGGCAGCTCACACAGACATAGAACACCTTGTCACCCACCCATCTGCCTACAGTCTTGCCGTGGATTCCGGCCTTCCAGTCCCTGAAGATAGTCCCATGGCACTGCCCGCAGAGCAGATAGGGCTTGTCATACTCTACTAACTCTCCGTTCGGCAGCCTCAGCTTGTCGCCGTCATGACAATCAAAGCACCATCTGTTTTTCTCGGCATGCTTGAGCTCGATGGTGGTGTGGTTCAGCACGAGCTTCCTCTTCTCCCTATTCACAGGCCGGTATTTGTGGCACTTCGAACAGGGAAAGTTTTCTGCAGGACCGCTCCTCGGTATAAAGAGCTTTGGGAGGTCCTCATCAGGGTCCTGGGCCATCTTCTCTTCACCGGCAAAACAGAAAGAAACAGGGAAGAGATAAAATAGCGCTCCAGCTACAAGAGACAGGATGAGGGAAAACATCCACTTCTTCGCCATATTTACCTCACTCTCGTTAACAGGATTCGGTGATAACTGCGCTACATTTCGAATAGAAAATAGCAAGAGTGATGCCATGAAATAAATAGCATTAGAATCAGCAGGTTTTATTGATTGGACTCATTAGGTAACCTTTTTGTGTTGCAATAATTTAACGCTGATAAGAGGGGATGTTGCAGAAACTTAACTTAAAGAGGAAAAGGCGGGATTAATCTTCAGCCGCAGAAGACTCAGGAAACCCAAGCTCTCTCATCTTTCTCCAGAGGGTCTCCCTGCTGATGCCGAGCTTCTTTGCAGCCTCTTTTTTCCTGCCGCCGGATTCATCTATGGCCTGCGCTATGATCTCTTTTTCAAACCCCCGTACCCTGTCAGAAAGAGAGAGGTCTTCACACATAAAAGAGATGGGTTGTTTCAGTATCTCCTGACCCCTTATCTCGGCGGGGAGGCAGCAGAGGTCTATTGTGCTGCCCTTGCAGAAGGTGACGGCTGTCTCTATCGCATGTTTGAGTTCCCTCACATTACCCGGATATTCGTATGACATAAGGGCCTCAAACGCAGCAGGGCTTATCGAAATGGAGCCCTTGTTCATTATTCCGGCAAAGACTTTGATGAAATGCTCGACAATGAGAGGTATATCTTCCTTCCTCTCCCTTAATGGCGGCACAATTATGGGGATAACGTTTATACGGTAATAGAGGTCTTCCCTGAATCCATTTGTCTCTACCTCCTCTTTAAGGTTCTTCCTTGTTGCGTATATTGTCCTCACATCTACGGTAATTGACTCGTTGCCTCCGAGCCGTTCAAAAGTGTGGCTCTCGAGGACCCTGAGCAGCTTTGCCTGAAGCGCCAGCGTCATATCTCCGATCTCATCGAGGAATATTGTGCCGCCTCCGGCAGCCTCAAACTTGCCCTTCCTCCTCTGTGTCGCTCCGGTAAAGGCTCCTTTTTCATGGCCAAAGAGTTCGGATTCGAGGAGCGTATCGGGTATGGCTGCACAGTTTATCTTGATGAAGGGCTTGTCATTCCGGGGGCTGAGGGTATGAATGGCATTAGCTACCATCTCCTTGCCTGTGCCGCTCTCCCCGTAGATCATCACAGAGGAGTCTGTCTTTGCAACAACCTCTATGGAGTCGAAAAGCGCCTGCATCCCCGGACTCGCGCCGACAATATACTGGAACTCTTTCTTTTCCCTTACTTCTTCCCTGAGGCGGATGTTTTCGAGCACAAGGCCCCTGTGCTTTATAAACCTGTCGATAACGAGGAGGAGTTCTTCGGGGTCAAAGGGCTTCGAGATATAGTCATAGGCCCCCTCTTTCATCGCATCAACCGCTGTCTTTACGTCTGCAAAAGCGGTGATGATTATAACCCCTGTCTCAGGGGATATCCCCTTCACAGACTTAAGCACCCCAATACCGTCTGCACCCGGAAGCCTGAGGTCAGTTATAACGATATCGAAGTGTCTCTTCTCGAAGATCCTTATCCCCTCTGTTCCATTGTCTGCTGCCTCGACCTGATAACCTGCGCCCTCGAGGGTGCAGGCGATCCCGAGCCGCACTGAGAGCTCGTCTTCAATGATGAGTATCTTCATCGACTGCCCACGAGGCGCTGCAGAGTCGCCTTGCCTGTACTTCACCGTGCCCGGCCTTTCCACAGATTTCTCTCTTTTCCCTTTGTCTGCTATTCTCATAAATTTAGATTCAATTTCTGTGCCATATTATCCCTGCTCACGGGTGAAGGGGCAATCTGACCCTGAACGCAGTGCCGGAGCCGACCTTGCTGTCGACCTCGATAGTGCCTCCGTGCTGCTCAACAATACCCTTGCTCACCGAAAGGCCGAGGCCTGTTCCCTCACCGACCCCTTTTGTCGTATAAAAGGGGTCAAATATATGCGGCATAACCTCAGGCGGTATACCGGCCCCCGTGTCCTCGATAGAAACCAGACAGCAGCCGTTCTCTACCATGGTCCTGATCGTCAGTCTTCCGCCGCCGTCCACAGCCTGCAGGGCGTTTATCATTATATTTATGAAGACCTGAGACATCTTGTTTTCATCTATCAATATCGCAGGCACCTCAACTGCGAGGTCTTTTACTATGCTGATATTCTTTTTCGAGGCTGGATAATTAAGCAAAACCAGCAGGC
Organism: Thermodesulfovibrionales bacterium; assembly: GCA_919901585.1. Taxonomy (GTDB): domain Bacteria; phylum Nitrospirota; class Thermodesulfovibrionia; order Thermodesulfovibrionales; family UBA9159; genus CAKKPH01. The sequence continues at coordinate 1,012 of CAKKPH010000161.1, read as the reverse complement.
GGTCTATCAGACTGTTCAGATCAACGGGTTTTTTCTCGGTAACGGTCATCCTCGAAAAATCAAGGAGCTGTCCAACAATACCTTTAATTTTCTGGAGTCCGTCGTTAATTGCCGCAATAAGCTTTTCTTTGGTTTGATTATCCACATTGGATTCAATAAGGTTCTTAAAACACAAGGTTATGCCGCTCAGCGGGTTGTTTATTTCATGTGCCACGCCTGAGGCAAGCCTCCCTATCGACACCATCTTCTCTGTCTGGCTAAGCACCTCTATGGTTTTTTTATGTTCCTTGTCTGCATCTATGAGGCGCTGTATCATCCAGAGAAAACTCTTTTGCATCTCGCCAAGCTCATCCCGTCTGTCCCTAAACTCAAAGGACTGCTGTTCAATGTCGCCGTGCGTCTTGATCCCGTCCATTATCCTTGAAAGCCTGATAACCGGCTTAGAAAGCACCTTTGCGCCGACACTTATGAGCAGCAGAGATATTGCCGAGAATATAACTATAAGGGCGTAGATCTCTCTTTTCAGGGAACTAATGGATTCATGCACTTCTCTCATCGAGAGCCCGGTACTCACAACACCCCAACGCTTGGTGCCTATATTTAAGGGCGCTAATATCCTGAGAACAGGTTCCTTTTGAAAACTCCCTTCGGTTATTTCAGTCTTTTCAAGGGTAGTGATTGCCTTCCATAAGGGTTCATCTACATATACCTTGCTCGACTCAGAGATATTGCTGTGAGCGAGAACTCCGCCTTCCTTATCAAGGATCATCACATACCTCACCCTCTTGTCACGCTCCATCAGGTTCATTATAAAGTAGTCAAGATAGTCAATAAGGTCCTGTTTATCCATCATGCCGAGCTCGTTGTAGACCATAACATTTGTGAGCGTAAGCCTGCTTATCTCGGAGAGGACATTCCCCTGATTTATTAAATCCTGCCTGTAAAGCTTCTCTTCTCTTGAGAGGATTATGAGACTGCCTATTGTGGTAAAGATGAAGATGCATGCAGACGC
>CAKKPH010000160.1 GCA_919901585.1 Thermodesulfovibrionales bacterium | reverse complement strand
CCCCGGCTCCCACTAAGGTGTGAAGCTCATCAATGAAGATTATTATATTTCCTACTGTTGTAATCTCCTTCATGATTACCTTGAGCCTCTCTTCAAACTGCCCCCTGTACTTTGTGCCTGCAATAAGGGCACCGAGATCGAGTGAGATTATACGCTTGCCGAGGAGGTTCTCCGGCACATCGCCTGAGACGATGTTCTGTGAAAGCCCTTCAACAATTGCCGTCTTACCGACGCCCGGTTCACCGATAATTACAGGATTGTTCTTCATCCGTCTGCCGAGTATCTGCAAGACGCGCTCGATCTCATCGTCCCTGCCGATAACAGGGTCGAGTTTGCCGGTCCTCGCAAGCTGTGTAAGGTCACGGCCGAATTCATCAAGGGCAGGGGTTGTGCTCCTCTTCTCTTTTGTGCCCGGCTGTGTCCGAAGGGAAAGGTTGATCGTAAGCTGGCGCGCACCTAACAGGTTTGCGCCGAAGTTCCTGAGTATCTTTCCGGCGATACCCTCCTCTTCCCTTACGATGCCGAGCAGGAGATGCTCACTCCCGATATAGTTGTGACCGAGGAGCCTTGCCTCTTCAACAGCGAGCTCCAGGACTTTCTTTGCACGGGGCGTAAAGGGGATATCACCGAAGGTCAGTATGTTTGTTCCGGAAGGCAGGTTCCTCTCTATCTCCATATATACCTCGTCTATGGAGAGGCCCATCTTCCTGAGTATAGCTGTGGGCAGGCTCTCTTCGTCCTTCAGGAGAGCTAAGAGAAGATGTTCTGTGCCGAGATAATCATTCTGTCTCTTTTCTGCTTCCTCTCTCGCATAGATGATTACCTTTCTTCCCCTCTCAGTGAACTTCTCAAACATTATGTCCTCCTGAAAAAATAATAATGTTTTTCATTGCTGAAAGTCAACTGAGAACGGTATGCAAAGTCCCTGCCAGAATACACTGATTCTGGTAATGCACGGTTACATTATCTCGAGCGCTGAGAAAAAGAACGGGATCTCATATGCTGCAGACTGCAGCGAATCAGAGCCGTGGACTATGTTCCTCTCGATATCTGACGCAAAGGCAGCCCTTATAGTGCCCGGTGCAGCGTCCTTCGGGTTTGTAGAGCCCATTATCTCCCTTACCTTTGATATGGCATTCCCGCCGCTCAGGACCATTACGACAACAGGGCCTTCGGACATGAATTCAGTGAGGCTGTTATAGAACGGCCTCTCCTTGTGAACCAGGTAAAATGACTTTGCCTCTTCCTTCGAGAGGTGGAGCATCTTCAGCGCAGAGACCCTGAGTCCATTTTTTTCGAACTTTGAGATCACCTCACCGATTACGTTCTTTTTAACACCGTCAGGCTTTACAATAGATAGTGTCCTGTCCATTATTCCTCCATCATTAGTTAAATTCGATTATGCCTAAAAGATTTTGTACGGACGATACTGATTTTCTGAAATCCCTTTCCTCATCCTCATTGAGGTCAAGCTCAATAATGCGTTCGACGCCGTTTTCACCGAGGACCACAGGGACTCCGACATAGGTGCCCCGGACGCCATATTGCCCGTCAAGATATGCAGCGCACGGGAAGACCCGCTTTTCATCGAGCAGCACAGCCTTTATCATATGGTAAGTAGCCGCAGCAGGTGCATAGTAAGCGCTTCCTGTCTTCAGGAGATTCACAATCTCAGCGCCGCCATGGCGTGTCCTCTCTATCAGGCGGTCTATCTTATCCTTAGACATGATATCAGGAAGAGGGATGCCCTTTACAGTAGTGAACCTCGGCATCGGGACCATCAGGTCGCCGTGCCCTCCCATGACGAGCGCCTCAATATCACTCGGCGATATTTTTGTCTCTAATGATATAAATGTCCTGAACCTGGATGAGTCGAGGATGCCGCCCATGCCTATGACCTTATGTGGTGCAAACCCGGATACCTTCCATGCAACCTGAGCCATCACGTCCATAGGGTTTGTCACTATGATCAGGATACTGTCAGGCGAGAGTGCAGAGACTCCTGAAACAGTATCTCTTATGACGCCTGCGTTTGCATGGAGCAGGTCATCCCTGCTCGTGCCCGGTTTCCGCGGAAAACCGGCTGTTATAGCGATAACAGCAGAGCCTGAAGTGTCTGCATAGGTGTTGGTCCCTGTTATAGAGGCGGAGGAGTTCCATAAAGGACAGGCCTCTGAAAGGTCGAGCGCCTTTCCCTGAGGCATACCTTCAGAAATGTCGAAAAGCAGGACATCAGCAAGCCCCTCATGCGCGATGAGCTGTGCAGTGGATGCACCGACATTACCGGCGCCTATTACTGTTACTTTTTTCCTCATGACGGACTGCAATTATATAGGAAAGATAAGGGTAATGGCAAGCTGGAATTGAAAAAGGTGGTGAAAAAGGTTACTGAGAGGACGCTATCCTTCAGGCTCTTCCTGTTTCAATAACTCCATCTTTACCTTTGCTATCCTCTGCCCTACCATCTCTGATATGGTTATCCTCTTGCCCTCTATCTCAACAACATCGCCTATCTTCGGCATCCTCTGGAGCGCGTTCAGGAGGAACCCCCCGAGGGTTTCGTAATCAGGCGATTCGGGTATTTCAATATTGTAGTCTTCATAGAGGTCGCGTATGCTTATAGACGAGTCGATTATCATTGTCCCGTCTCCGAGCTGTATAACAGGGTTTTCAACATCATACTCGTCTCTTATCTCGCCGACTATCTCTTCAATGAGGTCCTCCATTGTGACGAGGCCTGAGACTCCACCGTGCTCATCTATCACAAGGGCCATATGGACCCTCCTCCTCTGCATCTCCCTCAGGAGGGTGCTTATCTTCATGGTATCAGGTATGAAGAACGGCGTCTTGAGAAGCTTGCGGATGTCGACCTCGCCTCCTGATGCGAGCGCATTCAGGAAGTCTTTGACATAGAGTATGCCGCGTATGTCATTCAGGTCTTTTCCTGCAACAGGATAGCGCGAGAACTGCTCTTCTGTGATTATGGATTTAATCTCTTCTGCAGACATATTTACATTCACAGAGACTATCTTGGTGTAGGGCACCATCACATCCCTTGCAGACATGTCTGTGAATTCAAAGACGCTGTGTATAAGTTCTTGTTCGGTCGGCTCAAAAACGCCCTGCTCTCCGCCTTCCTTGATGAGCATCCTCACCTCTTCCTCAGAAACAAAGGCCCTTTCAGTAAAGGTCTTTCCGCCGAAAGGCTTTAAGAGAAGGTTAGTACTCGATGTCAGCAGTTTCACGAATATGTTGGCAATCTTCGAGAAACTGTCGACTATCCTTGCTATCCTCAGGCCTACACTCTCAGGATGCGAAAGCGCTATTGATTTCGGAATAAGCTCACCGAAGACGAGCGTAAAGAACGTTATTAATATTGTGACTATACCGATCGCAATTGCCTCGCTCGATGAAGCAATGAATTTCAAGGGCAGTTCGCTTATCAGAGGTTTAAGGGTCTGGACTGCCATCGCACCTGCGATAGCCGATGCAAGGACACTGACGAGGGTAATGGCTATCTGGATAGTGGCAAGGAATTTGTCCGGCTCCTTCTTGAACCTTTCGATTATCATCGCAGACTTGTTGCCCTGCTCTACGAGCTGCTTTATCCTGCTCCTCCTCGAAGTGACTACAGCGATCTCGGCTGCAGCAAAGAGGCCGTTAAGAAGAATGAACAGGATAATAAGGACTATGTTTGACCACATAA